>NZ_JAMQGP010000001.1:341821-683642 GCF_023703465.1 Echinimonas agarilytica | reverse complement strand
CTATTTCAGTATCGGATATTAAAAAGATCATTGAACACCTCAAAACTCGAGGTTTAGGGATATTAATTACGGATCATAACGTTCGTGAAACACTATCCGTTTGTGAGTACGCTTACATCGTGTCACATGGCGAATTGATTGCGACAGGTTCTCCGGAACAAGTTTTAGCAAATCAACACGTTCGAGATGTGTACTTAGGTGAGCAATTCCAGCTATAGTAGCTTAACGTAACCCACGGATACTGCTCATTTTGCAGCCACCGTTACACAGGAAGAGTCGGAGACTAGATGAAACCATCGCTCCAGCTTAAATTTGGCCAACAGCTGACTATGACGCCGCAATTGCAGCAAGCCATTAGGCTTTTGCAATTGTCGACTTTAGATCTGCAACAGGAAATTCAAGAAGCTTTGGATAGCAATCCACTCCTTGAACAATCCGAAGAAGAAAATTCATCTTCAGCAGATTCAGATGTCAGCTTGGACAGTATTGAAGCAGATAGTAGTACAGTTGATACTGCAGAAGCACTGCAACAAGATTCCATTTCGGAAGAAATGCCTATGGATACAACTTGGGATGAAGTTGTGTCAGCAGCCCCTGTGGCCTCAGCCGCCCCAATGCGTGAGGATGATGAAAGCTTTCAAGGTGAAACCACCGATTCATTGCATGCTCACCTCGAATGGCAGCTTGAATTAACTCCCATGACAGACACAGATCGTGCCATTGCCAGAACTATTCTTGATGGCATTGATGATGCAGGTTATCTCACTGTCACAACAGAAGATATTCTAGAAAGCCAAGGTAATGCAGAAGTTGAATTGGATGAAATTGAAGCCGTTTTAAAACGCATTCAGCTATTTGACCCAATTGGTTCGGGCTCTCGCTCCATCAAAGAATGTTTACTCATTCAATTGCGTCAATTTGGCACCGACACGCCTTGGTTAAAAGAAGCCATGCTAGTGATCAACAACCACATGGACTTACTTGCAAGTCGCGATTACCGCACATTGATGCGCCGAGCGCGACTCAAAGAAGACCAGCTTCGCGAAGTGATGCGCTTGATCCAAAGCCTCAATCCGCGTCCGGGCAGTGCCATTGTGGTCGAAGATAGCCAATACGTCATTCCAGACGTTTCAGTGATGAAGCGCAACGGCGTCTGGCAAGTCGAATTGAATCCAGATGCAGTGCCAAAAATTCGAGTCAATGAGCAGTACGCAGCTATGTCTCGTGGTGCTCGAAACACCTCTGACGGACAATTTATCCGTTCACACATGCAAGAAGCCAAGTGGTTCATTAAAAGCTTAGAAAGCCGTAACGAAACACTTATGAAAGTTTCAAACTGCATTCTGAAACGCCAATACGACTTTTTTGAGTACGGCGATGAAGCCATGAAACCCATGGTTCTCAATGATGTGGCCGAAGAAGTTGGCATGCATGAATCTACTATTTCGCGCGTGACCACGCAGAAGTATATGCACACGCCACGCGGTATATTTGAACTCAAATACTTCTTCTCCAGCCATGTGAGCACTGAAAGTGGTGGCGAATGCTCGTCCACTGCTATTCGCGCATTGATTAAAAAGCTGGTCGCAGCAGAAAACCCGGCAAAGCCATTAAGCGATAGTAAAATGGCTGAGCTACTCTCGGATCAAGGAATTAATGTGGCTCGCCGAACGATTGCTAAATATCGTGAAGCGCTCAATATTCCGCCATCCAACCAAAGAAAAAGTCTTTTGTAACAACAAGTACTGAGTGAGGAAACACGCCTATGCAACTAAACTTAACCGGTCATCATGTTGATATTACTCCTCCTTTACGTGACTATGTCACAGAGAAGCTGGCCAAATTAGAGCGCCACTTCGACAACATCACAAACGTCCATGTGGTGTTGAATGTCGAAAAACTTCGCCAGATTGCAGAAGCAACCGTTCACCTCTCGGGAGCGGAAATATTTGCGAACGCTGAAAGCGAAAGTATGTATGCGGCGATAGACTCGTTAGTCGACAAGCTCGACCGGCAGGTTATTCGCCACAAGGAAAAATTGCAGAAGCATTAATCATGAACATGCGAAGTATCCTGTCCAAGGACTGCACTTTCAGTGCAGTCCAATGTAGTAGCAAAAAGCGAGCACTTGAAATCGTAAGTGAAATCGCAGCGAAGCATCTCCAAGGACTCACCGAAAACGAAATTTTCGAGCGCTTTTTAGCACGCGAAAAACTAGGCAGTACCGGCATTGGAAATGGCATAGCCATTCCGCACGGCAGACTCCCGTCTGACGCCAGCAACGTCGCTATATTGGTTCAATTTGAATCCCCAATCGAATTCGACGCCATTGATAAAAAGCCAGTCGATATTATGTTTGCGATGCTGGTGCCCGAGCAAGACTGCAAACACCATCTCAAAACTCTTGCTTTAGTCGCTGAAAAATTAGGTCAAAAAAATACCTTAAAACAGCTCAGATGTGCCTCTAGTGCTGAAGACCTATATCAGGTTATTATCAACGCATAATCATTTATTAAAGTGCACTCTTACATGAAGCTCACCGTCGTTAGTGGTCGTTCAGGAGCAGGGAAATCTATTGCGCTCAGGGTTCTCGAAGATCTCGGGTACTATTGCGTTGACAATTTACCCATCGAACTTCTGAAGCCTTGGATCACCATGCAGCACAACCAGCACGAGAACGTTGCTGTGAGCTTAGACATGAGGAACTTGCCGAACGATCGTGCTCAGATCGAGCAATTGCTTAAAGTTCTTAAAACAGCCGTTCCCACCACTATTTTATATCTCGATGCCGATGACTCGATTCTATTGCGACGTTATTCTGAAACACGGCGCCGTCACCCGCTTACAAAAAATGAGCTTACACTGGCTGATGCAGTTGCCGCAGAGACATCTTGGTTAGAGCCGGTTCGAGAGCAAGCCGACCTATTTTTAGACACCAGCCACTCCACTATTTACGATTTTAGCGCAACACTTCGCGAACGCTTATCGGGCACATCAAAGGCTCCACTGGTGTTGGTCTTTGAATCATTTGGTTTTAAACACGGCACTCCCAACGATGCTGACTTCGTGTTTGATGTGCGCTTCTTACCCAACCCTTATTGGGAGCCGGGTTTACGTTCATATACCGGCAACGATCAGCCCGTCATTGAATTTTTTGACCAGCACAGCAATGTAGAAGCCTTTATCGCTCAGGTCGAAAGTAATCTCAAAGACTGGCTCCCCCAACTTGAAAAGAATGATCGGAGTTACGTGACCGTGGCAATTGGCTGTACTGGCGGATGCCACCGCTCAGTTCATATCGCCAACCGCCTTGCGGATTTATTTAGATCATCGTATCAGGTGCAACTACGCCATCGTAACCTTCAATATAAAAAGACTTCAGTATGATTTTAACTCGCTCACTGCTCATCCAAAACAAACTCGGGTTGCATGCGCGTGCAGCTACTAAGCTAGCTACTCTCGCACGGGACTATGAGGCAGAAGTCATGATCTCTCATGGTGACAAAAGCGCCTCCGCAGGGAGCGTAATGAGCTTGTTACTACTGCAAACGTGCCAAGGGCAGTCGGTGCAAGTCAGCGCAGAGGGTGATGATGCAGCCGCAGCACTGGACGCAGTCGAGAACCTCATCAACAATTTCTTCGATGAGGGTGAATAATCCCCTCTAATTGGCATACCTTTTGTGTGGCATATCAAGATGATTCGTTTAAACTGTAAGCCTTCTTATGACTCGGTGCGCGGGAATCAATTAATATGCCTCAAATTCTCGAACAAGAACAAACTCACAGCCGTTTAAAGGCTGTTAATGACGCTCTCAATGGCGGCATGTTTGTCCACGTGCGCCGAATGCTTCACTCCCTTCCGGCTTACGATGTTGCACTCTTATTAGAATCATCAACGCCTTCTGCACGTCCTGTTCTCTGGCAATTAATCGATCCAGACCAGCACGGTGAGATCCTTGAAGAGCTAGCGGAAGATATTAAAGACAGCATTATTCGGGAAATGGAGCCCGAACATGTTGCCGAAGCCATCGAAGGTATGGAAAGCGATGATCTCGCTTACGTCCTTGGTAGCCTTCCGGAATCGGTATTTCAGCAAGTCTTAAGCTCGATGGATGAGCAAGACCGTCATCGCGTCGAACAAGCACTCTCTTATGAAGAAGACAGCGCTGGCGCCATGATGAACACGGATGTCATTACCCTGCGCCCAGATGTCTCTGTGGATGTAGTTTTGCGCTATCTTCGGCTGCGCGGCCAGTTGCCAGAAGGCACCGATAAACTCTACGTGGTAGACAAACAAGACAAACTCTTGGGCGAAGTTTCACTCGCACTGCTCGTTAGTAGCCAGTCAGAACTCGAAATTTCGGAGATTCTTGAGGTGGACGTAGCCCCCCTCTCGGCTGAACAGCACGACTCTGAAGTAGCACAACACTTTGAGCGTCACGACCTCATTTCGGCCCCTGTGGTAGACGGCAACGGCTGCCTATTAGGCCGTATTACTGTCGATGACGTCGTTGACGTCATCCGTGAGGACGCAGAGCACTCATTAATGAGCATGGCGGGCCTAGACGATGAAGAAGATACCTTTGCACCGGCTTTAAAAAGTACCAAGCGACGCTCAGTATGGCTTGGCCTAAACGTATGTGCAGCGCTTCTAGCAGCTTCGGTATCGAATATGTTCGAAGATATTTTGTCGCAGCTTGCCACCGTCGCTATTCTCATGACTATTGTGCCGAGCATGGGGGGGGTGGCTGCCAATCAAACCCTTACTCTGGTGATTCGCGGTATCGCTTTAGGTCACGTGGGCGACAGCAACGCCCGCTGGTTATTGGGTAAAGAGGCCCTTGTGGGATTCATGAACGGTATGCTTTGGGCATTTACCCTGGCCGCAGTGGTGACCGTTTGGAAAGGCGATTGGCATTTAGGTGTCGTCATTGCCGTGGCCATGTTTGTCAATATGCTCATGGCCGGCATCGCTGGGGTCATGGTGCCACTAACACTAAAGCGGCTTAAAATTGATCCCGCACTTGCAGGAAGTATGATGGTCACGACATTTACTGACATCATCGGCCTCCTATCATTCTTAGGCACAGCCACCGTCATGTTGCGTTAAATGCAAATTACTCAAGAAGAACGAGATTCGGTTTATAAAACTATTTTTGCGCGCCGTGACGTGCGCAGAGAATTCCTGCCTGACGCCATCCCAGATGATGTATTAAAGCGCGTTTTAACGGCGGCTCATCATGCGCCGAGTGTGGGCTATATGCAGCCGTGGGATTTCGTATTAGTGCGCTCTGACCAAACGAAGGCGCGCATCAAGAGCAGCTACCTTCAAGCGCACCAACAAGCCACCGAAATGTTCGCTTCCGACAAAAAAGAGACCTATCAAAAGCTAAAACTCGAAGGCATTATGGAAGCCCCTTTGGGAATATGCGTTACCTGCGATAGAAGCCGTAATGGCCCGGTTGTGATTGGTACAACAGCTAAGCCCGACATGGACTTGTACAGCACCGTATGTGCCATTCAAAACCTCTGGTTAGCAGCGCGAGCGGAAAATTTAGGGGTGGGATGGGTGAGTATTTTGCATGATGATGTTCTGTACGACACGCTGAATATTCCGCAAGATATTAGTATTGTCGCGTATTTATGCGTGGGTTATGTGTCTCAATTTAATGACAAACCCGAATTGGAAAAACTCGGTTGGTTACCTAGACGCCCCATAGACGACGTCATTCATGTAGACACGTGGCAACCGACTCCCAAAGAGCCTTAAAACTCTTTCAGAGATTTTTGCCAAAATAACGCTTCACCGGCGCCATCTTGTAGCTGATAAGCTTCAAAACCGAACTTTTGGTAAGCATTTTTGGCAGGACCATTTTTCGATAGAACTTCCAACGTTATCTTACAGCAGCCCTTTTTGCGCGCAATTGCCTCCACCTCATCAAGTAACAACTGACTAATTTGTTGGCCTCTATAGTCAGGCACGACCGCTAGATCATGAATATTCACTAAAGGTTGTGCAGCAAATGTTGAAAAGGCTTCGAAACAATTGGCAAAACCTGCTGGCTTTCCATCCACATAAGCCAAGACTGAAAAAGCATAAGGCCTGGATGCAAGCTCTTTGACCAGAGTTAATTTAACGTGCTCAGAGATATCTTCACCACCGCCCATAGGGTCACACGCATAGGCACTAAGAAGCGCGACTAAATCGGCGCCTTGTTGAGCATCCTGATAATCAACTTTTTGCACTTCAACCATGATTACTGACCTGCTATCTGCATTTCTGAAATCAATACCGAACCGGTTTGAATTTGCCCACGGCGGTCCAGATCTGAGCCCACTCGTACAATATTTTTAAACATGTCTTTGAGATTACTCGCAATGGTAATTTCGTGCACAGGGTAAGCCAGTTGGCCGTTTTCCACCCAGAACCCGCTTGCGCCACGTGAATAATCTCCAGTGACAGTATTCACTCCTTGGCCCATCACTTCGGTCACCAACAATCCTGTCCCCATTTCAGCAAGCAAATCATCAAAATCACGGCCACCATGACGTATTAACCAGTTATAAATGCCGCCGGCATGACCTGTATTTTCCATGTTTAACTTGCGCGCAGAATATGCCGACAGTAAGTACGTACTTAGCACTCCTTGCTCAACGACCATTCGATCTTGCGTGGCAACACCTTCAGAATCAAACGGCGCGCTGGCCAGAGCGCAGGGGATCAACGGACGTTCAACAATAGACAGGTGATCAGGCATAATTTGTTCGCCTAATCGGTCTTTCAAGAATGAGGCATTGCGGTACAAATTACCGCCTGAAATAGCAGACACAAGATGACCAAACAGGCCAGATGCTAAATCAGATGCAAAAATGACCGGTACTTTACGTGTACCAAGCTTGCGCGCATTCAACCGGTTTATTGTGCGTTGCGCAGCATGCTCGCCCACTCTTTCTGGCAACCACAAGCGCTCAGCCTGACGGCTGATGGAATAACTGTAGTCGCGCTGCATGTCATCACCCTCTTTGGCGATGGTGACACAACTTAGGCTATGGCGAGTGCTTGGATAACCGGCAATAAAACCATGGCTATTGCCATATAAACGCACCGATTCATGAGAAGAAAACGTTGCGCCATCTGAGTTATTGATGCGCGGATCTGTATCAAAAGCAGCTTGCTCACATCTCATCGCCAATTCAATTGCATTTTCTGGATCAAGTGAACCTGGGTGATAGAGCTGAAGATCAGGTACAGATTCCGGCATTTGCTCTGCGTCGGCAGGTCCACTAAACGGGTCTTCCGAGGTATACTTAGCAATATTGCAGGCCGCATCTACCGCAACTTTCAGTGCTTCCGGGCGCAAGTCTGATGTAGAGGCATTGCCTTTTTTATGGCCAAAGTAAACCGTAATACCCAGCGCACCGTCTCGATTAAATTCGAGTGTTTCGATATTTTGCTTACGAATACTAACGCTAATCCCAGTTTGGCGGCTCATCGCGGCTTCTGCTTGAGAAGCCCCTTTGGATTTAGCATAATTGAGAGTGTCGGCAATGAGCTCTTGAAGCTGTTGCTGTTCAGCAGCAATCGTTTGAGACATGAAGCTTGGGTCCGGAGTCTATTAAAATACGCAAACAAGCATGATACTGCAATTTACCCCTCAGTTGCGAGCACCGAAAGCTCGGAATCGCGACCTTATGGCAGAGCAAGATGACCAAGAAAAAAAAACAAGAAGAACTTCCTGAAGATTTTGTGAGTAAAACTGAGCTAAAACGCCAGTCTGACGAACTTCAAGCACTAGGTATACGCCTCTCACAAATGAACACAAGTGTGCTCGATGAATTGCCATTGGATTATCAATTACGTGATGCCATTGAACTTGCACAACGAATTCGCAATAAACGAGAAGGGTACCGTCGCCAACTTCAATACATTGGCAAGTTAATGCGAAATGTCGACAGTGACGAAATCATTAAAGCGCTAGCAGTGCACGACGCTAAACACGTGAAAGCCAATGCTATCTTTCATCAATTAGAGCTGAAACGCGATCTACTGATCAGTGAAGGCGATGGTGCAATTCAAGCTTGTATCGATGAATTCCCAGGAGCAGACCGCCAACGTTTGCGTCAGCTTGTTCGTTCAGCGCAACGCGAGCAATCTCAGAATAAACCCCCAAAATCAGCACGAGAAATATTTAAATATTTAAGAGAATTACAGGAAAGTGCGGAATAACAAATCGCGCATTGAATAAAAAGCCCCAGTCAGTTTATTGTGACTGGGGCTTTTTATTATCCGCTAGTACCACCAACGGTCAGTTGGTCGACCTTCAAGGTAGGTTGACCAATGCCGACAGGAAGGCTTTGCCCATCTTTACCGCATACGCCTACACCTTCGTCCAGCGCCAAATCATTGCCCACCATGGAAATATGATTCATTGCTGCAGGGCCGGAACCAATGAGAGTTGCACCTTTGACAGGACTCGTCAGCTTACCGTTTTCAATGAGGTAAGCCTCTGATGTAGAGAATACAAATTTACCCGAGGTAATATCCACTTGGCCGCCCGCAAAGTTAGGTGCGTAAATCCCTTTTTCAACTGAACTGATAATATCTTCGGGTGTGCTTTCGCCAGCAAGCATGTAGGTATTTGTCATGCGCGGTAATGGCAAGTGAGCATATGATTCACGTCGGCCATTGCCGGTTAATCTTGCATTCATCAAACCCGCGTTGAGTTTGTCTTGCATATAACCTTGAAGAATCCCGTCTTTAATCAGCACATTATATTGCCCCGGCGTTCCTTCATCATCGACGCTGACTGAACCACGACGTCCAGCTAACGTACCGTCATCAACCACGGTACACAAAGGCGAAGATACTTGTTGCCCTACTTTGCCGCTAAACGCTGAAGAGCCCTTACGATTAAAGTCACCTTCCAAGCCATGTCCTACGGCTTCGTGTAGCAACACGCCAGGCCATCCAGAGCCTAACACCACCGGCATTGTGCCTGCTGGTGCCGCTATCGCGGTTAAGTTGACTTGCGCTTGGCGAATCGCTTCGTGAGCATAGCCCAGTGCTCGCTTATAGCCACGTTTATCCGTTTCAGAGAAATAGTCGTAATTAGTGCGACCGCCACCGCCTGCCGAACCACGTTCTCGCTTGTCGCCATCTTGCATAAGAACCGTACAGTTCATTCGAACTAGGGGCCGAATATCTGCGGCGAGGGTGCCATCGGTCGCCATCACAACCATGCGCTCGTAAACACCACTTAAGCTTACAATCACTTGGGTCACGCGGGTATCGAGCTCACGGGCCTTTGCATCAACTTCACGCAACAACGCGATCTTATCGGCCTCGACCATCGCCGACAACGGGTTTTCTGGCACGTAAATTTTTGCCTGATCAGACGCCAGTGCAACCTTTAACTGGCCTTCATGGCCACACTCTGCGATACCTTTCGCGGTATTAGCTGCTTGGCGCAATGCATCAAGAGTCAATTCATCGGAGTAAGCAAAACCGGTTTTTTCACCCGTCACGGCTCTCACCCCTAAGCCTTGCTCGATATTAAAGCTACCTTCTTTGATGATGCCGTCTTCAAGTACCCAAGATTCGTGATGTGAACCTTGGATAAATATATCTGCAAAATCAATTTTATGGTCATACATGCCACTGAGGCAAGTTTGCAAATCGTCGAGTTCAACATTTGCAGGGGTCAGCATCGCTTGGCTGACTTGTGACACAATTGTCATCAAAATATCCTTTCTACTACGAGCGTTTATGGCTTAACGCAGGTATGGAAGCTCGAACTTGAGCAAGCCGTGCTTTTGATAAAGTTTGGTGAATCATACCAAGTTGAGTGTCCAACTGACCAGAAACCTGACCCCAAGGATCAAGGATCATCGAATGTCCCCAAGTTTCACGGCCATTTTCATGGGTGCCTGACTGATTGGCAGCCACCACATAACATTGATTTTCAATGGCCCGCGCTTGCAATAGAGGCTGCCAGTGCGCCTCACCAGTGATTGCAGTAAACGCGGCAGGCACCACTAACACATCTGCATTTAGGCCCCTAAAATGTTCCGGAAAGCGCAAATCATAGCAAATAGACAAACCTACTTTGAAACCTTCTATCGTCACCGTCACACTCGACTGACCGGGGTATGTGGTATCCGACTCACGATAACTGCCTGTTGAGTCCGAGATATTCACATCAAATAAGTGTCGCTTGTCGTAGCGTGCCGCTTGCATACCTGAAGGGCCGTACACCAAACATGCTTGATAGTGCTTTTTATCATCTTCAGCGATGGGCAGCGAACCTCCAATCAGCCATAATTCATGCAATTTTGCCATTTTTGCTAACCAATCTTGAACATGCCCTTTGCCTGACTGTTCTCGATAAGGTTGACCGGTCGGCGCACCAAAAACTGCAAAACACTCGGGCATCACAACAACTAAAGGGCGAATGCGAGGGAGTTGCTCAAATTGGCTCTCATACCAAGCAAGGTTGTGCTCGATTGAAAAGCCTGAACAAGATTGAATCGCAACCACATCAAGCTGATCAGTCATCTTCATCTCCCACTGTAATCGCAGGTTGCACAGGTATTTCAGGCAACAACACCGGTGAAGGTAGTGGCTCGGAAGTTTGGGCTTCTGGCTGCTGCGATAATGGCTTTGAAGTGCCTGGAGAGACATCATTCACCACCGCTTGAATAGGGGTAGCATTCATCGACACCGCTTCAGATGAGTTTACAGGTGGAGCGGCTGGCTGTTGCAATTCAACCTCTCTACTGCTGCGATCGACTTCGGTGACAATTGGGTTTTCAGTCGTTCCACTCACTTTAAATCGAACTTGAGTCACGACCTCGACAACCGGCTTCATCACAGCATGTAGGGCAAGCACATAAATACCAGTAATTGGGTTGATGGTAAGTCCTGCGAGCAATGGCAAACTACTGGTTAAGTCAGGATGAAATACCACATCATAATCCAGCGTCATCGTCTTTAAATTGGTGGAGCCTGAAATCGTCATATCCCCGGCCACGCCGTCCATTTGAACCTTGTCGCTGGAGACGACCCCGTCCTTGAACTTGAACTCCCCCCTAAATCGATCGTAGAACAGGCCTTTGTCAAACACATCCGAGAAGTCCAACCGCATTTTGCGAACTAAAGAACCAATACTTAGCAAGCTAAATACACGGGCTCCTTTATCAGAGAGTTCTGCAATGTGACCTGATCCAAGTGTCCACTTAAAATGCCCATTGAGTTGCTCGGGTGTCACATCATAAGGCGCTCCGGACCAAGTAAAGTCGAATGAACCATCAGCACTGCTTTGCCGGATCGGTAACTCTTTATTAGGCATCATGGTGGTCATCATAGTTTCAAAGTTTTTGGCCTGCATGACGCCAGTTAGATGTGTTGTTGAACTGTCATCGGTGACAGTCCACTGCCATTCAGAGAGTTTTATTTCGCCCGTGCCCGCTTTAATCCAAGCTTCAGATGCTGTCCAAGTGCCAGCATCTGCGTCCGTACTGCTGTAGAGTCTGACCTCATCAACATAATGTTCTCCAACCTGACACAATCTACAATCGAGTTGTAAGTCAGGAATTGACGCCAAAGTGATCATCGGCGTTTGACTCAGCTCGACGGGTGAACCTATTTCAGTGTGAGGGTCATCGGAGTCGTTTGTTTCATCCTTGGCAGGGGCTTTTTCAGGTGACTGAATCAGCAACTTTGCAGCTGCAAGCTTCACCATCGGCTGTTGACCGTCCAAATAAGTCAAGTCGGCATCTGTGGAATCAGCTTGAATGGCAGCTGTCCAGCCATGGTCGATACGCGATACGCGTGTGTCGACCTTGTTCAGACTCCAATCTCCAATAAACAGTTTATCAAATTGCCAATGTCCGTATTCAAAGGGTAAGGACTTGGCCGAATCAGTTTTAATGGATGCGACGTATTCAATCCAAGGAGCGATATCAAATTGGCTTTGGTGAATATCGAAAGTAATACCAGGAACTCGAATTGCTCCCTGTTGTTCTTGCCCTAGACTCAGCCATACATAATCGCTTGGTTGCTCGCTATTCAAATCCACTTTCCAATCGCCCACGATTAGATCGTTTATGGACATTTGACCATTGAGAATTTGAGTGGGTGAAATCTGCAAATGAACCGTTGTAGGCCAAGCGGTACCTAGAGGTTTTACAAGAGGTTCAGGCAATGCCAAATCAAGCGCGGCTAAGTCAGAGTTTACTGTGATGTGAGTCGTTACACCGCCGTCATCAATGTCGACTTTTACGCCAGCATCCCATTGGACGGAGCCTTCAATGGCAGGCAACTCCAATTCGATTAATTTATTCACGCCTGCGACAGGCCACTGACCGGCGACACTGGCGTTTACTTGGTAAGTTTGAGCGTTAGATGCTCCCGACACATTTAATGTGACAGGTAGTCCCTGATAAGAGCCGCTTAAGTCTTCAATACTAATGGCATCTTGCTGGTAATACACTCGTCCATTCACATCTTCTAGCTGATGTGCAGTTGAACCAGGAATAAACAAATTTGCCTTGTCAAATTGTGCGTAACCAGACACTTTCACATCATCATGATCAAGCGGAATCTCGAGGTGTAGCGGCCCAGAAACAGGCCCTTGAACATTCATCAACTCAAGTGTTTTTCCTACACTATCGGCCAGCATCGACTGGCTCATAACCGCTCGTACCTGACTCGCATTGGCCACGACCGTACCGTCAATTTCAAGCACTGAATCTTCTCGTAAGCCGGGAATCTTGGCCACCAAGTTTTCAACTTTGGCATCGAGCAAATAGGCGGTTTGGCCTACCATGGTCAAATCGCTATTTTCGAACTGCAAGTCAAGATCAAGTGGCTCTAGTGCAGGCCAGTGAGCATCAAACTCGAATCGACTTGCTCGAAGCGGCACATCAACTTGAAATTTGCCATCATGATTAGCAAATGGAAAGTCGCCCAACCGTCCGTGCCAAAGCACCTGCGCACCTTCAATCACACCACTTTGAATCGATGATTTTAAATAATCAGATAAGTCTTGCCCCATCGCTTTGAGTGGAAAGTAATACCAAGCATGTCCCGCTTCGGCCACACTCAGTTCGCCGTATAGATATAGCTCTGGCGACGCCACTTCATCTGTTCTCAGGAGTCCACTGAGTCGAGCCGATAAATCAGTCGCTTCAATATCCAATTGGCTAATATCAATCGCCCAACCTTGCTCAAGGCGCTGCCCATTGACACGTCCGGCAAGACGCTCTAATTCAATATCCTGATAGAAATGCCCCGTTGCCTCTATGACTTGCGCAGGTGCATCTATTTCAAATTGGAATTCGCTTTGATTGGCATACAATTGGCCATCGAGTAGCGAAACCCCCGGCAGGCTCTGAGTTTTATTCCAACCCACATGACGCAAGTCAGCGCTTAGTCTCCAGTCATCGGGACTTGCAAACCACAGCCGAACATCATCAATCGAACCGCTCATAACGCTTGATAGCTCTGACAGAACAGGGTGTGTTAAAGGAGAGAACTCAACCAATGGCAGCAATGTTTTCAGGTCGGCGCGTTCAATTGCCGCCGTAAATACATTATTTTGTTGCTCAAAACGGGCCGTAAAGTCATTCCATTTTAGACCATTGGTTGATGCGTCAAGACCATCGAGCCATGCCTGCCAGCCGCCATGTTCATAGGCATACCCCACAACACCGCTACTGATGACGACCTCGCGAGGTTCGCCTGCTCGATTCCAGTTCAACTTGTTTTCGCCAAACTGCACCGCACCTTGCGTAACACGGTTCCAGTCGAAATCGATCCACGTTTCAAGGTTGATTTTACTGTCGACAATTTCGACTGAGCGATTGAGCCATTGTCGGATAAATGCATGCGCGGAGAGATTTTCAACACTGCCGTAAAAGCGCCCTGTGATATCTTCTGGCGAGTTTCTATGACCTTCAATATCAACAACAAAACCAACTACTTGTTGGTCGTAGCCAAGGATATGTGCGCTGCCTTCCCCACGATGATGATTACCCGAGTTTCGCCAAGATAAGTGTGGCACCACGATGCTGTCTAACTGCTTGGCATCGCGACTTAAATGCATGGTTAAATCATAAAGTTCAAACTCGGTAAAGCGGCTACTTGCCAGTTCCAGCAACAGTAACTGCCACGGTGATGAATTGGTTTCAGGCAAGTCTTCGTTGACCTCAAACGGAGCTAGATCTAATTCTAACCCCTGCATTTGAATTCGCCCGAAACGTAAATTAAATGCCACGAGGGTAGACCACAGATCAACTTTAAACCCCATGCTATTGAGGTGTTTAACCTGATCAGGACCGGAGGTAGGGTCGATATCGACATCATTTAATGTGAGATAGAGCCCAAAGTCTTTCCACTGAACATTAAGATCTGTATATCGGAGCTTGAAATCATAGTTGGCTAAAAACCAATCTTGAATGGGCTTTTTAACATGCTCAGCGTGAGGCGAAAGCACCCTGAGAGCGCTGACAAAAAGCGCCAACATAATGAGTAAGACTATGAATACAAGCCACAATCGATAAAGGCTTGAACGAAGAATTCGCCAAAAGCCCATGCTTACATCATTACCACGTCAAATTTTTCCTGACCGTACATGATCTCGGATTGAACTTTCACTTGCTTACCGATAAAAACTTCGAGTTCAGCCATCGCATGTGACTCATCTTCATCTAAAGCATCGGCCACCGCTGGCGACGCATACACCACAAATTTATCGGCATCATACGCTCGGTTGACGCGTAAAATTTCGCGTAAAATCTCGAAGCAAATGGTCTCTACCGTTTTAAGAGAGCCACGCCCTTTGCAGCATAAACAGGGCTCGCACAAAATATGTTCTAGGCTTTCACGAGTTCGTTTACGTGTCATTTCAACCAAACCTAGTCCAGAAAAACCACTAATTTTAGTTTTAGCATTGTCACGAGATAGCGCCGCTTCAAGGCTCGCCATGACGCGCTCTTTGTGGTCTTCTTGCACCATGTCAATAAAATCAATAATGATGATGCCGCCTAAATTTCTCAGCCTGAGTTGGCGAGCAATAGCTTGAGTCGCTTCGAGGTTTGTATTGAAGATCGTTTCTTCGAGATTCCGGTGACCGACAAAGCCACCCGTATTAATATCTATGGTCGTCATGGCTTCGGTTTGATCAATGATCAAATAACCGCCGGACTTCATTTCAACTTTGCAATCTAATGCCCGTTGAATCTCAGACTCCACTTCATATAAATCGAATAGAGGACGCTCGCCTGGGTAGTATTCAAGAGCACCACTCAACGAAGGTACAAAATCATCTAAAAATACGCTGAGTTGCTCGTGAGTCTGTTTAGAATCAATTTTAATACGGTCAATGCCAGTGCCCACATAATCCCTTAACACTCTAAATGCGAGACTCAAGTCACCGTAGATCATGGTGAGGGGGTGATATTCCTGCCAACGTTTTTGAATTTTGTTCCACAAACGCATCAGAAATGCAGCATCTTGCTCCAACTCGAGCTCTGTAGCATTTTCCGCTGCAGTGCGAATAATGTAACCACCGGATTCATTCACATACTGACTAATGAGATTCTTTAAGCGTTCTTTCTCTTCCTCTGAGTCAATTCGTTGAGACACGCCTACATGCTCTGCACCAGGCATAAAAACCAAATACCGAGAAGGCAATGTAATATCCGTTGTGAGCCGAGCGCCTTTAGTACCCAGTGGATCTTTCACCACTTGCACTACAATTTCTTGGCCTTCTCGAACTAACTCAGCAATGTTGCCAGCTTGGAAGTGTTCTTGCTCAACATCGGCAACACATTCGGTATGAGGCACAATATCGGATGCGTGAAGGAATGCGGCTTTTTCAAGCCCAATATCAACAAACGCTGCTTGCATGCCAGGTAATACTCGGCTCACTTTACCCTTGTAAATATTTCCCACAATGCCGCGTTTGGCTTGGCGTTCGACATGAACTTCTTGTAAGACTCCATTTTCAACGAGGGCAACACGGGTTTCACTGGGAGTGACATTAATGAGGAGCTCAACTCCTACTTGCGAGGAAGAGTGCATTGTTCAGGTCTCCTGAAGCGCTTGAGTCAACAGTTGATGAGTTTGGCACAATGGAAGGCCTACAACCGCACTGTAACTGCCGACAATGCGTTCCACAAAGCAACCTGCCTGCCCTTGAATGCCGTAGCCACCGGCCTTATCACTTGGCTCACCTGAGTCCCAATACGTGTCAATTTCATGCATTGAGAGTGTTCTAAACGTTACATCAGTAATGACGTTTTCAACCCAGTGTCGTTCTTGCTTGACCACTGCAATTGCCGTCATCACCTGGTGGGTTGCTCCTGAAAGCACCGAAAACATGCGCAAAAAATCGTCTTTATCTTTCGGCTTTTCAAATACTAGATTACCACTCACAACAATTGTATCGGAGCCTAACAACCAATGTTCCGGATAAAGCCCAGAGACAGCTTGTGCTTTCTCGAGCGCTAGCCGAGACACATAATCTGCCGGAGACTCATTGTCTAACCGACGCTCTTCAATATCTGCGGCACAGACCTTAAAATCAGCAATAATGTCAGACAATAACTCTTTACGACGCGGGCTCGCTGACGCCAAGACTAATGGCATAGATAAGTTCATTGGGCGCTATCGAATCCTAAAGTGGCGACGTATTCGTCGCATCAGGAAAAAGACCCACGGCCACAGGATAAAGTTAATCAGAACCGCCCACAGTTGTTCCCGATCAAAATCAACATCAATGGCTAAATAGGTCATCCAATATTCAAATAACTTGGCCATTAACGACAACAGAGCAATGATAATTGCCTGTTGCCAAACCGAAAAATTTCTAATTTTCTGAAACTGCAATGCTACTACGTAGATGATCACGCTCATTGCTAACGCATTAGCTCCTAGCACCGAGCCTTTCAGTACATCGAGCATCAAGCCCATTGTGAACGCTGTGCCCACATTGACACGATGAGGTAATGCAAGTCCCCAATAGGCAACGACTAACAATAGCCAATCCGG
This sequence comes from Echinimonas agarilytica, assembly GCF_023703465.1. Classification (NCBI taxonomy): domain Bacteria; kingdom Pseudomonadati; phylum Pseudomonadota; class Gammaproteobacteria; order Alteromonadales; family Echinimonadaceae; genus Echinimonas; species Echinimonas agarilytica. Next base: position 666,589 of record NZ_JAMQGP010000001.1, on the reverse strand, counting down.
GCGATACGCTTGCACTAGCTCTGGTAACGGCATCACCGCAAACACAAGCGCAACAAACAAAGTAAAGTATAGAATAACGCGTTCAATCATCCGCTTTCTCCCGCTTCTGTTGACGCATCTGATTCTAGAGTTTCAATCAATTCGCGCGTTTCATCCACTTCATCTGTAGGCCAAATAAGAAGCAAATAACGAAGTCGATCGAGTTCAGCGATTGGCTTTGCAGTAATCTGAGAGAAGGGTAAGCCTTCGTCGGCATTCACGGTATCGACTCGAGCAACCGGATAACCTTCAGGAAAACGCCCGCCCAAACCAGACGTCACAAGAATATCTCCCGTTTGAATATCGGCACTGTGTTGCACATGCTGAAGTTCGAGCTGATCGAGTTGGCCTACACCAACGGCTATGGTGCGAATGTCATTTCGACTGACTCTCACCGGTATCGCGTGGCTAATATCGGCAATAAGCAACACTCGACTCGTAGTAAGACCCACTTCATCAATTTGCCCCACAACGCCATTGTCATCCAACACCGGCTGCCCCACAAATACGCCGCTATCGGATCCTTTATCAATCAGTACTCTATATCGGTAAGGGTCTGTTTCCACCGCTACAATTTCAGCAACGACTTTACGTGTATCCTGCTGTACCGGCGAACCTAAAAGTGCGCGCAAACGGCTGTTTTCACGCTGAAGTTGAGACAATAATTGCAGTTGTCCCGAATGGATATGAGCTTGCTCTTTAAGCTGAAGGTTTTGAAGGCGTAGCACTCTGCGACTGACCAGGTAGTTTTCTGCAGAGCTGAGCATTCGATCCGGCAAGCTCGCCACATAATAAACAGGCGAAACAGCCGTACTAAGATAACCGCGAACTTGCACTACGTAGGCAAAATTTCGATCCAAGTACGCCAGTATAATGGCTGCAAAAACAGCCAAAAATAAGCGAAACTGAAGCGATGGACCTCGCCCAAAAATAGGTTTCATGCGCAGAACAACCGGTTATACTGCTGCATTAATCGTAGGCAAAAACGTCACCACCATGAACGTCGATCATTTCCAGCGCTTTTCCGCCTCCACGAGCAACACATGTTAATGGGTCATCTGCAATCACCACAGGAATTCCTGTTTCTTCCATTAATAAACGGTCGAGATCTTTCAATAACGCTCCGCCGCCGGTCAACACCATGCCACGTTCAGAAATGTCTGAGGCTAGTTCAGGTGGAGATTGTTCCAGCGCCACCATCACCGCAGAAACAATACCCGTTAGCGGCTCTTGCAGGGCTTCCAATATTTCGTTGCTGTTCAGGTTAAAACTACGTGGCACACCTTCAGCAAGGTTACGACCGCGTACTTCAACTTCACAGACTTCTTCGCCAGGGTAAGCAGATCCAATACTGTGTTTGATTCGCTCGGCTGTGGCTTCACCAATTAAGCTGCCATAATTGCGGCGCACATAGTTGATAATTGCTTCGTCAAATTTATCACCGCCAATACGCACCGATGACGAATAGACCACACCATTGAGCGATATAATGGCTACTTCCGTGGTGCCACCTCCAATATCAACCACCATTGAACCGGTGGCTTCAGATACCGGTAAGCCCGCACCAATAGCAGCAGCCATCGGCTCTTCAATTAAATACACTTCACGTGCACCGGCACCCGCGGCTGATTCTTTAATGGCTCGTTTTTCAACTTGAGTGGCGCCACAAGGCACACACACCAAAACACGAGGGCTGGGACGGAAGAAATTATTCGAATGCACTTGCTTAATGAAATGCTGCAGCATCTTTTCAGTCACATAAAAATCGGCAATAACACCGTCTTTCATCGGACGAATTGCGCGGATGTTTCCGGGCGTTCTTCCCAGCATTTGCTTGGCTGCATGACCAACAGCAGCCACACTTTTAGGGCCACCCGCGCGCTCTTGGCGAATAGCAACTACAGATGGTTCATTCAGAACAATGCCCTGCTCTCTAACATAGATGAGGGTATTCGCTGTGCCCAAATCAATGGACAAATCATTGGAAAATATTCCGCGAAACTTTTTTAACATGGATGGGCCCAAAAACATTTAGCTCTCAAATTAAACTTGAGAGGAGTGCTTGATAGTAAATGAGGTTAACTTTACCAATGCCCCACCGCCACGACAAGCGACAGAGCCTTAATAAACGAGTAAAGCAGACATAAAGAGAGAATGAAGTGAAAATCTGGCATGATCATGACGAAAGTTTAGTTTTTGACACTGTTTTTTACAAGAATCTGAGCCTTTACTCAAAAACTGGAAAGACAAAGCATGACTCCTATTGGCAGAAAAATTTTAGAGTTACTCGCACTGAAGCAAATTGCATTTGAACGCATCCAACATGCCCCAGCAGAAACCTGTTTTGATAGCTCGGCATTACGGGGGCACCCTCAGTCGATCGGGGGCAAAAGTATTTTGTTCAAATCCCAGCATGGTTTCGTTATGATCGTATTGGCTGCGCATTTACGAATTGATTCTGGCAAAGTTCGACACTACCTAAAAAGCTCTAAATTGAGATTTGCGTCCAAGGAAGAGTTATTCAATCTAGCGGGTGTTGTGAAAGGTGCATTGCCACCGTTTGGCAACGGTCTGTTGGACATAGAAATGCATTTGGATAGAAGCCTTTGCGATAATCAACATATCGCTTTTAATTGTGGCGTATTGACCGAGTCGGTTGTGTTAAAGATGGAAGACTACCTGTCACTCATCTCGGCTCCGTGGTGTGACTGCGCTGCCACGGAACTCGACACAAGTATTTAAGGCATTACTTCGCGCCGCGTGATCACTCGGTCGCTGCTACGCTGACGCCCAAAAACCGCAACGCCTGAGACCGCTTCATCCAACACGCCTGTATTTCCCCAGTCGTCTTTTAGCCACTCTGGCCAATTCTCTGAAGGCGCGCTTACACCGCCCACACCCATGTAATGCGTGGCATACCCACGACTGTCCGGTGCACTATAGCGCACCCAATAACGCCCCTCATTCGCCACCACCGCATCACCATACGTGCTTAAATTTGAGGTCATCGACACCTCACTTTTACCCGAACCTATCGGGATACCGCTGGCGCTGTTATCCGGTGTAAAACTCATCATATTCAACGTCAAAGCACTGCAACTATCTTTTCCGTTAAATACAAAACCTGAAGATTCGTAACGCTCAAATTCATTTCGAACATGCACTGTTTCGGTATCTGCGCCATACCCATTGCCCACCACTAAGCGACCGAAGTACATAGGCGCCAAAGGCACACCTAACGATGAATTTGAGACGTCAGGCAAGAGCTGAATAGCATCACAGCTACCTGTGCAAGGGTACGTTAGTTCGCTGGCTTCGAAGGTTTCGTCATCCCCACCTTTGAGTGAAAGCCCCAACTCGGCTGTTGTAAACGGACCATTGTCTATCGCCGCGTTAACGCCTTGCCGCTCAACGCCAAAGTTGTCGCTCAAGATCACCACACCATTGACCCACTTAAGCGTGCTACCCAAACCATTCAACCGACCACTTAAGTCAACGTCTGTCACTGCTCGATTAAACAGCCAATAACTCGGGGTTTGTGCCGCAAACTGATAACCTAAACTGTCGGTATCGTAGTTTCTCACCGTCCCATCGTTGGCATTGCGCGCCAAGACTTCATAATCGAGTTGTTGCGCTGTGTGCCCTAAATAGGAAAAGTCTCCAAGCACACAGCTGGCCATGGCCGATGAGCTTTCGAGCTCAAAGTATGCAGGATAAAAACGCCCGATGGTTTGAGCATGAACTTGCGCCCCAGTGCCCGTCCCCAAAAAATCCGCCAGCTCCGCTTCCAGCGTCACACTTCCAACTTCGCTGTACGTCACTTTTGAGAGTGTGGCAAAACCATCACTAAAATCAGCAGGCACCACTGCCATGCCTGCGTTACCATCCACTTGAAAGGTACCCAATTGCCCACCACTGGGAGTGTCTAATGACGGACTAAAACTGATGTCTTCTGAAAAGTTCGGCGTAATACAAGGATCAGATATTAAGCTACAATCGTCGCTCGGCTCACAGTGTTGCATGATCCCCGCGATACTGAGCTCAAACTCTTGGCCTGCTGCCACAAAACCATTCCCAGTCAACGCTGTACCTTCAGGATTGAGCAACGAGCAATCATCATTCGCCACTTTTAATAAACGGATCCCCGCGGGCACGACAACCACCGTTCCTTGTCCTTCAACAAGCGGGGTACTCGGATCGTTACTATCCGCCTCGGATGCATGTAAAGTCAGCCCACCTACGTCTTTATATTTGAATTGACGCACTTGCTCTGACACGCCAGCGTTGAACTCAACTATTTTCGTCAGTGCACCGCTACCATACTCAGGCACGGTATCCACATCATTTTTTAAGCTGCGCACTTGGGTGGCTGGGATCCCCGGGTGAATGTCTTCATATTCAACGGAAAAGTCGATGGACTTGGTCCCCGTATAGCTGTCGTCAGGTACACAGACAGCAGGATCATCGGAGCTTTCAACGGCTGTAATAATGGCGCTAAAGACAGTATTAGCAATAGGGTTTTCTGCTAAAAAGTCTACCGTAAAGCCTTCGGGCACAAATTCAACGTCACTGCCAGTGCCAGTCACACTGCCATCGGAGGCATACAAGGTCACAGGCCCCACCTCGGGATGCCGAAAGCTTAAGGTCACCGTTCCACCATCGTCACTGTCAAAGGCATAAAAGGCGCTGCCATTGTCGCCCCCCGTCCCCGTTAAACTGCCCTGATTGGAAGCTTGAGATTGCCAATTGCCCTTGTTGGTACTGGAGCTGAGCTCAATTGTACCTTCGTAATCAGAGATAAGGTTTCCTGCGTTGAGCATACGAATAGTGACATCGACGGCCTCGCAGGTCAGCGCTTTAGGAGCTGCAGGCACAACTTCAATATCAGTGACTGTGTTGCTATCACAAATATCCGAAAAATCGGCGTTGAGAACATCGGAGTTGTGTATGATCTCGCCATTGAAAGTGTCTACGGAAGTCTCAACCACAGCCAAACCTTCAAATTTAGCCGTACTATTTTGAAGCTCTAATGTTTCGTAATTAGCATCTCTTGCGTCCTGTACTAAAGCACCCCGAATATGGCCGTTAAAAATTTGAACCCGTTTATCAGTGTAAATCACTAAATTTTCTACTGGGTAACTTGTGTCCTTATTGATGCCCGTCGCATTGCTTTGCAACACGATTTGAGCATTTGAATAAAAACGCGTTGTTTGAGACTTCAAAGGGTTACTTGGATCAACGCCTGCAGTTGATAAACCTTCGGTGATTATTTCACCTGATACGATATTAAAGGTTTGCCCTATCCAAATATCTCCCGGAGGGAAAAATACGGTCGAGTCACCACTTTGAACGATGAGTTCTCTGATCTCATACTCCACATACCCTTTAGCGTTAAGATTGGCTCCAGCACCTCCCCAGAAGTACAGGTCGCCACCGTTCATTATGATTTGGTTAAAACGAGACTCTCCATTTTGTCCCAAAATTACGGTTTCGCCCGTATTGACAATAATTGTTCGCCCCCCGGAGGCGACATCACGTAAGGGAATACCATTCGGGCGTATACCAAGCTGGTTTGAAATTTGGCATTGTCCGTCGGGAAAAGCTCCTGGACAAGAACTACCGCTTGTTAAGTCATACAAGATCTCAAAATCAAATTGCTCGCCCGCCGGCGTATTGATCACCTTGGTTCCATTTCTGAATTGCAGAAAGGCGCCAGTGCGAAGACCTTGCAGAGTTTTAGAAAGTACATCTTCGCATGCAACCGCATTTGCCTTGGTGCTCAAAGCAAAAAATAGCAAGCCACAAAGGAGGTAAAATACAAAACGAATATTCACAGAGATAACCCACGCGCTTCAATTTCTATCGCGCGCTCCACAGCAATGCTATCGGCTCCTGCGCTACACGCTCCTACTGCTTGTAGCGTGTAGTAAGAAACTGAATCTTGGCTCACTTGGCTACATGAGATTGAAACAGTACAATTTTTAAGTCCCTGAGCATTGGCAAACGACACGGTCTCATCACTAAAGCACGCCTCTCCTGCACCATTTGATAATGGAAATACTTTCACCATTGCCAACTCTGCACCGCTTTGTGCTGCAAGTAATGCTCGAGTCCCATACACTTCAACAGCCACACTTCGGCCAGCATCGGAAAGAAGTCGAATCAATGACATTGCAAGCAGCGACATCACAATGATGGTGAATAGGGCAATCACTAGGCCTACGCCTTTTTGGCGATTAAGGTTGTTGGAGTAGTTGAATTTCATGACTTAACACCACATCTTCTCCACGCTCAGATAACCGCATGAGCACTGTTATGAGGGAATAAAAGGAATAACTTGACCCGCTTCTTGAAAACATCAATTCTGCTGCGGTATTGCCATAGTTTTGTCCCATCAAAACTGGCGTCAAACGATTAATGTATCGATAGACATTACCTGCATCTAAACAATAGGTTATTTCGCTATGTGTAAGATAAAGGCGTTGCGCTGGCGAGTTCTGCTCAAACTGGACTGCGCTAGAAAACGTCACAACATGGGGCACAACTGACGTATCCACATCACTCACAGTGGCAGCACGGCCATTCGCCACATTAAAGTCGGTATATGACTCAGGAAAGATCACTGCAATATAGCTACTGAGATTATTTGGGAACGTACTGTCGGGCATTACCGTTGCGGTGAGTGAAGCCCCTTTAGGCACAATGGGAGCCTCTAGGTAGGCAAAGGCTGCTTCGGTTGGCCTGAAAGATAGGCAACTTCCTTCGTTCGCACCATTGTCTCCGGTCTCAGAAAACACATCATGAATTCTTGGACTACCGGGAACTGCATCACGCAACTCTCGTGACAACCGCTCCACTAAAAAGCGTCCTGAACCGCTCATCTTTTGGCGGTCCACACCGGCTAAATAGGTTTCAACACCGTACTGAATAAAAACCGTGGAAGATACCGCCAAGATACCTAAGATCATCAACACGATGACAAGCTCCATCAACGTAAATGCTGATTGCACTTGGCGCCCCCTCATTAATAGTTCCCCCGATAAGCCGAGAACACAAACTCTCGTCCCGATGGAACACGAACGATAACATCAATCCTTTTTGCAATATCAATGGCATTGGCGGCACCATCAAATGCTGTCGCATCATGAGATACATCGATACGAACGGCGAAATTTGGATATAAATCACCAATGATTTGGCCCGATGAATTGAGCAGATCATTTCCTGAAATAAAGGCTCCCCCTGTATCAAAATCATCCACATCATTGTAGAGCACACGGTTTGCTTCCTCAGGCCCTAATCCATTGCCGCAGGCCGGCACAACAATTCCGGGAATAACTTCGCTGCACCGCCAACGACTTCCGTCATGATCAGAGTTTTCATCATAAGATTTTGCAAGGATCTCGTTCATCATGGTTTGAGCAAGTTCTGACGCTTTCACATCCATCACTGGATCAACGGTATTTCGTGCCTGAGGCGCAAGCACACCGGTAATGATCAACATAGCAATAGCCATGACCACAATACCGACAACCAACTCTATGAGAGTAAAGCCATTATTGCCTTTACAAAGCATGAATAAAACCCTCCGACTCAATCCTCAATGACTCGGTCGTAGAGCCGGTTATGATCACATCGCAACCACCCGCACAGTCGTCTTGCGGCCGACCTAAGCGGTCAAAGCTTATATTTTTAAGCGAGGACGTGACGGACACAAATGACGTCACATTATCAAGGTAGGTGCTTGGACAAGATCCAGTATCGCGTTGCGACACACCAAAGAAAGAGGGCGTTACAACCAGCATGTGGCATTCACCGCTTACTGAACTCATGGCCGATAATTGCACAGAGCGCAATCGCTCAACCAACTCATCTCGCATTGCAACTTCAGCAAAGCCTTGGCTCGACATAAAGCGAGGGATAACGGTAATCGAAATAATCCCAAGAATAATAATGATGACCACCAACTCAATCACCGTAAAACCAGACGACTGTCTCTGCTTAAAGGCATGTCTCATGATTGGTATTGGCTCCTCGAGAATTGAGTCAAATTCACATATAGGTGTCTTCATATTGTATATCAACACAATGCGTTGGTCGCTGAAAATCAGCACCTAAGTCAACGACGAATCAGGCAACTCGATTACAACTTGGCATTCGGATAGAGATACTTCATGTGTTGGATGGTCGCAGTTGCCTCGGAGTGCATTTGTAAAACAGTGTAACTTCGAATCATATTAATCAGTAACTCAACGCGAGGCTTGCGCTTCATTGCTCCTTGCGCCCACTCTACATATTGCAGCAAGCCTTGCTTATTCGACTCTTTCAGATAAATCGGCAAGGTATAATGCATGATCATATATTCAAGCTGGTACTGCATAACATACGGGTTCACAATGCTCTGCAATGGTTCTAATGTGCGCGTTTCAACAGGCATTTTTACCGTTTCAGTCACTTGCCGGATCGTCCATAGATTGGTCAAGCAGAATATGACCAATAAACTTGATAGGCTCAGTGCCACGCCATTCCAAGCGTTTACAAAACTGACATTCACTATACGCATGTGTTGAAAGTTTTGGTGATGATAAAACACTTCCAGAAAACCCAATAAACTGCATAGTAATAACCAATGGAATGCGGACGCATAAAACGGATATTCCGTAAGTGAATGCAGAACCAAAGGCAACATCAAAGCCGCCAGATATGCGCCGCGAGCTCCCAACACGCAAAGACGCCAAATCACGAATATCGCAAAACTCAAAATTCCAACACAAGGTAGGATTCCACCTTCTACCGCCCAAAACAATATTTCATTGTGTGGGTGCGACAACTTCGAGAGGCCGTAGTCTCCATTTTGCTGGTATAACTCTGCTTGAAAATTCAAATAAGCGACTTCAAAATTTCCATACCCAATTCCGAATAGCCAATGTTCTAAAAACATGTCCCAAACAATAGGCCAGATGACTAAACGAACGCCACCAGAAACAAGCGAAGATTCAACTTCTCGGCGGATAGACTCCTGAAAATCATTGTAAATGACTCCCAAGATGCCACCTAATATGATGAGAAGTAAGCCGCTGAATAGTTGTTTTTTCTTATCGCTTCCGGTACGCCAAGCCACGAAAGCAACCAGCATCAAAGACAGCACTAAGCTCAGTAATGCTGTCCGTGAAAGTAACACGATTAATGTAAAAGACGCGCCCACCAAAACAATCTTTGCAATGAAATCGGAGAGCCTTTGAGTTGTTGATGGTATTGAACTGCCAAAATTGAGTGGCTTTATAAAAGCCGCGACGACACTCACGACTAAAAAAGATGCCATGACATTCGGCTGTTGAAAGCTTCCAACGGGAATAGGAGAATTCCAAACCGTATTGATTGTAATATCCAAAAATGATGCTGCAAAAAGTTGGTAAATGCCAATAAGAACTTGAACGCCCCCCATCACAATCAAAGCATTTAGATACGCATCAATATTCCTAATACTAAGCAGATTCCAAACAAAAAATAGAGTTACCGCACCTAGAATCACCCCGATCATTCGGTAAACGACTTCGACTCCTGCTTCATTTCCCCAAGCCAAAGGGCCAATCAAGGATACGATAAACATGAGATACACAATGGCGTTGTTAGATATCTTGGCATTGGCTTGCGCGCAAATTAAACGACATGAAAAATAGGAAAGGATTGAAAAACAGCACCACACTAAATTGTTAATTGGCAATGCCAGTGAAGAGCCTCCCATGTTGTCGAAAACAGCACTCACTAAACTACTCACAATAAGTAGTATTAGGATTCCGCATGCCACAAAAGTTCCTTTTCTTTGAACTAACTCCATATACCTTTAATAGTTCTCTACTTTGCACTGTTTAATGAGCAAAAAAAAGGCAGCCATATTGGCTGCCTTCAATCGAAGTCAATTTAGCAATCGCCTGCATCTGTTGCATCGAGAGTCAATGTATAAGATGCTCCAGACGTTGCTTCGGTATATGAAATAGAGCAGCTACCACTCGAGTCAGCTCCCTTCGGAAAGAACTTAACAGGGGCCGTTCCTGTAATTTCCCAATCGTCGGCATTCATATTTACTGCTGCAACGATGTCAGCTTCAGCACCTTTTATATAACCATAAACGATATTCACGGTTGCGCCTTGCACATCCACAGTTCCTGTTGGTGCACTTTCAGTTCCATCGATTGCTGCACGGCTGAATACGAGCGAGTTTGCTCCGTCAATTGCGCCTTTCAGTCCTTGAATAGTCGAGAGGCGAGCATCGCCTTGCAAATTAATAAAACGTGGTGCGGCTGTTACGGCAAGGATACCCAAAATAACAATCACTACCACCAATTCGATCAGCGTAAAGCCTTGTTGCTGTCTCATATAGACTACCCTCTACTTTATAGATTTTAGTTGTTAACTAGTTAATATTAACTGATACACGGCCATTCGCCGGATCATATACAAAATTATTTCCAACAGTCGTCGAGCCCGAAGGGTCTTCAATCGCACCATTGGTATTTCGATTCAATGTTTGTACTAAGTAAAAAATGCACAAGTCGGCTGATGTTGTAGCCACAAAATACCGGTTGTTGTTCGCTTCACTTGAATCACTCGTCAAGGTCGCCGGGTTTTGTAAAATTCCGTTCCATACTTTAATACATTTTTCAGATGTCATTGATGCGCTATTGCTGTCACTGGGAGCGTCACCAACGGGGTACCCAGGCGAAACAATGGGCGAATCTTGCGCTTCAGTCAAATATAAACGTATTCCATCGTATACAACACTATTTTTTGAATTGACCTTGGGCCGACCTTCAGCTTCCCATTGTGCTCGAACAAGGCTCACACCCGTAGCAAAACCTCCGGCCATGCCTTCAATATTTGCGATTTGTGCTTCATCAGTTACATCTAGAAAGCGCGGAAGTGCAGTGACGGCCAACAGACCTAAAATAGTCACAACAATCACCAACTCAATCAACGAGAAACCTGACTGCTTGCTACTTTTATCATTTAATATGTTCATCAACTCATGACCGCCTTTCTAATGTCTAACTTCAGTCTAATTGCACAACTTGTTCAAAACAAAAAATTTTTACATCTATTTAATCGGATCAGGGGTGTAATCAAAAAAGTCCCCTGACATACCATAAAACCGACATGCAACGGTCTTACGGTCATCAACTTTTTTAGTGACTACCACCGGACTTACTGGATAACTTCTATTGTTAGGTTCAAAACCCATCACCTGAAACCAAATAGCACCGCAATCTGGCTCGTTATTTAAACCTGCTACCATCGGTCGGCCCGCACGGTTAACCTTAATCTTGCGCCCCTGAATCTCTACAAAGGATACATTCCCTTTCAAGCGAGCTTCAGCAATCACCCCGGCTAACGTGACTCGAAAATCTCTTTCAAGTATGTCTCCAATGGAAGCATCCCACTGACTGCGGCTCTTACTGGTTGTTATACTGATACCGAACACCAGCGCCAACATCAGTACAACACCTACAATCACGAGCAGTAGTCGCCGATTAATACCGTCGACATAATTTTGGCTATCCACTATGACGATCCACGAATGACTCGCATCATGTCCCACATTGGCGTAAAAATACCTAAAGCCAATATAAGCACCATACCTGCGACCACCAAAATAAGTATTGGTTCAATTCTAGCTGTTAAAGACTTTAAGTCGAAATCAACTTCTCTCTCGTAGAAATCAGCGGATTCAAGCAACAGTTCATCAACTTTACCTGTTTCTTCGCCCACCGCGATCATTTGCAAAACTAAAGGAGTAAATAACTCACTGCGCCTACAGGTTCTCAGCAGTGTATCACCGCGCTCAATTTCACGGCGCATCTCAGCTACTTTTACGGCAACCCATGCGTTATCGACGGCACCACCCACCAGCGTAAGCGCTTGGTTAATAGGCACCCCTGCGCGCAACATAATGGCGAAGCTACGACTAAAGCGTTCGAGTGTGGAACGATAGATGATGGAGCCCATAATAGGTAATCGAATTTTCCAGCCATCCCAATTTAATCGGCCCGCTTCAGATTGAACATAACTTCGCGCCCCGACCACCATCAACACTAAACCAATCAGCATCCAGTGCCATTGATTCACAAACAGATCAGACATCCCAATGAGAAAGCGGGTTGGCCAAGGTAATTCAGCATTAAATTTTGCAAACATATCTGCAAATTTAGGAATTACAAAAATATTGAGTACCACTAATGCCAGAGTAATCGCGATGATGACAAAAGTAGGGTAGCGTACTGCTGACTTAATTCGTCGGCGGGTTTCCTGTTCTTTTTGAAGGTACATTGCCAATTGCAAGAATGCTTCATCGAGCTGCCCCGTATTCTCACCTACATGCACCAAACTAATGTACATACGCGTAAACACTTTAGGGTGGCCAGCCATTGCGGTAGATAAGGTTCGGCCGCTTTCGAGTTGTTCCAGCAAGTCATCCAAAGTTTCTTTCATTATTTTGGAGTGGCTCGCTTCGGATAAGCCAGTAATAGCCCCTAGAATTGGAACTCCTGCCTTGGTAAGCGAATACATTTGACGAGAAAATATAACTAGCTCATCTAAGCCAATCTTACTTTCAAAAAGTGCCGAGAGATCGAATGAAGTTCCTGACTCGGAAGCCTCTTCTATCTTTATAGGAATCAATGAGCGACGTAATAGATTATCGGCGGCTGCTGCGGGGGTCACCGCATCAATTTCGCCGCGGACTTCTTGTCCTTCACCATCTCGCGCATGATAACTATATTTGGCCATCGTTAATCACCTTGCTCTGATTCAACGATATATTCAGCTAACCTCAAGACCTCAGAGACCGAGGTAATGCCACGGGCGGCATAATCAAATGCTGCTCGAGCAAGCGGCTGGTAATGGCTACTTTTCTTCGCGGCTTCAGAAAATTCATGCGTATCATCATTGCGCAGCGCTTTAATCATGTCGTCATTCATTTCAAGCCATTCAAACACACCGACCCGGCCACGATGGCCCGTTTGGTGGCATGTTTGACACCCTCGCCCTTTTTGAAATGAGAACTGCTTTATATCGAGATCGTCAGCAATAAATTGCAACCAACTCAACTCATCAGCCGTAGGTTGATAGGGTGCTGTGCAGTTATTACAAACACGCTTCACTAGTCGTTGTGCGATAATCGCCCGCAGAGAGCTCGCCACTAGGTATCCTGGTGCTCCCATATCGAGCAAACGTAAAGCAGAACTAATCGCATCATTGGTGTGCAACGTAGATAATACTAGGTGGCCGGTTAAAGCGCCTCGTAAGCCAATTTCAACCGTTTCATGGTCTCGCATTTCCCCCACCAACAAAACATCCGGATCTTGACGCAACGCGGTTCTTAAAACGTTCGAAAAGGTCAAATCAATTTTGGCATTTACTTGAACTTGGCTAATTCGAGGCAACCGGTATTCCACCGGATCTTCAACCGTAATGATTTTGGTTTCAGCGGTATTCATCTCGCTTAACGCACCATATAAGGTGGTGGTTTTACCGGAACCCGTTGGGCCGGTCACCAAAATCATACCGTGCGGGCGTGTTAATTGCAGCCGAAAACGCTTCATTAGATGAGCAGGCATCCCCGTTTCGTCCATGCTCAAGATACCGGCCGACTGGTCCAATAGACGCATCACGACCGACTCACCATACTGAATAGGCATAGTCGACAAACGCACATCAATGCTATGACCCCGAGCATTCATGTTGAAACGACCGTCTTGAGGCAGTCGTTTTTCCGAAATATCGAGACCCGCAATTAATTTAAGTCGCAACACCAAAGCTGCCGCAATCTTAGCCTGGTCAATAATCTGTTCTTGTAATTGGCCGTCAACTCGCATGCGAATGCGAAGCAGGCCGTTGTCGGGCTCAATATGAATATCCGATGCTTTAACTTGCACCGCATCTTCAAAAATAGATTGCAGCATACGTGCAACCGTGGCTTCACCCTCACTATCATCGGTCACAGAATCAGCAAGGTTGAACTCTTCATTCTCAGAATATTCTTGCCCCAACTGAGATGCATAAGAAGAAATTTCATCGGTACGTCTGTATAGCTGGTCAAACACTTCAAACAGCTGACTTTCTCTTACCACAGCCCATTCTATATCGTATTTGCTGAGTCGATCTTCAAGCGCATCAATAGCGTTCAAATCAGCGGGATCGGCCGTCCCCAAATAAACTTTGTTACCGACTTGATCAAACACCAATGCGCGATAACGTCGAGCCAAAACTTCAGGTAGCAATTGCGCAGTTTTAGGTTGAATGTCCAGACTTTGCAAATCAATAAATGGGACATTGAGCTGTTGCGCTAAAAAGCGCATGAGCTGCTCTTCTGATAACAACCCCATATCAACCAAGGTAGTGCCGAGTTTACGGCCGCTGGCACGTTGTTCAGCCAATGCTTCTGTCAGCTGCTCTTCGGTAATGTTTCCAGCCTGAACAAGTAAATCACCAAGCCGCTGTTTGAGTTGAATCTTAGCCATATTAACGCAGACCTAATGTGTTCAGCCGATGCATGACATATTGTGTTGACGCTGGGCTCAATCCGCCTTTTTCAAGCGCTATTTTGTAACTCGACACTGCATCTTCAATATTTTGAATATTTTCAGCACTAATGGCTCTACCTAACCACCAGCGGCTGGTGCCGGGTTCTCGGTTTGTTAAACCTACATAACTCGCATAGGCCGATTGGTGATCGCCCATTTGGCTGGCAACACCAGCTTTTAACATAAAAAAGCCATCATCTTGAACTTGTGATTCATTCACCGCTTGCAAAGCCAACCAAGCTGCGTTTACATCACCTTGACCTAGCAACAGCTGAGCTTTAATCATGTTCAGTTCTGGTTGACTAGGGGTGACACGCAAGCCCCCGTCAATTTCTTGTAACGCCATTGAGTGGCGCTCTGTCTGGTTGTACAACGCCACGAGCTCAACACGCGCATCAGAATTAGTCGGCTGACGCCTAAGTACCGCTTTGTATCGTGCTTCAGCATCTGCAAAACGACCATTAGCGGAATATTCCCGAGCCTCATTCAATTGAATTTCGATCAGCTCCTTGGCGGTCATACGTTTCTGCACAACTGAAGGTTTGCTCACCACTTTCTCGACTTGTTTTGGCGAGGCAGTTTCTTTGACGATCGGAGCGACTTCAGGAATACGCTCGACCGGCGGAGTCACCTCAACTGCTTCGGTTTGCTCTTTCACCGGCAAGGTTTTACCCGCATTCGCAATCACATCGAAATAGCCCCTTGATGGTGCGGGTATATCTGCTTTTACTTCATCAGTAGCTGCGGGAGGGCGTCCTGAAGCCGAGGTCGGAGCCGTTGCTCCAATGCCATTCGTCGATTCATCAACATTCGGCTTCACAATTGATTCTTCTTGATCTGACTGCGCTTGAGAAGCTTGTTCTAAAGCGATTGTTGGCTGAACCGTTAGTATGGTTTCTCTATTTGTCTCCACATCTGGCGCAAACCAAATCCAATACACCAATACAGCGGCAACCAATAAGGTCACCGTTGGTAGCAATCGTGACAGCCACACCTGAGAGGTGCTTTTTCTGAAATCCGGCTGTTGCGCTTGTTCTGTTGAAGACTTTCGAGATTCCAGATCCTTCAACATTTCATTAATAACGCTCAACTTATACTCCCGATACGAAGGCCAAATAACGAAGCATCTTCGGTATCTCTAATCGCTTTCCAAACTTGTGAAACCGAGGCTTGATGCGAGCCTTTACCAAAGCACAGCATTAAAGTTTTGTGACATATCATATTCACCAAACGCGGCACACCGCGGCTGGCTCGGTAAATAAGACGTGAAGCCATTGAACCAAAAACGGGGGCCCCTTTATAGCCAGCGGCCTGCATTCGATGATGAATATAAGGTTGCACTTCATGAGCATGCAATGCCCGTAATCGACATGAAAAGCTAATTCTCTGGCGTAATTGCCTTAACTCGGGCCGGGCCAAACGCTGATCCAGCTCTGGCTGACCGAACAATACTAGCTGCAATAACTTTTTGCGTTCAGTTTCTAAATTGGTAAAAAGACGAAGGGCTTCCAACCCCTCAGTAGGAATGGCTTGCGCTTCGTCGAGTAATAAAACAACTTGAGATCCAGCTTCATGAAGCTCTATCAACCGTTTTTGAATCACTTGCGACAACTGCTGCTGATTAAGGCTATGGTCTAGATCCAACCTTAATTCCTCAGCCAGTGCCCAACGCATTTCATCCGGATTTAAATAAGGGTTTGGAATATAAGCTGCTTTAATGTTGTCTGGCATTTCATTTAGCAATTTACGACAAACCAGAGTTTTTCCTGTGCCAACTTCACCCACAACCTTGAGCACGCCTTCTCCACTTTCGATCGCAATAAGCAACATGGCCAATGCCTCTTCATGAGGCGGCAATGAACAATAAAGCGACGTATTCGGCGTCAGCGAATACGGCATGTCATTAAGGCCAAAGTGTTGCTGATACATCATTGGTCAAACCGTTTTTGGGCGTCTTTATACCAACTGTCAATGGTTGAATTAGAATCCTTCAAGCTTTGAAGGCCATAGTCGGTTTCAACAATCGTTGGCTTTAACATGATGACCAATTCGCGTTTCTCTTCGTATTCAGTGACGTTAGTAAATAAGCCGCCTAATAAAGGAATATCTCCAAGTACAGGTACCTTTGAAGTAGCCTGCTCACGCAACGTATTCATCAAGCCACCAATCACGACCACATCACCGCTATTAGCTCGGACGATAGTGTCTGTTTCTCGAATATCACTTTTAGCCAGAGGGAGCGCTAAATCCTGATCGAAAATAGAGATGATTTTTGTTTGTTCACTAATCGCAGTGACCGAGGGGTGTACATGCAACAAAATCCCGCCTAAATCATCTATTTGTGGCGTCACATCAAGTGCGATACCCTCGAAGAATGGCGTGAGCTCTACTTCAGGTGTAGTCGACGTTGACGTACCTGTCACCGTAGTGGCAGACACTTCAGTCACAAAATATTCGTCGGAACCGACTTTAATGACCGCTTTTTGGTTGTTTGAAGCTGAAATACGAGGGCTCGACAGTACATTGACATTCCCTTGCGTTTTAAGCAGATCAATCACAGCATTAAAATCGGTACTGAGATAACCAATAGAGAAGATACCACCAATCAAATTGCCAATATCGTTCCCCGGAACACCTTTACCTGCGGTCACGTTGCCTGTCACTGGATTAAACCCAGCGCCCGCTAAACTCTGTGACCCCGCACCAAAACCACTACTGCCAAACGCGCTCCAATCAATGCCCTGCTGGTAACCATCAGACAAGCGTACTTCTAGTATTTTCGCTTCAAGCAAGACCTGTCGTTGAACACGGTTTTGTAATCGATTTACAAAAGTTTCCACTTGCGCCAGTTCAGCCGGCATTGCTCTGACGGTCAGCAAACCCGACTGTGGTGTAGAGATAACTGCTCGACCATCCCCGGTACCAATCATCAGCGCCACCGACGACTGCAATTCTTTCCAAAAATCTGATTCCGATTCGGTTTCAATCATAGTTCCGGCATTGTCAACCGAAGATGAGCCTGACGAAGAACTGCGATTGCTGGAGGAACTGTTTGAGCGATTTGAGCTGCTTCCGCTGCTGTCATTATTGTCATCGCCATCAACCAAGCTCGACGAATTGATCGTCGTTCGAGAACGACCATTTCGTTTGAGCATGAGGTAATCGATGGAAAACGTTTCAGTTCTGAGTTTTGATGGAAATACCTGCAATACATTGCCAGTACGTCGGATATCATATCCATACATAGCTTGTACTACTTCAAGTGCGTCTTGCAGTGATACCTGCTGTAGGTTGAGCGTAATTGCGCCTGTCACATCTGGGTGAATCGCAGCTGAATAAGGCGTTCCTTCCACCAAACTCGCAAAGAAAGTCGCGGCATCAACTTGGTCAGCAGCAATACTAAAGCGCACCTGAGAACGAGACAAACGTTCGGTGATTGTCGTTGGCGCCATAAGCTCTTGCATGACCTCACTGGGCAACACCGGCGGCTTGGCAACTTGTTGTTCAATTTGCTCTGACGCAGTTTCAATCTCTTTTTGAATATCGTCAGGCTGTTTAACCGTTGCCTCACATCCGGCGAGCAAAGTGGCTGTGGCTGCAAACCATATTAGAATTTTAGTTTTGGTAATCGTCATAGCGCGCTTCTGTTATTTTTTAAATGATTTAAACATGGTCAAAGTCACTGTTGTTAAGTCTTGTTTTTCTAGCGTCACTGCAGAAGGAGTAATCGCTAACACTGTATATTCACCAAGAACTTGTCCAACACTCACAATACGCCCATCAATCACTGCGTATTGTCGCGACTCGGATGTCATGATTTGTTGCAACCTTAGTTGTACCTCACCATCCCCGCCTTGGCTTGCAACCTCTCGAAAGCCAATCGGCCGAGTCGGATCCGTCAATTGCATTCGTTCAACGTTTTCATTTGCGGCAATCACCGCAAAAGAGCATAGGTTTAGCAATGTCACCAGCCATAATCTAGACACGAATATAGTCCTTACTGGTACTTAGGGTGTAGAGCTCTATCTTAATTTTAGCGTTTGGATACCCTTCAACCCTGTATTCAAACGCGTCCCAATAGAAACGCCACGGCGAATCTTCGATTTCACGTACCAAACGATAAATTTGAAAAAAATCACCGCGTATATTGAGCTCAATTGAATGTTTGAACATTCCGATACCGGCTTTACTTGTGTCATCCAAGATAGAAAGAGGGTCATTGGAACTTAAAGATAACAGCTGTACATTTTCTACTTTCTGCAACAAGTTTCGGAGTACAGGAAGCATTTGTTCAGGCGTCACCAAGTCAACTGTTAACTCATTGAGCCCACCATCAAGGCGCAGCACTTCTTTTTGTAACTCAGTTAACTGCAGTTTTATGCCTTCATTAGGATCTCGCCGAAGTGCCAGCTTCAGTAACTCAATTTGTTGCACTAAATTTTTGTTGTTGAGGCGAGTCTTGGTTAAATCATCGAGGTTTTGAGCTTTGCTATCCATTGCAGGCCCAAGCAACAAAGCCTGAAGAATAAATACAATCACAAACATACCGGCAACCAATACCATCACCTGTTCTCGGGCGGTCATCACGTTAAATTTGTTTTCTAGCTCCTTCATTCGGCTCATTTTCTATCACCCAACTTTGGTTCCGCATGTAATTCAAAACGATGATATGGAGGCTCTTCAGAAATCGTTACTTTATTAAAAGGGCGGCCCAGTAAATAGCCTTGTTGGCCAACCAGCGTAAGCCACTCAGGAATAATATCGGCCTCAGATGCTAGGCCACTCAGTAGAATATTATCCCGGCTAATAACAATGTTATCCAACCAAATTTTGGGCTCATTCACGACCGAGATATCGGTTAAAAATGACGAATAAGGAAAGCGAACCGAAGCCGCCCCTTCTTGAACGCGTTCCATTAACTTGCGCTTTAGCTCTGCTTCTAACTCAACATCTGCATACATGGCCTTGAGATCAGGTGATACTCGAACTTCTGCTTGAGCCCTTGCGAGTTGTTCATGTTGAGCATTCAATTGACTTTCAACTTGTTTCAGTTTTTTCAGTTGCTCTTCCAAATCAAGTTGCTGCCAATCATAAACACCAAACAACACAACCATTAACAATACACAAAACAACCAAATACGCTTGGCCATTTGAAAATCAAGTAACTTGCGAGGAGGCCTTAAGTCAGTAGAAAGAAGCTGAATGCGTGTTTTCATTTTTGACCCTCTTCTTTCACATCACCTTGGTCAAACAAAATACCAATCAAAGGTAGTAAATTAGAGGCTGTCGGAGCTTGCATTTCTATCGCTCCGGCATGCGAAAAAAATTGAACGTCCACACCCAAATTTGAGCCGATTCGTTCTCGCACAATATGCTGATTTGCACCACCGATAGCGAGCATCACTTTACGGACTGGAGGCTGACGGAGATTGCTTTCAAAATAATCAATAGCGCGTTGAATTTCGAGGCTAACATTATCCACTAAATCGACCATCATTTCGGCCGCTAATCGTGATAAGCCGGCAGTACCTCGTAATCCCCTGGATAGGTATAACTTCTTTTGGAAAACAACGAGAATTTGAAGCTCTTGCTCGGGCTTTTGCCACAGCATAAGCACCGGCACCGCCTCATCATTCAATAAATTGAGAATAGAAAGTTCCTCAATTTGAATACCGTTAACGCTACCTTTGAGGTCCACCTCAAAGAAGCTCACCCACTCTTTGAGCCATTTCTTTTCTGCCGCAACGACAGTGACTCGATCGCTACCGCCCACTTTAGGCATGTCATAGTAATCAAGTTGGATATTGTCTGCAGGTATATTGATGAGATCTTTAACAGACCAAACTAAAGCCGCCGCCACTTCGCTGGCAGGAACCGTTGGTTTATCGATTTGAGTTTGCTGGTAACGTTCCTCTGAAAGGACAAGGGAAACCGCCGGCTTAGAACATCCGTGATTTTCCAGCATCTCTTTCATGGGAGCCAAACAGTTCGCGGGGGAACTTTCAGGAATCACCAATTGCTCAACAAACTTTCCTGATTTAAACAACATAGCTGTTAGCTGGTTCGCCGCTAACCCCACAATGAGATCACCATCTGTACGAGGCTTCATCAGTTTGGCAATCAAATCCATTGTTTTAATACATCACCCTATGGTATTCACAGATACCCCAATTATCAGACATTTACCGGCAAGTGCAACAAATGAATGATTCGCTTATACCAAATATCCACTCACCGCTCATTGCTCGCATTAAATACGGTTTTATTGCGCAACACAATGCACGCATATCGATTTTAAGGGACGATTTGAATCACCCGATAGTGAGCGGCAATAAATTGCGAAAGTTACATTACCCACTTCGCCACGCACAGAGTGAAGGATATTCTGGTGTGATCAGTTTAGGCGGAGCCTATTCTAACCATTTACATGCATTAGCGTACGCTTGCCTTGAACAAAAGTTGAACTGCATAACAGTGGTCAGAGGAGAGCAAACAGCAGAGTTAAATAATACCTTGCGCGATATTGAATCATGGGGAGCTCGGATTCACTTTGTTTCTCGATCGGAATATAAGCATAGGCATCACGCTGAATGGCAAGATCAATTGCTACAGCAACTTACACCCGATCACGCATCATGGATGTTTCTGCCAGAAGGCGGCAGTCACACGCTTTCCATGCAGGGATTCGAAGACATATTTTCTGCTCATACAGAGCATTTTGATTACATAGCTTGCGCCGTTGGAAGCGGAGGCACAACAGCAGGACTCGCATTAGCGATGGCGCCTCACCAACGTTTAATTGCAGTACCCGCCGTGCGAGATTCGCAATTACCGAAACGGGTTAAGCAGCTTATTCAAGACGACTCGGTATTTGAGCGCATCGACTGGCTCACCGGGTATGAATGGGGTGGATTTGCAAAGTTCCCCAATATGCTGGAGCAATTCGTTTTAGAATTTACGCAACAGTCGGGAGTGCTTACCGATCCGGTTTACACATCGAAACTAGTCTACGCCATCAATGACCAACTTCGACTTGGTCAATTTGATCACTCCGATGAAATAATGCTTTATCACAGTGGAGGCCTGCAAGGCTGGCGAGGTTTTCTGCCTAAAGTCAGCCAAGAAATGCGGGACTGTGTCGCGAAGTTTCGCTAAACAAATGCCCTTGCCCGCCATAAATCCCCAAGCTTTTCAGCGTCCGCCATTCTTCCTGGCGCTCAACAGCCAAAGCAAATATTTGGGTTGATGTGTTGTCACAAGCACCGAGAATACTGCGCACAAAAAGCTGGTTTTCACTCCGCTCATCAATATTTCGAATTACGTTGGCATGTAACTTGAGATAATCAATATTGAGGTCTTGAGCATAGTGAGTACTGACAACATTCTGCCCAACTTGGTCAACGGCTAAGGTGCAACCTAACGATTTAAGCTGAGCAAGTATCGGCCCCACTGCGTCTAGATGTTGAGTGAGCTGATACTCTGACACTTCAATAATGAGGTACCTCACTACATCTCTATACTGCATTAAGGTTAACTCCAACCAATGCTCAAATCTGGAATCAATCAAAGCTTCGATCGATAAATTAATGCTACAGCGGACAGGTTGACGCGCCTCATAACGCATTAACTTCAAAAGCTGATGTAATGCAACCCTATCAATCTGGCTCGACATTCCACACTTTTTGGCCATGGGTAAAAACACATGTGCAGGCATGAGATTGCCGCTTTCATCACGCAAACGTAGCAGCATTTCATAGTGGTGTATGTCCATATCAGCAGCAGTGACTACTGGCTGCGATGACAATACAAATGCCTTTCGTCGAATCGCTTCTTCAAGCAATGTTCGCCAACGCACAGAGCCCTTAATTTCGGTGCGTGGTAGGTCATCACGCTGATACATAAACCACGTATTTACTTCTTGAACTTGTGCAGCTCGCAGGGCCATATCAGCTTCTGCCATCAACTGATACGGTTCATTAGTGCTTGCAATATCAGCAATACCAACGTGGTATGCATGCTCTTTGTCAATTTCTGTTGGCAATTGAATATGTTTCAAAAACAACAACAAAGACTTCACTGACCTTTTGGTATCTTCAAGCGATGTGCTGGGCAGCAACACCGTAAAGTCTGCATCGTTTCGACGCGCCATAAAATTGCCTTCATGTTCGTCAAAGACGTTGTGAAGAACCAATGCGATTTGCTTTAAAAATTCCTCACAATCTTGTTTACTGAGTTGCTGACTAAGTTCGTCGTAGCTTCTAAACTGCAACAAAAGCAAATAACCCCCTTGTTCATCTCGAATAGCACTTTCAATCTGGTTATCAAAATACAACCGATTTCCAAGGCCTGTGACCGGGTCAAGAAATGTATTCGAGCGCATAAAGGCATCGAATCTGCTTCGCTCTTTACGGGCGTCTTGTAACTCGTGAACTAGGTAGTCAAGCGCCTGTCGAATAATTCGAGGCCGCTCCACATCGTCACCGCTTGCGATAAGTTCACCTTTAATAAGGCGCTGTGCCCGATGAGAGATGTTATCCACCTCTTTTAGCCGCTTGCGCTGCCAACGCCCTCCCCACCAAGCAGTCAAGATCACCAAGGTGAATGCGATGACTAACGCTAAAGCACTATGCCAACTCAAGTGAGACACGGCATTCGTCTCAGAAAACGCTACTTTAGTCACCATTGCGCCGGTTTTATGGGTCTTAGAAGTCATTTTCAGAGCGTTAGCTCTGGCAGGAACTGGCGCATTGACAGCAATGATTAAATGCCCCTGATACCTAACGGTAAAGTGCTCGACATGCAGTAGTTTGAGATTGATTCGGAGCCATTCTGGAATAATCTTCCATTGCGCTGAGGGAGTTTTAGATTGCGCAAGTACTAAAGCCACTTGCTCACTAATCTCTTTGATACTGCTGTGACGCCGTTGCTGCTCCTGCCAGTGCCAAGACCAGGCCACTCCAGCAATTGCAATCATTACTGCTGAGAAGACACTCGCAATCCACACAATACTTAGTCGCTGGGTAAGCCTCATCCGAAAAGAGACTCCTTTATCAAACAAAAGACCTTTTAAATACTAGATGGCCAGCCAAGCTTGCGCACGAAATTACTGATGGAATTAGATGATTGAGAAACATCGATATCTCTTTGACATGGATAAAATGGGTCGCCAAAAACCACATAATAAATTTTGGCGACCATTTTTAGATTAAAGTTAATGATTTACCACTTTAACATCATCGACCTCAATCGCCCCCGTTACTGAGGCAGGCTTACCATTGGCTAACAGCTGAACACCAACCCGAATCAACTGAGTTATATCAATGGAGTCAGATGCCGACGTTTGCGCATTTTCAATAGTGACTTTAGCCCATCCATCCGCATCAGGAGTCAGTTCTCCAACAGAAACACCGCCGAGATACGCACCCGCATAGCTAGCGTCTGTTAGATAAACTTGATAAAGCATATTGCCGTCGTCGATATAAGCTTGAGGTACCTTCAGCATCAGACTCACATCCACACCACTGGTCATATCGATAGGAGAGGCAGAGAAGTCCACTTCAAAGTTGGTTCCGGTCGAATCATCAGCCCACACTAAATCGACCATCAAAGTCCCATCTTCAGCATTGTGACTCAACGTTGGAACAACATTTTGACCCATATATTCGTTGTAACTCCAACCGATAATATCCGTTGCAAAAGCGCTCACGAACAAAGCGGCTTCTTCCGGATCTGGAGTGGGCTCGCTAACCGCTGCGGCAACCACTTGCACATCATCCACCTCAATCGTTCCTGTAACAGACGCCGCTTTACCAGTTGCCAGCAATTGAACTCCCACTCGAATCAGGTTGATTTGGTCAAATGTATCAGCAATACCGTCACCGGCATTTTCGATAGTGACTGTGGCCCAGCCCTCAGCATCAGGTGAGAGTTCTGCAACAGAAACACCACCAAGAAACGCGGCTGCGTAAGAGCTATCGGTCAAGTACACTTGATATAGCATGTTGCCATCATCAATATAGCCCTGTGGCATTTTCAAGCGCAAAGACACGTTAACACCCTCAGACATATCCACTGGAGTTCCAGAGAAATCGACTTCAAAATTAGTGCCATCTGAATCTGAGGCCCAAGCGACATCCACCGCCAAAGTGCCATCGGTTGCATTATGAGTCAGCGTCGGAACGATGTTTTGCCCCAAATACTCGTTGTAACTCCAGCCTGCAATTCCTGATGCAAAATCTGACGAGAACAGAACCGATGGGTTAGGTGTTTCAGGTACTTCAGGTTCTACAGGAGTTTCAGGCACCTCAGGTTCAATGTATTGCGCTGCCAAGCCATCAGCAAAGCCTTGCAGTGCAGGTTTTGCATTGAACTCTGAATCAAACAACAACGGCCAATCATCATTGCCGTACAAGTAGATGATCCACGAATCCATATCAGCAATTCCCCACACGGTAATACCACCGCGCAATGCCGGAGGAACAGTTTCCATATAGGCTTCAACTATATCGCGATACAGCGCTTTTTGGTTGAGGAGTAAAGGTGCTGAAGCATTATCCTCACTGTTGTTTCCATTCATACGAATATCAACTTCAGTGATTTTAACTTTAAGACCGAGGTCTACTACTTCTTGAAATTGTTCTTTAAGTTTGGCTTTTTTAACACCCACATCAACGTGCATTTGAAAACCAATGCCCGTGATATCGACTCCGTCATCAAGCAGCTCTTGGGCCATCGTGGTGACAGCCGACAACTTACTATCTGACCAATTTAAGTTGTAATCGTTATAGTATAAATCTGCATCTGCATCCGCATTTCGAGCCGCAACAAACGCGTGCTTAATATAATCTTTGCCCATTTTTTGGTACCACAAAGATTCAGCTTCATTGCCACTTTGAAAATTTCGGTAGCTACCGTCGTCTAAGAAGGCTTCATTCACGACGTCCCAACTTTCAAGTTGCCCAACAAAATGACCCGCAACACCAGCGATGTGATCTTCAAGCATTTGTTGCCAACCTGACGCATCACCGTCAAAGTCTTGCATCCACTGCGGCATTTGATTGTGCCAAACCAGAACATGACCATGCACCGACATGCCGTTATTGTTGGCATATGCAATGAGCGCGTCGGCATCTTCAAAGTCGAATTCGCCTTGTGCAGGTCGCATGTACTGCGCCTTCATAATGTTTTCGGCACTCAATTGATTGAAGTGAGTTTCAACAATCGTTTGACGCTCTGTACTATTGAGCAAGCTATTATCTGCATCACCAGCAGGTACAGCCACACCGATAGGGAAATCAGCTAACGCAGATAAATGATCAACATCAACCGCAAGCTCATCATCAAGATTTGTTTTAGAAGAAAAGCTCACTTCATCGATATAGAAGTTTACACCTGCCTCAGGACCTTCAATATAAAGTTGGAAGTCAGTGAGTTCACCGCTGACATTGAGCATGTGAAAACCCGAAATTTCAGTCCAAGCATCATCGGATACTTCTGCTGTGGCCACAGAAATATATTGAGTTCCAGCGTCATCTGTTTGTCGTAAAGACAACTTCACTGATGCGACATCTGCGTTTTCTAAGCGCACTTTTACTGTCGCGTAGTAGTCTGTTCCCTCGGTGACCATGCTAGTCAGATCGTATATAGGCCCTTGCCACGTGTCTGTTCGGTTAGTCGTCAGAAGGCTGGCGGCACCGGCGCTAAATTGAACGTTTGAAAGTGCAAGCGTTACACCACCATTGGGTGCCCAAGGCGAGACATCATCACCTTCAAAATCTTGATTCAAAATTAATTCTACAGGCTCTTCAGGCTCTTCAGGTTCTTCGGGGTCCGTGGGTTCCTCCGGCTCTTCAGGGTCAGTTGGCTCTTCCGGTGTTTCTGGTTCTTCCGGTGTTTCTGGCTGTTCCGGTGTTTCTGGCTGTTCTATTTGCTCATCATCTGGACTTGTGAGTTTGCCATCAACCCCACAACCTCCAATTAAGGCTGCAAGCAATGCCATAGCAACACTTCTTTTGATCGAGACCATTCCTACTCTCCTACTGCTTTTATATGTCTTTGTCCAACAACTCCGTTGGCATGTTTTCCAAGCTTTTCCATCACTGCAGGTCACTCCGCATACAGTTGGGAAGCGAATATGACTCAAGAATGATACCTGGTTAACAAATACTTATAGTCTTATTGACAATCTAGTTAAAGTCACAAAGACTACAACAATTCAAATCAGTGAGGCCGCTCACACGAAAAACGGTGAAATCTTCATTTTTCCGAACGTGTTGAAGCAACAAGCTTGAGGAGTATTTCAAATATGAGAGCAATTTTAAGGCAAGCAACACTAGACGATATTGCGTCTGTTGCTGGCGTATCTCGGGTGACCGTCTCACGTGTTTTGAATGAATCTCCAGATGTGAAAGAAATTACGCGTCAAAAAGTTCAAATGGCCATTGATGCGCTCAGTCAACAACCGTTCACGAAGCCCAGCTCAGACGAATTTAAGCCGCGCCGAAATTTATTGGTGCTGTTATACAGCAGCACTCAATCACACACATCGCTGTCGTTTATTCAATCAGCAATGCAAACGGCTCGTAAACAAGGGTTTGAACTTCATATTGAGGATGTGTCGTTTTGGTCATGCCAAGATGCATCAAGCATTACTCATTGGTGCATTGAACAACGCGCAAGAGGCGTCGTGCTATTACCCCCTTTTAGTGAATCTGAAGAGGCGATGCAACATCTTGCTCAGTATGGAATTTCCGTTGTTCATGTGGAACCCAAAGAAGCAAGCGAGTATTGCCCGCATGTGAGTGTGGACCACCACCAAGCCGGATACTCTTTAACGAAGCGCTTATTAAACCAAGGCATGCGGCATATCGAATTTATCGAAAGCAGCCCGATGAATGCCAAGAATCGTTTATTTTACTTGGGCCATTTAGATGCTGTTCGTCAGCAACCCATCTCTGCACTAAGCCGTCACTTACCAAGCGCTGAATTTCTGAATGCGAATGGCGATTATCAGCGTGCCGAATGCCTACTCAGTGGCGATTCATGGCCCGATGCGCTGATCTGCCAAACATATGGACAAGTTCTGGCAGCCATTCACACCGCTGATAAATTCAATATTGTCATTCCCGAACAACTCAAAGTTATCTATTTGTCGGAAGAACTGGAACTTCCGATTCAAGACGACCGAATTATTCAAGTCTGCAGCCCGTTCCGAAGTTTGGCTGCAGGAGCCGTCGATTTACTTGTGAAGCGTGTGCGTCACAAACTCAATCGGCACGACTATGCTCAATCATTCGAACCCCAAATTTTAACGCCGCAACAGGAGCTTCTGCAGTGATATCCATACGTGAGAAAATTGGTTATGGCCTAGGCGATACCGCCAGTAACCTGGTGTTTCAGATGGTCATTAATTTCATGATGTTTTTCTACACCGATGTATACGGTCTGTCGGCCGCAGCGGTGGGTACATTGATGCTGGTTGTTCGGTTATTTGACGGTGTTACCGATCCCATTATGGGCGGAGTCGCCGACCGAACCAAAACACGTTGGGGAAGCTATCGTCCGTATTTGCTGATCACCAGTATTCCCTATGCAATCTTGGCGGTGATGACCTTTACCACACCGGATTTGTCGGACAACGGTAAATTAGTTTACGCCTACATTACATATGCTTTGTTAATGACAGCCTACACCGCAGTTAACGTGCCATACTCAGCGTTGGGTGGCGTACTTACGAGTAATAACAAAGAACGCACTTCTATTCAGTCTTACCGCTTTGCATTAGCCATGTCGGGCGGCGCACTGGTCTCGGCGTTTACGATGCCAATGGTCGATTACTTTGCTGGCCCTGACGGTGATCGCCAAATGGGGTTCCAGTACGCCATGGGTGTTTTCGCAACGCTCGCATTTTTGTGTTTCGTATTCTGTTTCTTCAGCACCAAAGAGCGTGTGCAACCGAAGATCCCAAAAAATCAGACTTTCTTCAAAGACATTGCATCGTTCAAAGACAACAAGCCATTTATGATGCTTGCCGCTGCCTCGTTCATTCTATTAATTATGACGGCTATGCGTGGTGCAACCACACCTTACTACCTGACGTACTATGTTGGCCGAGAGGACTTGATTTCTCAGTTCCTCACCGCAGGTATGTTGGCATCGATTGCAGGTGCAGTGTCCGTCAATTGGTTTAGCTTGCGCTTCTGCAAAGTTCAATTGGTGAAGTTCGGGTCAATTATGATTACCGTCACGCACCTTGCGCTCTACTATTTACCAAGCTCGCAAATCGAACTGATCTTTGCAGCGTCGATGATTGGCGGCTTTGCCCAAATGTTAGTGGTGCCCATTGTCTTCGCCATGGTGGCTGACACCGCTGATTATGGCGCCCTTAAAACAGGTTCTACCAAGATGGCCATGAGCTACTCGGCACACTTGCTAGTGTTGAAATTTGGCATTGCCTTGGGTGGTGCTGGCGCAGGTTGGATTTTGGCTGGTACTGGGTATGTTGCAAACCAAGAACAAACCGAACTGGCATTAAACGGCATTATGTTTACATACGCCCTCGGCGCTGTCATTACCGGTGTAGTGATGGCCGTTATTTTTCAATTCTATACGCTCACCGACGCCAAGATGGACGAAGTGCACGAAGAATTAGAATCCCCAAAAGCAACAACAAACTGAATAAATGCCAAATAGAATTGTGATTTTATTTAGCACTTGAATGACCGGCGAGCGTCATCGTTTCACCGCATTTCGATTGACGTGACGCCACAAACATTTTTGAGCCTCAACAAGGCACATTGAGTTGGAACTTTGAACATGACTAAGACGATACAAAACCCTATTCTGAAGGGATTTAATCCAGACCCATCTATTTGCAAAAATGGCGATGACTACTACATAGCAACGTCCACATTCGAGTGGTTTCCTGGCGTACAAATCCACCACTCAAAAGATCTGGGCAACTGGGAGCTAGTTGCTCATCCATTAAACCGTACATCACAACTCGACATGAAAGGTCATCCAGATTCATGCGGTGTCTGGGCGCCTTGCCTAACCTTTAGCGATGGTTTATTTCACCTGATCTATACCGATGTGCGTGCTTATCAAGACGACTTCAAAACAGCACACAATTACTTGGTGACTGCTGAAAATATTGAAGGGCCATGGTCTGAACCTATTTTTCTGAATTCGAGCGGATTTGATCCATCACTATTCCATGATGATGATGGCCGAAAGTGGCTCATTAATGTGATTTGGGATCACAGACCTGAGGCGAGCCTAAACCACAATCGCCCCGCTAAAAACTTTGCCGGAATATTGATTCAAGAATACGATCCGCTACAGCAAAAACTAGTGGGTCCAATTAAGAACATCTTCGCGGGTTCAGATTTAGGCTTGGTTGAAGGACCTCACCTCTACAAACGCGACGGCTACTACTACATGTTAACCGCAGAAGGTGGCACATTCGCCTACCACGGTTCTCTATTTGCGCGAAGCAAGAATCTATTTGGCCCCTATGAAATGGACCCTGAAGGCCACTTATTGAATAGTCAGCAAGTGCCATCCAGCCAACTGCGACGCAGTGGCCATGCAGACATGTTAGAGCTAGATAACGGCGACTGCTACTTAGTTCACTTGACCGGTCGACCTTTGCCATATCGTGGCCGCTGTACGCTGGGCCGTGAAACCGCCATTCAAAAGATCGTATGGAATGAGCAAGGCTGGCCTCGACTCGCGCAAGGTCATGTAGGACCGGTTGATGAAATTGAAGGTCCGCACGACGTTGCGCCATCAAACCCATATCAGGTGCAACAGCTCAATTTCGACACCAATACTCTTCCCATTGATTTTCAATCAGTGCGTGTGCCGCTCACAGAAGCAAGCATGAGTCTTAGCGAGCGCCCTGGTTTCTTGCGCTTGAAAGGTAACGAGTGCCCAACCAGTCGCTATGAGCAATCAATGGTTGCCCGACGTCAGCAAGCATTTTGCTACACAGCGACAACGTCAATCGAGTTCAAGCCTGAAAACATTCAACAACTTGCGGGTCTCACGTGTTACTACAATACGGGTAAATTTATTTACCTATACGTAACCCACGATCCAGAGCAAGGACGTGTATTGGAAATCATGATGGCCTGTATGACTGGCTCTATGATTTATCCTATGGGACGTCGTATACCGTTACCTGATGACGGAGAGATTGGACTTCGTGTGGATGTCGATTTTGATGAGTGGAAAGGCGCATGGCGTCATAATGACGGCGACTGGCAGCATTTAGGTGTTCATTTAGATGCCAGTATCCTGTCAGATGAAATTGGTGCAGAAAATTTCACCGGCGCATTTGTTGGAATGGCATGTCATGACATGAGCGGAGCTCGAATTCCGGCCGATTTCAGTCACTTCAGCTATCAAGAGCGTGAATTTAAATCGCGCCAAGAGATTGTTGCAGAATCTTAAAATATCGTATTAAAAAAGCCCGCCTCTAAATGAGCGGGCTTTTTTGTATAAGATTCGATACTTAAAACGATGTCGGATGGTCTTCTTTAAACATCAAAACTAAAACCTTGCTCGGTCAGTTTGCTGTACACGTCTTCGTCAAATTCATACAAGTTAGCCGCGCGATGCGACACTCCTTGCTGTTTTTCATTGCACTGTTTTAACAAATTCATCTTCAACATTTTGCGTCTAAAGTTGGGTTTATCCAGCGTCACTCCCAAAATTGCCTCGTACAATTCTTGCAACTGTAACAACGTGAATTTACGATTCAGTAAGTTAAAACCGATAGGTTCATGCCTAACCTTGTGGCGTAAACGCTTCACCGCAGTTTGAATAATATCGGCATGGTCATAAATCAAATTTGGAAGGTTTGATACTGGCACCCATTGCACATCATTGGTTGAATACCCTGCTGCAATCGCATGGTCGTTCGGGCGAACCAACGCATAAAACGCAGCAGTGATCACTCGTCTGTGCGGCAAACGATTCACACTACTAAAGACATGGAGTTGTTCTAAAAAGATGTCTTCAAGACCCGTTAAGTTATTCAATAACCGGGCCGCTGACTGCTCTACGCTCTCGTTATATCGAACCCAACCTCCGGGTAGCGCCCATTCGCCTGCACTGTCGCCTTCAGAGTGCCGCACTAACAGCACTTTCAAACCATCGTCACTGCATCCAAAAACCACACTATCATTGGTTAATGTGTGAATCACATTGTCCGGTAAGTCAGTTAAACTCCCGTAAAAAAAGACTTTGTCATGATCAGTAACAGTGTCTTGTGAGTCACTCATTCAATACTCCGAATTCGCCGCGAACCAGCATTAACTTGACGTCTAAAAAAAAATTATTGATGCAGTTTATCATAAAACTAACCCCTCTCGATCAAAGCTCATTTTTGAGCAGTTAGCGTGTTCACTTGAAAAAAATGAGACTTCAACATACTTCTTTAACGAAGAAATGAAACATGGATCACAACCTTGTAGTCTTTTTAACCATTAGCTTATTGTCAGGTTGACCACGAAACAATCGTGTGTCAATTTTGTAACATCTGCTGAATACGTTCACAACACCATAATGAGTGTAGCGACCGCAAAGTAGATGTCATAAAAATAAAACTACATCACAAAAATCGAAAAGTTCAAACACCAGGGGGGTGTATGTTCAAAATTCACACTGTAAGCGCGCTCACAGCCGCTATCACCGCAGCCTTAAGTGGTTCTGTATTAGCTCAAGACGCAGCGCCAGCTGAGCCAGAACACAAAGGTATTGAAACCATTGAAGTCACCGTTGAACGCCGTGTTCAATCCATTCAGGATTATGCCGGTGTTGCTCAATCTTTAGATGAAGAAGAGCTTAAACAACTAGGTATTACGTCAGACATTCGTAACCTCGCCAACGCAGTTCCAGGCTTGAGCATTGCCAAGCAAGAAGGTAACGTTGAAATCTACATTCGTGGTGTAGGTAACTCAAACAATACCGAATTGGGTGATGCCGCAGCCGCAACTCACATCAATGGCGTTTACATTCCTCGTATGCGCGGTATTGGCTCCCAGTTCTATGACATTGAACGTGTGGAAGTTAACAAAGGTCCTCAAGGTACACTTCGAGGTCGTAACGCAACTGCCGGTTCATTGAACATTATTAGCAAGCGTCCAGATTTGGAAGAGTTTGCAGGCATGGTTGAAGTGGGATACGGCAACTATGACAGCGTGAACTACGACGCCATGGTGAACATTCCAGTGAGCGATACGTTTGCACTCCGTGCAGCAGCTTATCACCAAGATCATAGCTCGTACTTCAACCAAGCGAGTCCGATTGTTGACCTTGCCCCAGCAGGTGAAGAGGATGCGAGTTCTGTCCGTCTTTCTGCACTTTGGGAGCCAAGCAGCGACACGAGCGTTTATGTTGTTGGTGACTACACGAAAGAAACCGGTACCGGCTACCCCGGTGCAAACGCCTATGAAGCCCTTGGCAATGGTTACAACCCAGATGATTTAGATGAGCCTCGTGACGTGCTTTACCACGGTACACAAGGTGATATGGACTCACGTATCAAAGGCATCATGGCTGCAATTAACCATGACTTCGGCAACTTTGGCGTTGAATTCACCACCAGCTACCGCGAGCTCGACTTCGAACAAGTCAATGCTCAAAGTGTAGGGAT
This sequence comes from Echinimonas agarilytica, assembly GCF_023703465.1. Taxonomy (NCBI): domain Bacteria; kingdom Pseudomonadati; phylum Pseudomonadota; class Gammaproteobacteria; order Alteromonadales; family Echinimonadaceae; genus Echinimonas; species Echinimonas agarilytica. The sequence continues at coordinate 633,310 of NZ_JAMQGP010000001.1, read as the reverse complement.
GGATTACCCAGGTCGTAACAACGAAGACCAAAACTGGGATTTATACAGCAACGTATTGTGGGAACAAAATTCTGAATCTTATGTTCACGAATTACGTTTCTACTCGACCGACGACTCGCCACTCATTTGGACAGCCGGCGTGTTCTACTACGACGAAGATCAATCAACAGTATTCTTCTCGTTTGCTGACCAAGGCAACGGCTACCAAGGCACCGAATACACCATGCCTGAAGTTGAGTCTGACTCATTGGCCGGTTATGTCGATGTCACTTATGAAATCACTGACGACTTGCGCGTAATGGCGGGCTACCGTCGTACTAGTGAAGAAAAGTATCGTCGTGGTATCGGCGGGAACTACGGTTTCTGGTTTGCCGATAGCACTTGGAGCGGCGTAGACGCTGTTCGTTTCGGCACTGAAGGCTTTAAATTCAAAGGCCTCGATCGTGACTTTGGTTTCTTAAACGATGCTGACACTGGCCCATATGACGCCGAAGAGCTCATTCGCTCTGGTGTGAAAAACTGGGGTATTCGTGACACATTCGACGACTTGCTCGATGGTACATGTGTATTTGCCAACGGCTCTGCATGTCCAAACGGTGATGGCACTGTGAATCGTGGTGGCGCATCAACTCTCATTAAACAAGAAGGCCAGGCTGAATTTGACTTCAATGATTGGCGTCTTGGTGCAGCTTACGACATCTCAAACGACAACATGGTTTACTTCAACGTAGCCACGGGTCACAAATCAGGTGGTTTCAACGATACGCACTTGGTTGACGGTGAGCTCATTACACAAGAGTACGATCCTGAAAAACTCACTATGTATGAAATTGGTAGTAAGAATGACTTCGAATGGCTAGATACGCCAATGCGAGTCAACGCTTCTGCGTTCTACTACGACTATCAAGATCAAGTGTATCAATTGGTTCAGCAAGTGGGCGATTGTCCATCATGTGACGTACCACCAACCGCAGCATTGAACGTTAACGTAGCCGATTCAGTCATCAAAGGTTTAGAAATTGAAACTAAAGCTTTGCTGCCATATGACTTGTCAGCCGACTTAACGATGTTGTTCTTAGACGCTGAAATTGATGATGGGGTTGTATCTGATGCACGCCAATCTCATAACCCAGGTGATTTGCCTGAAGTAAACCTGAAAGGTAATGATGTGCCTAAAGCATCAGACTTCACGGCGAACATGAAACTGTCTCAGTACTTTGACTTCCAAAATGGTAGTTTCGATTGGATGCTTGCGGCTCAATATCGCAGTTCTTATCACCTGACTATCTTCAACAGCAAAGATTACGATTCAGATCCAAACCCAGGTTTCAACGACAAGGTCGATGGATATTGGCACGCTGACTTAGGTGTAGGTTACACCATGCGTGACGGAGCGCTTCGTTTTGAAGGTTATGTAAACAACCTGACCGATGAAACGCATTCGGACAAGGCGATTCAATCTCCTGGACTCAACTTACGCTTTTATAACTTGCCACGAACTTATGGCGTGCGTATGAGAGCCTATTTCTAACCTCGCCCCACCATTTGAGGTTTATACGGCGCCATTGGCGCCGTTTTTTATGCCTATCACAAATGTAAGACCAATAAACAATATAAATGACAATTAACTTGACCAATTAAAATTACCAATATACGTTAAACATGCAAGTATTGGTGTGCCTAGTAGGTATCCATGACGTTTAATGTCGACTTATTTATTGGCTGAGTTGATGTTGTCAGTTCCTTACCCTCTGACATTTTATAGCGACGTTGTCCACGTCGCTTTTTTTTGCTTAAAAAACATAATAATAATCTTTTCAATAATTTCTATTGGGATCAAATCAATATTCAGCAGAAAGTGTGAATGATTTCAAACACAATTTTGGTATTACCTATTAATATAACCAAAACTAAAAATAGTTCGTTCTCCATGAATAGAAACACCTTATTTTTCATCACCTCTCCTATACTCGCCCTTAGTTGTGGTGGTGGAGGAAGTTCTACCCTCCTTGAAAACCCGCCGCCCACGATTGTTGCTCCCCCGACGATCTCGCCGACTCCAGAGCAAGACTATGAAACCGTCTATGAAGCGCAGCTGGATTCCGACGGATTGGGACTAGGTATGCCTCCCTATACAATCATTCGAAATGCATTTGGCTCAAATTCAATTGAGGCACCCGATGTGTTTAGCGGAGATCATCAAACAATTGAACATATTGTTGAAGACTATGATGACGTGGTGGGTCATCACTTTTTGTTTGTCGCGCACCGCGATGAGGATGGCAACAAAGGTGAGTTCATCGACCGACAACGCAATGAAATAAAAATTTACGGCTCTTCATACGAGGCCCTTAAGGGTTTTGAAAACTCAATATTTGAGTACACATGGCGTTTTAAAGCCGCGGCAAATTTAGAGTTGTCGACCAAGTTCACCCACTTTTTTCAACTCAAAGCCGTGGGCGGAGACGATCAACAACCTATCATCACCATTTCTGGCGCAGAACGGAGCGGGTTAGATGGTATAGAAGTTCGCTATAGCCCACTTGTAAGTACCGAGATACTCGACAGAAACGCCTGGTCTGAAGTGGCAGGAGAATGGTTAGAAGTCTTCTGTAGAGCGAAATACAGTGATTTCGGAAAGCTTGAATTGGAAGTCAAGCGCATGCGTGACCAGACGACTATTTTGTCAGTCAAGCAAACCGAGATTGATTTATGGCGTGGCACAGAATCAGGGCATTTTGTTCGTCCCAAATGGGGAATTTATCGCTCAGTGGTAGAGACTCGTAACTTACGCGCAGAAGAAGAGCATGTGAGGTTTGCGAACTTTGTAGTACGCGAAGTGAAGCCCATTGCTATTGACGAATAAAAGTTATTGAATCATATAAAAAAGCCGGACATGACAAGCGTCCGGCAATCAGTAACTGTAAGGTTTTATTATTATCGCAGCGCCATTCCAACAAGGCGCTGATTTGGCTATGAATTAAAGCACAGCTTTGCAGGCATCAGTGATCTTATGCCACTCCCCTGCTTCAACCCATTCTTTTTGAGCAACCCACGTACCACCAACACCAATCACATTGGGGAGCGCGAGGTAGTCACACCGGTTGTTGGCATTAATTCCACCGGTAGGACAAAACACCACGTCACGAAACACGGACGATACCGCCTTTAAAAATGGGATCCCACCTGCCAATGATGCCGGAAACAACTTCATTTCATGAAAGCCATTTTCACGTGCCAGTGCAATATCTGCTGGCGTAGAAACCCCCGGTAATCCGGGTACTTCACATGCTTTAACGGCTTTGAGCAACGCGTCAGTAATGGCAGGAGTGACGATAAAATCTGCGCCTGCATCTAATGCTTGTTGCAACATTTGAGTATCCAATACGGTACCCGCCCCCACCAAAAGATCAGGGTGCTGCTGTTTGATTGCACGCAAAGCTTCAAGCGACGCATCTGAGCGCAGCACCACTTCAACGACTTTCAAGCCCGAGTCGGCCATGGCTTTCGCGATATCCAGACCTTGCTCAACAGTATCGGCCTGAATGATAGGGAGTAGCGTTTGCGTCCCCATGAGTTGTGAAAAAGTAGTCATAAAATCAGTCTCTAACGGTCTTTATTGGCATGTCTCAGCCATGTTTAATAAAGCAGGTTGGATGATCTGCTCATTGAATTTAGTAAACGTTTGGTTTGGCACAATAGCGCCGGGGTGTAAAATCACAAACCCTGCCACCGTCGCGCCTACGGCCACTGAATCTGCAATCGACAAACCCTGCAAGCGCGCCCCCATGTAGCCACCATTGAATGAATCGCCAGCAGAGGTGGTATCAACTACGCCCGACACGGGTGATATCTCAATTTCTTGAACTTGCTGTTCACTCATGCAATAAACACTTTTTGCGCCATTTTTAATGATTAATTCATCAATTCCATGTGCACCACAGAATTTTTTGATGCTACTCAAATCATCAAAACCATACAGTTGAGTGAAGTCTTCAATGCCCGGCAAGACTAAATCAGCCATTCTAAATGCGCGTTCAAATTGAATCTTAGCTTCTGTTTTGTCTTTCCACATGCGCGCTCGATAATTAGGATCAAATGCAATCTTGACTCCAGTATCTTTGAGCTTTCGCATTAACAACCAAAATATTTCTCGGTCATTGGGCTCAATCACTGCCAGCGATATGCCCGAAAAGAAAAACACATCGCCCATGCAAAGCTGTCCTACCACTTCTGCTGTGACAAACTGCATAGCTTGACGCGCTGCCGAGCATTCACGCCAGTAGGTAAAACTGCGTTCACCGTCATCGTCGGTGTCGATCATGTACAGGCCAGGAGCTTTATCTTTCGCACGAAAGACCAAGTCGGTACCAATCTGCTCTGATTCAAAAGAAGTCACCATGTTGTCGCTCAATTGGTCTTCACCCACAGTGGTGAAAAAATTGACTTGAACCTCACTAAACATGCGCTTCAAATAAACAGCCGTGTTGTATGCATCACCCGCATACGACTGCTTTAAAAGGCCGCCTGAAGTCTGTGACAACTCCACCATACACTCGCCTAATAAATAAATACGTCTCATCGAATCACTTCTTCTTCTGAACAGGCTCAATACGCCCTGCAAACCAAATCGCAATCAAATACAACGGCACCAGCGATGCCCCTAAAATGAAGAATGGCGTGTAATTGCCGCCTTCTGTCATCATAGGAACCAATTGGATGGTAATGATCACACTCAAGACTGCCGATGTGCCACTGAGCCCCGCTAAAGTTCCCACGGTTTTACCAGAGAAGAAGTCACTGGGTAGAGTTTGAATATTGCCGATGGCTGTTTGAAAACCAAACAAAATTAGTGCAATCAGCAACATAGCCATCATAGGCGTGCCTGCTTGAGCAGTCAGCAATAAAGCCGGCAGCATCACCACGCCTCCCAACACAATCACAGTTTTGCGCGCTTTGCTCACATCCCAACCTTTGGCGATCAAACGGCCGCTGAGCCAGCCACCAAAAATTGCACCAATGGCCGCGCCCACATATGGAACCCAAGCAAAAGCTCCGATTTCCTTCACGTTAAACCCAAATTTTTCATTCAGGTAGAGCGGCAGCCAAGCCACAAACAACCACCAAATAGGGTCGATGAAAAAGCGTGATGCAATCACTCCCCATGCTTGACGATGCCCTAACAATTCCTTAAAGGTTGGAACATACTCGTCTTGAGCACTTTGTTTTTCTACGTCAGGTTTTTGCCCCGACAAAATGTATTGGCGCTCATCCGATGAAATCCAAGGATGCGCATCGGGTGCCGACTTATAAATAATCATCCATGGCACAATCCAAATGAATCCCATAGAACCAATCACGATGAAAGTTGCTTTCCACCCTAAGAATGCATACAAGAATGCAATCAAAGGCGGCGCAATGATGGAACCTAGTGACGCACCCGAGTTAAAGATACCTTGGGCCAAAGCGCGCTCTTTAATGGGAAACCATTCAGCATTCGCTTTCGTTGCTCCCGGCCAGTTGCCCGCCTCACCTAATCCTAAAAGGAAACGGAAAATACCAAACGACATTGCCGTGGTCGCAATGGCATGCAGAGCAATAGATACCGACCAAACAACAATCGAGAGCAGAAAGCCAATACGAGTGCCTACGGCATCAAATATTTTGCCAAATAGCGACTGCCCTATGGCATATGAAATCATGAAGACCGTGATAATGTTGGCATAGTCTTGCTTGCCCAACCCTAAATCTTCTGCAATACCAGGCCACATCACAGCGAGTGCTGAGCGGTCGATATAGTTGATGACCGTAGCAATCGCAACGAGCGATACCACAATCCAACGTAAGCCTTTAACAGTCATAGTCATTATTCCCCAACAAAGTCTTCGCGCATTGGACTAAATACGTCGATCAGAATGCCACCTGTTGTGCATACCGCACCGTGATCCACGTTCGGTGGCACAAAAAAACAATCACCCGCAGTTAACGTTTTTATTTTGCCATCCACATTCACTTCGAATGTGCCCTTTTCAACGTATGACACCTGAGAGTGGCGATGCTTGTGCACATAGCCTTCAGCGCCTTTTTCAAAAAACACTTTCACTGCCATGAGCTCTTCGTTGTACCCCATAATTTGGCGCGACAAACCGCCACCAATATCTTCAACTGGAATATCGTCACCAAACAAGAAATGTTCGCTCTGAATCATCATTACTTCCTCAAAAAAGCTCAAATTATTGAATATCGAATAGTTGGAAATGACTGGAGAATTGGAACTTCTGTCCCTTATGAATGAAGGCATGCATGCCCTCGGACTCCTGACCAAGATGGAACGCCAACACATACACTGAACCATCGTTAAAACTGACTTCTATCACCTGAACCTCGTCGTGACGCTGATGTATTAAATCAACGACTTGGCTTGATCCGGTGAGGGTGTATTCTTTAGAAGGGTTGTATTCGCCATGCGGCTCTAACACACTGACAAAATCATGTGATTTGGCATTCGCCACCCTAAAAATAAATGCGTTTTCCGCTCTGAGATTAAATTGCGGGTCATTCGCGCCGAGTTGAGTAAATAGTACGTTTGTGCCCTGCGACTGAAGGGCCGTTAAGGTGTAGAAGCGGCCGTTCTTATTCAACCAAGTCACCTTAGCCAAAGGGCCTTTGGGTGTGGCGGAAGACTTCAACCATAAATGTTGATAACCCGAATCTTGTCCTAAAGGTGTGAGTGCACTGAGTTGCGTGTTAAGTTCAAAGTTGGTTTCTATCAAATGGCCTTGATAGTGCACCGGAAGATCGTATTGATGCACCGAATCTGACTCGGCGCTAAGCACGTCCACCACTAAGGATTTTTCTGGGGCCAAATTCAGCAACGCAATCGTGCGAGTGAATGCGGTATCTGGGTAGGCTGAATCAATCGTTGCGGCAGCAATTTTAACGCGCTCGTGATTACCAAAGAAAAGTAGTTCTGGGTGGTGCTTATTACCTTCTTTGGTGATTCCTTCGAAGTGACTTATTTCGTCTACCACCAGCGTATTGTGAGCAACAGTTTGCTTCGCATAGGTTTTATTTTCGGGCAAATAGCGACCGCCAAACTTGGCTTCTACATTGAGAAAACGGGCCGCGCCATAGTCACTTACGATCTCTTCGTCGGTATCATAAAACTGCCAATTTAATTTGTCGAAATGACCATGACCCAAGCCCTGAGCAGTGGCTTTAAAGACCAGTGCCTGATCGCCATGATTACGCTGGCGCATCACGACAAACGCACCTTGCATACCGTCGGCACCATCGCCAAACGCTATGGATTTAAAATCAAAGGGAGTGGCCAGTCCTTGCTCGATAGCTCGGGCCACTTTAAGGCCGTCCCCGGTGAGTAGAATTTGGTCTTGTTGCTGGGCAATGCTTAACAGGCCAGTTTCGCCTGTTAGACCGTAGGCGATGGCAACACCGTTAACCAATTCAATGGTATCAATACCTTTGCTTTTGATGGCATCGTTCAGCGGGAAGAACAGATTGTTGTAGCTCAGCTGAATGGTGGTCTCGATCGCTTTGAGTACGATTCCATCGCGATACTCAAATATTTTCCGCTCCGGCTCGTTCACCTCAATCGCCTTCGCAAAAGTCACGAATGGCATTAGCGCATAGCGCTGGTAGTACGGCCCTTCGTTGTAGTAACCGGCAGGAGAAAATAACTCATCGAGCTGACGCAAAAAGCCGCCTTTCCCCGACTTTTCTAAATCGTAAAGTGCTTTTTCAACCCAATCTCGTTCACCTAATACATAACCTGTCATACCCACAGCCGTTGTGGCCCATGTGCCGTGGTTGTGCACTAAATTAAAAGTATGAGGAGATTGCTCGGAGAGGAACAAAGCCACTGGGCGAAGCACACCGTTCTCGATGGTTTGGCGAGTTGCATCATCGAGCGCAGGAATAATCGCATCGTAAGCTTGAATGGTATAAACCAACCAAACCGCTTCGTTAAGACCTTGCCAAAACAGCTTGCCAGCGTTACTGCTTTTCTTTTGCGGGTGGATCGGCAGTGTGGGATACAGCTTGGCATACTCCAGCAACATATCGCGCACATGGTTTGCGTATTTAACATCACCGGTAAGCTGATAAAGCACCGCTGCATTAAACATTAACTTATAGTTATTTTTGTGTCGCTCATGGGTATAGCCCCCTCCTGCATGCAGCGGCACAGGGATATCGACAGGCTCAAGAAGCAGCTGATCAACGTCAGCCACTTTGGCGCGAAAGGCGTCTTGAAATAAGCCAGGTTGAGTCATCGCTTGGCGCATCGCTACCACGTCACTCGCAGTGATCACCAAGTTAGGGTGTTGTGCCGCAATGACTTTGGGGCACATCGCGGCAACGAATAAGAATACCGCAACACATAGCGCTCGTTGCATTGTATAAAGGTACTGTTTGAACTGTAAAAACATCATGTCCGTTACCTAATAATGAACCGAATTATGGTTCGTGCTTACAGCACTCGGTTATTCATCAACTTGGCGGTGTGTGGTCCGGCAACACGTAACTCAACAATTTCAGGCTTTGGAGTGCCATTAAATTCATTGCCTCGAATAAGAGATTGAGGCTCTCCAACCGTGTGCTCCAACATGACTTTTGCTGAATCTTTAAACAGGTTGTGACTGATGTTGGCCACTTGGTTGCCATGCAATCGAATCGACGCCTTCAATTTGTTCCGCTTGCCAAGCCCAGCATCTCGAACCTGATTATTTTCAAAGATAAAGTGGGGACCAAAGGTACTTTCATCGGTGCCGCCACGATACACATCGGCAAGTGCGCCTTTAACATGTTCAAAGTGATTTCCTGTCAGGCGAATATACTCAGCGTTGTAAATGCCCAGATCATCGGTTTCTTTGTTCAGTCGTAAAATGTCACCGGTGATGGCTTTAAATTGGTTGTTGTGAAAATCAATCGCGAAAGCAAATGCTCGGCTGCCTGAGTCAAAGAAATGATAGGAATGATTGACATCGAGGTTTTGCACCAAGCTATTAATCATTTCAAAGCGATACGTGGTGATCATGCCCCACTTTGAGGTTCGAATAAGTACATTGCCAGCAGAGTCCGAACTATCTTTTCCATCAAGCACTAAGCCATCAATTTTGAGGCTGCCGCCGTTGGCAATTTCAAACAAGGTCGAGCGGTCGAATAGGACTTTTGCCTGTTGACGATTTTTTGCACGAAAGCTCAGTGTTTTATTTAATTTCAGAATCTTATTGACGTTATAAACACCGTCACCCAATTCAATCACGTCACCGTCTTTTGCCTGTGCGACTGCATTTTCAAGGCTGCTTTCAGTGGCAGAAATAAAAACAACCTTGCCCGAATCAAATGCCACGTCAGGTTCAACTTTGGCGTACCAGGTAGGGCCTGTTTTTTGAATCTCTATGGGGTGTAGATTTTTCGACACACCAAACTTCAAAAGCGCTTTGTCTGCGGGGTAAAGTAAGCCATTGCTTGCACGCTTTAAATCGATGGTTTGATAGTCAATACCATGAGCAACATCTGTTTGATGGGTTGGAGTCATGACGTTGTCTGAAAATGAAATGCCACTGATGTCATCAAACACACTAAATGGATTTAAACCATTTTTCGTCACCAGTAAATTGCCCGTCATCACACTGTTCTGAGGCGTTGCAGAGCGTTCTGCGTCACTTCCGGCAGCAAACTGAATGTGTTCAACATTAATAAATGAATTGTGTTTTATTTGAGCATTAACCACTTGGTGGTAACGATTAATAGGCGAATCAGGCACGCCATTCATGACGGTAAAACCACTGCCAAAACGATAGCCAGTTAAGCCTTCAAGGTAGTTATTTTGTACCACCTGATCGCGATTAATAATGCGAATACCACCGGTGTGGTCAACACCGTTGCCAAAGAACACATTGCCTTCAACCCGGTTGCCATTGCCGTGGCGCAGGGTAAGCGTGCCACGAGATTCATTAAATACATTATTGCGAATAACGTTGTTGCCGCTTTTCACAGAGATAATTTCAACTTCACCATTGCATCGGTCAAAGTAGTTATCTTCAACCACTGTGAATGAGCTGGACAATGAATGATGGCTGGTACCAATCCGTAAAGTTTCACCGCCATTGGAGCCCAACACTGGGCGGGGGCCGAAATAGTTGTGATCAATACGATGATGGTTTTCTTGGCTTTGTGCTGAGTTAAGACGCACGGCCAGTGTCACACCCTTGTTGCGCTTACCCACAAGGTAGTTATGGTCAAATCGATTCTGTTGACCGTAAATTCCCACCCAATAGTCCGATTCGAATTTGTCGGGGTTGCTGTAATTGTCGATCACCACTTCGGTCACACGGCTGTGATAGGCAAAGTCAGTTTTACTGGTTCGAAACGAGATGACTTCGCTTGTGGGTGTGTAGCCGTTTTTAAACACAAGCCCTTTGACCACTAAGTACTCACCCGACATGCGCAAGTTCGATTGGCCCTGCAATATGACTTGTCCATTGGTTTCTGCGCGCAACGTAATAGGCGCGTCTTTTGTGCCTTTGGCTTTGAATTTTATTTCAAAGTTATTCCAGGTGCCGTTTGCTAAGACGATGCTATCGCCCGCCTCTACTTGTTTCAGGGCTGATTTGAAAGCATCGGGAGTCTTCACCACCCAATCTTTGGCCACCACCGGCTTCACCAAAACAATGAGTGACAAAACACTACAAGTCACAAGCGATACGAAGGAGGTAAGGGTACGATTTAACATAAGTCTACTTCTTTGAGTGATTCGATTCGGGCGTGAAAGTGGAGCGCCATCCTTAGCGCTCCTTCATCCTCGTAAGATGAATTGCTGCTTTAGAACTTATGCTTCAAGCTCACGAAGTACTTGGTACCCGTGCTTGAAATTAGTGTTGGCGTGTCGTTGCCGCCGCGCGTCATGAACTGAGCTTCATCCAATACGTTTAATACCTTTAATGACAGCGCGGTATTTTTAGTGAACTTATACTTTGCGTTCATATCAACGTATTCAAACGGTTCAACATAACGGTTGGCTTTGGCACCTGAGTTAGGCTGGAAATACTGCGAACGAGTTTTGTATAACACTCGAACAGAGAAATCTCTGTAGTCCCAGTAGACCGATCCTGAGAAGGTGTTTTTCGAGAAGCCAAAGATGTTGGCAGGGTCTACAAAACCTTCAGTCACCGTGCCATCGTCGTTTGTTACATCACCAAATGTGCCATCTTGGTTTTCAAAGTCGGAGTCCGCATAGTTGTATGAAAGCTTGGTACCCAAGGTGTCGAATGGTGCAGGCAATTCAGTAAAGACTTTCTGAGCAGAGATCTCGATACCTTTGAGGTCACTGGTATCATCACTTTTCTCTGTGGTAGATACCGACATCGGATATTCAACACCGTCAACCGTGAGATATTCAGTCAGGTTTACTTTTTTAAAGCTCGCTTCGAACTGTTTGTAGTAAAGCGCAACAGATAACGCAGTATCTTCATTTGGATACCACTCCAACGAAATATCACCGTTCCAAGACATCAATGGTTCCATCGTTGGGTTATCGCCTGACGCGTCATCAATCAAGTCATCCGGATCGGTGATGTTGTCATCATCAGCTACATTGACTGAACGTCCCGCACCTAAGTCTTGAAGGTTCGGCCGTGACAACGCGCGGTACGCAGCGGTACGAAGCAACAAGTCATCATCTAAATGAAATGTGATGTTCGCACTCGGTAAATATTCGGTGCTGCTGTGATCAACATAGTGAGTGCCCACTGTTCCGCCATCGACTTCTTCTAAACGGATATATTCAGTACCAGTGTCGGGATCAACGGTGGTAACAAGTTCAAATTCTGATGTGTAACCCTTGGCTTCAATACTGGTATGAACCACACGGAGTCCAACATTACCAGTGACTGGCGTATCAAATGCTTCACCGTCGAGATTCACCATGACGTAACCTGCGGTGATATCTTCACGAATATCATCATCGCCATTACTGCGAGTGTCAGGCTTGCGCCCAATGTCGGTGAAGCTGCCATCTGGATTCGCCTGCGACAACAAACCAAATCCACAACGGCCATCAAATTGGGCGTATTCGCCGCCTTCTACACCGTCGCCATTTTCTGATTTAAACCATTCGTCGTTGTTCCACTTTGGCAGGAAGCAATTTTCAATCAGTGGTGTTGTTTCATCAACGTTTGTGGTTTTGTATTCACTAACACGCTCACCTGTATTTGGATCAATCGCTGTGTTGGTATCCAAGTCAGACGTTAAGTGCTCTTCTGAATAACGAATACCGGCATCAACACTGGCAATCCAGTCGTTGTTTTCAATGGCGTAGTTCACATCAAAACGTGCAGCTTTGATGGTGTCAAAACGTTCATCCATTTGACGACGGTAACGTGCTTCTGGGTTCGTGCCATTATTGTTTACGCCCAACCAAGATTCTGGATTGGTGGGGTTAAAGGCAGTTGATGAATCAAACCCTTCTTGATCGGCATTCAAACCATTTTCGTCTAAAAAGCGCAAACGCGTTAAACGGTGTTGGCGTTGGTCCAGTGAATAATTCCAGCGGTCACCCGTTTTAATCCGCGACTGGAAGCTAGAACGGTTACGATGAGAGCGGCTATAAGATAAGTCTAAGCTGACTAACAGCGCATCGGTCATGTAGTGATCAATCTTTAAACCAAAACCGTTGTAACGCTCGATTTCATCTCGGTAGTAACCTTGTGCTTCAAACTTAGATTCGCCGGTACGATATTCAAGAGTGCGGTTGCCATCGGTCACAACATTGTCGAGGTAGCGGCGGCCGTCAGATACAGTCAGATCATGACGATCTTCGGTGTATTCATTTCTAGACCACTCAAAATCGCCGTAGATATCCCAATTGTCATTCGGTTGCCACTGCAATGTACCCACAATCGCATTACGCTCATCCGATTCTTCCATCGTTCGGTAAGTCGTGCTCGATGGCACAAAGAACTGTGAATCCGGATCGTAGTCATTCACGTTGTCACGATCAATTGCACCATCGCCATCTTCACAGTCACTTGCACTGCGAATATCAACGGGGCTGCCATCGGCATAATTAGTTGCGCATGCGTATAAGGTAGAACTGGTCAGTAAGCTTTCTTCAGGGTTTGAAGAGTCTGTACGTTGGCCACCAATGGTATAACCAAACGCACCAAAGTCTGTTTCGAATTGATCAACGTAGGAAAAAGTCGCTCGATTACCAAGCCCATTTTCGCCATCCACTCGAGCCTCAGTTTCATTGTAGATTCCAGTTAACTCAATCGAGCCCACATTTTCGCCGTAATCTAACGGGCGCAGAGATGACAACGCAATCGTACCCGACACACCACCTTCAATCAGGTTGGCTTGTTGTGATTTATACACCACAACCTTGTCGACTAGATCTGATGGGAATTTTTTAAAATTAACCGCCCGAGTGTAACCCGCACTGGTAACAGTCCGTTCGTTGAACGTGGAATACCCCAAGAATGGACCCATACCACGAATCGACATTTCAGACGCCGAACCTTTACCTCGGTGACCTGAAACACTGGTAATATTCTCAATAACATCAGAGATAGAAAGTCCCGGAAGATCACCAAAGTCTGCAGCAGCAATCGCATCAACAACGGCAGCTGTGTTGCGTTTCTCATTTAACGAGCGTGTCATTGTGGCGCGCATACCAGACACTTTAATGACTTCTACATTACTGGTATCAACGGCCTGAGCAACATCTTGTCCGGCATCAGCTTGTTGGGCATTAACATCATCTTGGGCAAATACGGGAGCAGTTAGAGCAGTCAACAAGGCAGACGCACACAAAGTACGTTTACCAATGTTTTGCTGCAGTAGCGCTCTAGTTATGTGGTTGAGTTTCACTATCGTCATCCCCGTGTGTTCACGTGTTGTTATTTTGTAATGCACATGTATTTGGTCTGTGCTTTTTCTACGATTAAAGTTAACCAAACATTGACATCCTTGGCAAACCATTTGTTATTACCAATATGGTAACTGTGATCTATATCGTGATTACCAATTTGGTCATTCCAATAGTTTTAGACTCGAACCTAATAAGTCTGATTTTGGCCACATTTTGGATGTTTTTTTGCCAGTTGTTTGGAAATAGGGATATGATGTTGGTATATGTACGTTTAAACGGTTTACCAAAAAGGATAACTATGAAAAACCGTCGCTTATTTTGGCGCATTGTGGAACAAATTGAGTCCATGATTAGCGGAGGGGATTTTCCTCCGGGAAGCCGGCTGCCACCGGAACGAGAGCTCGCAGAAATTTTTGATGTGAGCCGTCCAACTGTCCGAGAAGCCATCATCGCATTAGAAGTGCGAGAGCGCGTTGAAGTGAAAACTGGTTCAGGGGTGTATGTACTTGAACAACCAGAACAACTGCTTCAATCTAAGAAACTCAGTGCATTTGAATTAACGCAGGCGCGAGCGCTTATTGAAGGCGAAGTTGCAGCTTTAGCCGCGACCTCAATTAACAACGAAGAGCTCGAGACTCTGCGTGAAACATTGGTAAGAATGGAACGCGACGAAAACGTCCAAGAAGCTGACGAATTGTTCCACCACACCATTGCAAAAGCGACTCGCAACAGTGCAATGCAAGAGTCTGTGCAAAACCTTTGGAAGCTTCGGACTTCAAACCCAAACATTATTGCTGACTATGCCAGTGTTTGCGGCCAAAGCAGTGCACAAACGATTACCGAACATCGCGAAATTTTTAACGCGCTAGAAGCGAAAGACGCCAACGCAGCCAGAGCGGCAATGCACAAGCATTTCAATCGCTTAATCAATTCATTGTTTGATGCGATTGAAACCCGCGCACTTGAGGAAGTACGGCGTAAGAATAGCGAAAAGCGCGGTTTATACTCACTCGACAATTTGGTCAAAGATCGGTTGTAGCCAATAAAGTGATCTGCATAACAAGGCCACGCAAGTGGCTTTGTTATGCGCGCCATCACCCACTGGCCACATAGAGCTTGCCTTGACGACTCCAAGTCAGCTCTTTTGCAAGGTGCAAGTCACTTCATAGTTCTTGGCTTTGAATTAAGAACCTGAAATGTACGTTTCGAAATTGCGACCCTCTACTCACAGTAAGCCTTGGCTAAGTGTTCCAGTTTCGAACTTGAGGACATTAAAACCTCCTTTCTGTGCGCTGCACAGCTTTCCGTTAGCTCACTAGCACCCGCGCAAGAACATCACTCACAACGGCCTCAGGGCTGTTTCAATAAATTTCACACCACGCTCAACACAGTCTATCGTCTTAACTTGTTGGCATAGCACCACACCCTCAGTTTGAGTGCTGGATAACTGAACCTCAAACCCATGCCCTCTCACCGTTGAGGTGATTGGTGCAACTAGGGTTAGTTGGATCTGCTTATTAAATAGCTTCGGAGACAATACCAAAGCTGACCGATGATAAGCTCGCTCTCGACCGGCAGAGGGATTGAAATTTGTCCACACAATGTCGCCTCGTTTTGGCGTGTACTGGTTTGAACTCACTTAGTTACCTCACGGCCCACGGGTGCCTCATTAAGCCACTCAGTGTCCTCTTGTGACAATGAGACCGATTCTGCTGGGGAAGATGCTAGCAGCTCAGCCAATGTGTACTTTGGTTCGGCTGCTCGGATAGAGATCACGCCATTCTTTTCATCTACTTCAATTGGATCGCCAATCTGCAAACCGGCTTTTGCTAGGAGTCCTGCGGGAAGCAATGTTCCGCCACTGTTCCCCCAATTGCGAATGTTACTCAACATAAGTATACCCCCCTCAGTTAAACAACCTCTTTTTGAGCAATTTTTAGTCTTATGTGGTAGCGCTTGAGCGCGTTTGATTTGTTTCTTCATTGCAAATTACCTCTTCGTGGAAATTTGCAGACATAGTGATTTTGTCACTTTAAAACAAAAAAAGCCTCTCAAAGAGAGGCTTTTATCACAGGGGGATAAAGTTACTTACAAAGCTCGTACACTTTGATGATGTCTTCTTTGGTCACGGGTCGAGCGCCTGGAGTGGCAACCTGATCGCCCCCTACTGGGAACATACGCACCACATCATCAGCCATCTGCTCAAATTTGTCGTCAGGAATACCAACATCCGACAATGTTAAATAGGAATCTGTACGCTTAAACCATTCGGTGACTTTACCTGCCAACATTTTTGCCGCAACCGCATCATCTTGTTCGGTCACACCGAAGCATCGACGCGCCAACTTAGCCCATCGATGTGGAAGTGCATCTGACAGGTGTTCAAGATATGCAGGGATCACCACAACCATTCCACGCCCATGCGGTAAGTCGTAATATGCACTGAGCGGCATTTCAATTGAGTGCATCGGAATCGAGCCTAAACGACCCAGCGCTTGAAAGCCAGACCAACCAAAAATAGAGCACAACGCGAGCTGACCACGGACTTCTAAGTTTTCTAGATCGTTAATAATCTTATCAAAATTATCCATCACACAGAGGATCATGCCCTCGGTCATACGGTCAGCAAACTCAGACTCGTCATGGCTCGACAAATAGTGCTCAATCAAATGAGAGAAAATATCAATACAGCTGTCTTGTGTAAGACGTAACGGTACGGATTTCAAAATTTCAGGGTCTACAATAGCGACCTTTGGTAAACGATACGGTGAACGAGAGAAGCTCTTTTCATTCGTTTCCGCATTCGTGATCACCCCACCCGCATTCGTTTCAGAACCGGCGGCTGAAATCGTTGGAATTGAAATAATAGGAAATGCGCCTGTATATTCACGAGGCGTGCGATCGCCTAGCACAACGTAATCCCAAGATTTTCCGCCAGAAAAAGCCGTGGCAGAAATATACTTAGAACCGTCAATCACGCTACCGCCACCCAATGCAATGACCATGTCACAACCTTCAGCATTGAAGATTTCAATCGCTTTATCAATCGTTTGAGCGCGAGGGTTAGGCTCAATACCGGTAAAAATAACGACATCCATGCCCGCTTCTTTCAAAGAAGCTTCAATTGTGTCGATCACAGGATCCAAAGGAGAACCTTTGGCATACGTTGCGATCATTGCTTTTTTACCAAATTCAGAGGCAATTTTGCCCACTTCTTTAATGCGGCCAGGCCCATAACTTAGACGGGTGGGAAAATTCCAGTCAAATGGCGTCATTGTTGTATTCCTCTATTCGGAGTCTGCTGCGTTTCACGCTAATAATTTATGTTTTTCAGAATGTTGTAGGGCATTCTTAGTTATTCACATAATTGATATTGATTTGATGAGTGATGTGCGCGTAATAAGCATCAACGATTTCTATTGAAAGCACCTTGATCAAGGCTAGCAGTAAATAGCATGACCAATTTTTCAAGCCAATTATCACATCTCATATCGTTTGGGTTGCTGTCTTATCACTTGAGGCCTTTCGACGCTGACGTCGTTCGTTCTCAAACATACCCATGACACACATCATCCTCATTCGTGACCTAGCATATGTTTATTTTTTATTCGCATTTTCCTAGGCACGGTTGAAATGTAATGCCGACAGACCGAATTGTCAACCAATTAGTCATACCAATATATCCAACCTTATTACCAACGTGATGAAGCTCAAGCTTTGGAGGAATCTAAAAATAACTCTGCAATGAACATTGGTAAGGCCAAATCTTGATTCTAGCTTAAATGAGGGGAGCTATAGGACCCAGCGAAGCTGGCTCAGTAAAAATGATGTTGATACATCGACTCTTAACATTGGAAAAACCTTGAAGGTAAACCACAGGTATAAAAAAGGGCCTACAAAGCAGGCCCTTTGATTGATTCAACCGGAGATGAAACCCCAGTTGTCGAGTCAGCTTAAGTTAACTGTTCGACTGCTTTGTTAGGCGCCCCACCAACAACAAGCTAGCAAGCGCAAACAGAACACCAGAACTTGGTTCTGGAACTTGTTGCGGAGCAATGGTGTTGAAATTAGCATCTTCGGCAAAGATATCAACCACCGTTAAGGTCACGTTGCTGATGTTATCCGTGGCCGTAAATTCGGCTTGACCAAGCTTAAAGCTACTTCCAAGTTCATCGCTCCAATCTGAGACACTTTCACATGACGACCACAAAATGGAGCCTATTCGGGTATTCAGAACACGATGCTCGTATAAGGAAAGTTCAACACGTACGATGGAAAAGACATTGCTCAATTGAAACAAGGCCTGTTTTGGCCTTTGATGGACACTGAGCCCTTTGGGCTGTTCTGCGTTCAGAAAAAAGACCGCTAACTGCGGTCTTTTAAAAGGTATTTATCAACTTTTTTTAACTTGTCTTTGTTTAGAAAGGAATATCGTCATCAAAATCAACTGAAGGCTCACCACCAAATTGCTGCTGAGGCGCATTTTGTTGCTGAGGTGCTTGCTGACGAGGTTGTTGTGCTGGCGCACCGCCACCTTGGTTATATTGTTGTTGCTGACCACCATGTTGTGGCGCCTGTTGCTGGCCACCGTAATTCTGGCCACCTTGTGCTGGCTGTTGCGCCATTGGAGCCCCCATACCCGGTGCTCCTTGCCCTTGCTGACCGCCAGAGTTGCGGCTACCAAGCATTTGCATTTGGTCCGCAATGATTTCTGTGGTGTAACGATCTTGGCCTTGCTGATCTTGCCACTTACGTGTTTGGAGCTTGCCTTCGATATAGACTTGCGAGCCTTTTTTCAAATATTCGCCTGCAATCTCACCCAACTTGCGAAACAAGGTCACGCGATGCCATTCAGTTTTTTCTTGAAGTTGGCCTTGCTGATCTTTCCAACTTTCAGACGTTGCAACCGTAATGTTTGCAACTGCATTTCCATTTGGCATATAACGCACTTCAGGATCTTGCCCTAAATTACCCACCAAAATTACTTTGTTAACGCCACGTGTGGCCATACTTAATTCTCCTCAATATTAACGCTTGCGGCGTGAATCAATGCTTCAGCGCATTGAATATCAAATTTGTCTTGATTCACCTTCAAGTAAACCACTTGTTCTTCAGGTACATACACAGCTTCAGCCACACCAGGCTGTTGTGTTAATAGCTCTAACCAAGTCGATTCAGGAGTTGAAGAAGACACTGGAAGGTGAAGCGCTTTTAATTTTGCACGCGTCTGCATGCTCAATGCAAATACTGTCCAACTCAACAGAACAATAGCCATTGTAATAAAAACTGCGTCGCTTCCTTGCCATTGCAACAAAATCCCTGCGGTCACGCCTCCTAAGAATGCGCCACCAAATTGGCAGGTTGTAAACACCCCCATCGCACTGCCTTTATGGCCAGCGGGTGAAAACAAAGACACCATGCTTGGTAGTCCTGCCTCTAGGTAATTGAACCCAGCAAAGTATAAAACTGTAGCAACCCAAATCAGCCATTGCTGTGAGCCAATACTCAACATAATAACGCTAATCGTCATCAAGATGGCTGAAAAAATTAGGCCTTGCTTGTAAAGTCCTCTGCGATTGAACACTTTCATCATTGGAATCAAGGTCAAAAAGCTCAGCAGTAATATAGGTAGTAAAACTTGCCACATACCCTGTGAACTAGTTTCATCACTGACCAATAAACTCGGCAACACCGTAAATAAACAGGTCATACAAAAATGAATGACTAAAACGGCAGAGTTTAAACGCCATAATTGCCCATCTTTAACCAAGGCTTTCATCATCGGCCATTTGGCCATGGTGTCGCCGCTTGGGGCTTTGGTCACTGCATCGGGGACAAGAAACTTAACCGATGCCATGGCGAGCAATGCCAACCCTGCGGTGGCCCAAAACAGTCCTGACAAGCCGAATGGACCGGCTATCAGTGGCCCAATGATCAGTGCAACTGTGAATGATAAACCAATGAATACGCCAATAATGGCCATCACTTTGGGGCGTTGATGGTCACGACTTAAATCAGCGGCCAATGCTAAGACCGCACTAGAAATTGCACCTGCTCCTTGCAGCGCTCGCCCTATCGTCACCCAAAATATATTGTCGGCCAACGCCGCCACCAAACTGCCGATGGCAAAAATCACTAAACCTGCATAGATCACCGGTTTGCGTCCAATACGATCCGACAAGTGACCCATGGGTATTTGTAAGCAGGCTTGAGTCAGGCCATATACGCCAATCGCAAGCCCCATCCACAAGGGGGTGAACCCTTCTAAACGCGGCCCATAAATAGCGAATACAGGCATGATCATAAACAGACCGATCATGCGGGTCGAAAATACTGTTGCTAGACCTATCGCTGCTTTACGCTCTGTCGCAGAAAATCCCATGGCTTATTCGTATTTTTAGTGAGGCACAAACGGTCGATTCTAACACGCTGAAGTGTGAAGTACATCGTCGAAAAAACATCCTTGCAACACGCATAAAAAAAATACGGAATGCGCTGATCCGAAGCGCCATTTATGCGATTCTATAAGGCTTGGTGATGACTTACTGGACCCCTTATGGACTCCATCGATATTCGTGGTGCTCGCACTCATAATCTTAAAAATGTGAATTTGACAATTCCGCGCGACAAGCTTGTTGTGATCACAGGGCTTTCAGGCTCAGGGAAGTCGTCTTTAGCATTCGATACTTTGTATGCCGAAGGTCAACGACGCTATGTTGAGTCGCTGTCGGCTTATGCTCGTCAATTCTTGTCATTGATGGAAAAACCAGATGTGGATTCCATTGAAGGCTTGTCACCTGCAATCTCAATCGAACAAAAGTCCACCAGCCATAACCCGCGTTCGACCGTGGGGACGATCACTGAAATTTACGATTATTTGCGTTTGTTGTTTGCTCGAGTGGGCGAACCTCGCTGCCCCCACCATCATGAACCATTGGCGGCTCAAACCGTCAGCCAGATGGTCGATCATGTGCTGGAGCAACCCGAAGGCAGTAAGCTCATGTTGCTGGCCCCCATCGTAAAAGAGCGCAAAGGCGAACATCTAAAAACACTTCAAAACCTTGCAGCACAGGGCTTCATTCGTGCCCGAGTCGACGGCAATATTTGTGACTTGTCTGATCCACCCACTTTAGAACTGCATAAAAAACACACCATCGAAGCTGTGGTCGACCGCTTTAAGGTACGCGATGATCTTCAACTCCGCTTGGCTGAATCGTTTGAATCTGCCTTAGAATTATCCGGCGGCGTAGCAACCGTGGTCAGCATGGATGAAGACAACGATTTGGAATTGGTGTTTTCAGCCAACTTTGCCTGCCCAATATGTGGCTACTCAATGGCCGAGCTTGAGCCGCGAATTTTCAGTTTCAACAACCCGGCAGGAGCCTGTCCGACCTGCGACGGATTAGGTGTTCAGCAGTACTTTGATCACCAAAAAGTAGTGCCTAACGGCGAACTCAGTCTGGCCGGTGGTGCAATTAAAGGTTGGGACAAACGCAGCCTATATTATTTTCAAATGCTGCGCGCGGTATCTGAGTACTACGGTTTTGACTTAAATGCGCCATTCGACGATTTAACGGATGAAGCACGACAAGCCGTATTACATGGCAGCGGTAAAGAAAAAATTGAATTCCAGTACGTCAATGACCGCGGTGATATTGTGGTTCGCAATCATCCATTTGAGGGTGTTATTCCCAATATGGAGCGTCGTTACAAAGACACCGAATCGTCCTCGGTACGTGAAGATTTATCAAAGTACATTAGCAGTCAATCGTGCACCGCATGTAACGGTACTCGCTTACGTGAAGAGGCTCGTAACGTTTTCATTGGTCAAACTACGTTACCCCACGTGGCCGACCGAGCCATTGGTGAATGCCTCGAATTTTTTGAACAACTCGAACTTACAGGGCAGCGCGCCCAAATTGCAGAAAAAATCCTTAAAGAGATTCAAGATCGGCTAATGTTCTTGGTCAACGTCGGTTTGGATTACCTCACTCTATCGCGCTCAGCAGAAACACTGTCCGGTGGCGAGGCGCAGCGTATTCGTTTAGCCAGCCAAATTGGGGCTGGGCTTGTGGGTGTGATGTACGTGCTCGACGAACCTTCTATTGGCCTGCATCAGCGAGATAATGAGCGCTTACTGGCCACACTCGAACACTTACGCGGTCTGGGCAATACCGTTATCGTGGTTGAGCATGATGAGGATGCTATTCGAGCTGCAGATTTCGTCATTGATATTGGTCCCGGCGCAGGTGTTCATGGCGGTGAAGTCGTAGCACAAGGCACCGTCGACGATATTCTTAATACTGAAGCCTCGCTCACCGGAGACTACTTATCCGGTCGTAAATGCATTGCACTACCAGAACAGCGCAATGCCCCGAATGAGCATTTCATTGAAATCACCGGCGCAACAGGCAACAACCTCAAATCCGTTGATGTTAAATTCCCAATTGGCTTAATGACATGCGTCACAGGCGTTTCAGGATCAGGCAAATCTACGCTGATCAACGACACTTTGTTCCCTGTAGCACACCGTATGTTAAATGGTGCCGCTGGCGAGAATGTTGCTCCGCACAAAGATATTAACGGCCTCGAATACCTGGACAAAGTGGTTGATATTGACCAAAGCCCGATTGGCCGGACTCCTCGTTCAAACCCTGCGACTTACACCGGTATTTTCACGCCAGTCCGTGAGTTATTTGCCGGCACACAAGAAGCTCGTTCTCGTGGCTATAAGCCGGGACGTTTTAGCTTTAACGTGAAAGGAGGACGTTGTGAGGCATGCCAAGGCGATGGTGTGATCAAGGTGGAGATGCACTTCTTACCTGATGTATACGTGCCGTGTGACTTATGTAAAGGCAAACGCTATAACCGCGAAACCCTAGAGATTCGTTACAAAGGTAAAACCATTCACGAAGTATTGGACATGACCATTGAGGAAGCCCGAGAGTTCTTCGATGCAATTCCAGCAGTAAGTCGAAAGTTACAAACTCTCATGGATGTGGGCCTGTCTTACATTCGCTTAGGACAGTCGGCTACGACTTTGTCGGGTGGTGAAGCTCAACGGGTTAAGCTCGCTCGTGAGCTATCGAAACGTGACACCGGCCGTACGCTTTATATATTGGATGAGCCGACCACCGGACTGCACTTCCATGATATTCAGTTATTGCTTACGGTTCTACATCGCCTGCGTGACCATGGCAACACCATCATCATCATTGAGCACAACCTTGATGTGGTGAAAACAGCCGATTGGATTATCGACCTTGGACCTGAAGGCGGCTCAGGTGGCGGACAAATATTGATAGAAGGCACACCGGAGCAAATTGTGGAATGCGAACGTTCGCATACTGCTCGCTTCCTCAAGCCTTTATTAAATCGATAACGTTCAATTGGAAAAACCGGCATTGCCGGTTTTTTTATGCATCCATGAAAATTTCAACCGTCATATCCGGTCTATAACTTATAACTTCAGACAACCATTTACTTAAAAAGGACATGTCATGCTTTGGATAGCACTTATTACCTGTTTGATATTAATCACCTATGTTGGCTCTGTTTTACTCGTGGGCTATACCCGTGTAAAAACCGGGATTAAAGCGCCAGCAACCACAGGGGATGAGCGATTTGAAATCGCCTATCGCTGCCAGATGAATACTCTAGAACAAATGGTTGTGGCCATTCCATCAATGTGGTTATTAGCCACTTATCAAAGCGTCTCACTCGCCATTGGGTTAGGCACAGCATTTATCATAGGCCGAGTCATATACATTGTGTGCTATGTCCGCGATCCAAACAGCAGAGCCGTGGGTTTTTCCATTGGCTTTTTAGCATCCATGGCGATGTTAATTGGCGCCATTTACGGCATCATTCGTTCACTCGTTTGAAGCTAAAATCATCGCTGCAGCTTTCTCGGCGATCATGATGGTTGGAGCGTTGGTATTGCCGCTTACAATGGTTGGCATAATCGACGCATCCACCACGCGGAGTGATTGTACTCCCCGTACTTTCAGCTCATGATCAACCACGGCCATGGCATCATTGCCCATCTTACAAGTACCTACGGGATGATAAATTGTATTGGCTTTTTTACGAATAAAGTGGGCAATTTGACCGTCCGTTTGAACCGCCTCCCCGGGAAATATTTCGCCCTCTAATAAAGGGGATATTTCGGAATTTGATAGGATCTCGCGCACCCGTTTCACGCCTTCGACCATCACCCGCATGTCATCTTCGTCCGACAACATATTTAATGTGACTCGTGGCGGAGTCCGCGCATCAGCATCATTTAACGCCACATGCCCCCTGCTTTTGGGGCGCAATAAACACAAATGTACAGACACGCCGTGCCGTTTCAACAAAGATAAATTACGACCGTGGTCATCCATGGCGGCAGCGATGCCATGCAGCTGTATGTCGGGCCTTATTGGATCGCCACTGCTGTGGATGAATCCGGCCATTTCAGCCACGGGGGTGGTCAGTAAACCTCGCCGCTTTCGCCAATAACGCCACAATTCCTTAACCGAGCGCAATAAAAAAAACGGGCGTAAACTCATCGAGGTATTCGTTTTCTCTTGTCGAACGACAAGTGCGTCCACGTGATCTTGCAAATTTTTCCCCACTCCGGGCACATGCGCTTCACACAGGATTCCGTGCGATGCCAACATTGCTTTGTCACCCACCCCCGACACCATCAATAGTTGTGGCGAATGAATGGCTCCGGCACTCAGCAATACCTCTCGATCAGCAAAGGCAACGTGTTTTTCATCGTTGTGGAAAAACCTAACTCCAACAGCCTTTCCATCTTTTATCAGAATTTTGTCCATGTGCGCATGGGTTAATACGGTTAGATTTGAGCGATGCTGAACCGGCGTCAGAAATGCCCGCGCTGCACTGCAACGCTCTCCATTGATTTGAGTGACTTGGTAGTTCCCCACACCAAATTGAGCTGCACCGTTAAAATCTTGATTTAAAGGATACCCTTGAGCCTGGCTGGCTTCGATCAAGGCTTGAGTAAGCGGATGTTGAAAACGTAAATCTGCCACATTTAAATCACCCCCCGTTGCATGGTATAGGCTGGCACCGCGCTCTTGATGCTGAGATTTTAAAAAATAAGGCAGTACATCTTGGTAACCCCACCCTTTATTACCCAAGGCTTGCCAATGATTGTAATCATCCGATTGCCCACGAATATAAAGCATGGCATTGATTGCACTGCTACCGCCCAGCCCTTTGCCGCGAGGACAATAAATCGTGCGATTATTGAGGTTTGGTTCGGGTTCAGAATTGATTTGCCAATTGCTCATAGAGGATCGCATGAGTTGCACCACTCCAATAGGCACAATCACGTTTAAGCCGTCGTTGAGGCCACCGGACTCCAACAACAGCACAGTATTGTTGGCATCGGCCGATAATCGGTTTGCCAACACGCAACCCGCCGAGCCCCCGCCCACGATAATGTAATTATATTGCACGCACAGCTTCAATCACTCTAAATCTCATGGCTTAACATTAATCGATGCAAGCCATTTATACCTATGCGCCAATTCACGCTTTCGAACTTTCCCAGATAAATATTGACTTTATATTTAAATTTATAAAGTTTGTGATGTTGACGTGTTTTGTACTAAGACCTGTCAGCACCGACATGACATCACACACTCGAAAGTCATCACGAGTCCAATCATCCTAGTTTCACTGGCGGCACTCAGGTTACCCACACAAAATCCATTCTGTTCATGGGTTCGGTCATTCTCGTGTTCACCCTCAAACAGCGACGCTCATTGTGAATGACTTATAGGATGGTTTTTAATTCAACTAATTAAAAACTAGAATCAGAAAAAGTAAGCAACACTTGATTAGCAAGCACTTACAATCAACCAATAAACGCCTAGCAGTTCTCGGCAATATTTACCGCTTAGAAATTAGCATGTGCTGAAAAGTTAACTAAACTCAGTGAGATAAATCATTTTAATTTCATCAGGGGTATAAACAATGATTCGAATAGCAGCGCTTGTATGCGCAACACTTGTGGCGTTGGTGGGTTGTAGTTCATCAAAAGATGATCTGAACGATGCACAAGCAGAGTACACCGAAGAGAAAACAAAAACGCTTCAAGAATATAAAGAGTGTATTGATGATGCCGACGACAAGGAAGAAGTCGCCAAGTGCGAAGCATTACTCAGCGCAGTGAAAGCCTTAGAAAGTAAATAAAATTTGATTCTCAATGAAGGCCTCTCAATGGCCTTCATACTTCACCTCTGGCCTTATAATTTGAGCTAGACGGCATTTTACCCCACTGAGCATCAATCATCATGGTGATCTGGCCTGTTTGTCCATAACTGCACTTGGCGACTCTGAGGCATATTATGTTTCACAAATGACTGCATTGAGTGTCCAGTAATGAATTTAAATGACGATACAGAGTCTCTCTCAACTAACGAGCGCCGTCCTAAACGTAAACGTCTCTCCTCGGCGACTATTGCCGGTTTGCTGGCTTTGTCTGGTTGTAGTCAACAAGCTGAGCAACCTGCTGAGTCAGCCGCTACGCCAGTTTCAGACCAAACGAGTCCAGCGCAGCCTTACAATATTTTAATGATTGCAGTAGATGACTTAAATAACTGGCCCGGCGCGTGGCGCGGTATGGCAAATACCCCCAATATCGACCGGCTTGCATCGCAAGGCTCTGCCTTCAAAAATGCCCATGCTGTTGTCCCTGCGTGTAACCCTTCACGCGTTGCACTGATGACAGGTCGTCGTCCAGAAGCCACCGGCCAATATCGTAACCCCGGTAATTTCCGAGAGCTGATCGGCAATGCCAACCTGGAAACCATGCCGCAATTTTTTGCCAAACAAGGCTATGAGACGGTTGCGGCGGGAAAAATTTTCCACAAGCAACGCGGCAAAGGGAAAACCCCTTTAGTGCAGTCGGACGATGCGTCCTGGCACCGTCAAGCGGTGCTTGATATTGGCACCGGTGGTGAAAAAGAGTATCGCGATGAAAATGGCTACGGTAAATGGCTTGAAGGCGATTACAACTACGATGACAAACCCATTAACAGCTATTTGGGGCGTTTTGGTATTTGGGGTCCTACCGACATCAAAACCGAAGAAACAGGTGACTACTCGGTCGCCAAATATTGCTCTGATTACATGCAGGAAAAACACGACAAACCATTTTTCTTAGCCTGTGGCTTATTCCGCCCTCACTCTGCCCAAGTGGCCCCGCGTGAATATTTTGACATGTATCCACTGGAAGACATTGAAACTCCGCCACACCCAGAGGCCGATATTCAAGATTTACCCGAGATTGCTAAATATAACTTCTCATCAACTTTTGCTAAGCGTGTCATTGCAACCGACAACCAGTGGGCACAAGCAGTACAAGGTTACAAAGCCAGCACTACATTTGCAGATGATATGATTGGGGTTATTTTGGATGGCCTAAAAGGTAGTCCATACGAAGACAACACCATTGTTGTGTTGTGGGGCGACCATGGCTGGCAAGTTGGGCAAAAGTATCGCTGGGAGAAATTCTCACTTTGGCATCAAGGTACCAACACCCCCATGATCATTAAAGTACCCGGCATGAAAGCTCAAGTGATCGAAAAGCCTGTATCGTTGCTTGATATTTATCCCACGATTGTCAAAGCCGCAAACTTAGACTCAGTTCCAGAATATCTAGAAGGTCATGATTTAGAGCCTTTGATGAAAGATCCTGAAGCATCATGGAGCAATGCAGCCGTAGTGACCTATGAACCGAATAACCATTCCGTTCGACGCGAACATTGGAACCTCATCCAATACAGCGACGGGTCTATTGAACTATACGACCATCGCAATGATGAGGACGAATGGCATAACTTAGCAAGTGATCCTCAATACAAAGGCGTTATTGACGAGCTTAAACAGTGGATCCCAAAAGAATCCAAAGCCTGTGAAGAAGGACAGTGCGTCTCTTAAATCAAGAATAGCCCGACTCGTTCGGGCTTTTTATTGCCTAATTGTTGGAACACCAGTCATGAATACCATTGCCTCAAGTCCTTTGATTCGTATTTTTATAACGTGCTCCTTGCTGTTTTCTAACGCTGCGATTGCCGACACAGACAATCGTACGGGTGCCAATTTCGTCTCAACCTTTGGCTACACCAACGTCATTGAACTGAGCAACCAAAGCACTCGTGTACTGCTGTTGCCTCAAGTGGGCGGTAAAGTTCTGCAATACAGCTATCACGGCAAAGACAGCTTAGTGGTGGATGCGAAGGATAAAGGGTGGCATTTTGACGGCTCTAACCAAAGCACCACATTCAACAGTGGCGGACGTTTTGATATTGGCAGCCCAGCATTTCTGCCAGATCGAAGAAATCTATTGTTAGGACATTGGCACGGCGAAATTATCGGTGATCGACAAGCGCGACTCACTAGTGTGAAAGATCCAGAAACGGGCCTGCAAATTATCAGAACCTTCACCCTCGATTCAAAATCATCTCGATTACGCATCGACATGAGAATGACAAACTACCTCAAACGTGAGGTGACTGCCCACTTCTGGACCCGAACATTTGCCAAAGGTGGGGGCAAGTTTGTGATTCCTATGACCGAAGGAAACATCTACCCCAAAGGCTATACGGTGTTTGATGTGAAGCAAAAATCGATTTTATTGCACCCCCCAGCCGATCCGCATGTTCATCATCAAGACGGTTACTTCCAAATTACGGGACAGCCTCAACATCAAAAGTTTGGCATTGAAACCTACACCGATTGGGCGGCCTATTTTATACCCAATGATTTAGTGATGCTGCGTCAATTCCAGACATTTCCAGACCGAGCGTACACAGATCTAAAAAGCGGTACATTTTCTATTTATTACAACACATCGTTTAAAAACCACTCGGTTGCAGAAATAGAACCGATGGGACCAAGAGAACGCCTGAAACAAGGGCAGTCGGCCTACTTTACTGAAGTTTGGACGCTAGCAGAGTATCCATTTGAACAACTCTCAACGCCTATCAGCTCGGCTCAAATCATACCGATTGAAGAGCAATTAAAGCCCATCTTAGATCGCTAGATTTTGGCATTTACTTGGGCATAAGAAAGGGCTGAACATTCAGCCCTTTTTACATTTTTGAGACGAGATTATAGCTTGCCGCGAATTCCCACAGTGTAACGAGCACCCGTGTATTCATAGGAGGTTAAACGGTTTTGATAATTAGTGTACTCACGAATATCTTCTTCGAGCACATTGATTCCTTCTGCGTACAACGACAGATTTTCACTCAACTCATAGCTTGCACTTAAATCGAGCTGGCCATAATCTTCACGCGTAATCGGATTGCCCTTCGCACTTCCATCACTGATAGCCTTCAAGAATTCATCACGCCAGTTGTAGGCCAAACGAACCGAAATAGCGTCCTTTTCATAAAAACCAATGATGTTATACGAATTTGGCGACAAACCTTCAATGGCGAACTGAGTATCGGTGGTATTGTCCAGCGAATAGTCAGCCGAACTGTCCACGTAGGTGTAGTTCAATTGTGTACCAAACCCATTGTCCCACGAATGCGTGAACGCAAGTTCAATTCCCGTTGCAGTGGCTTCTTCTTGGTTATTTGGGCGTGAATCTTTAAATGTGATCCCTGCGATTTCGGTATCACGTGTGGTCGTGCTTACAAAGTTTTCAATCTCCTTATGAAACAAGGCCGCCGCCAACAAACTCACATCAGAAAAATACCATTCCAACGTCATGTCGTAGTTAGTTGACTCAAATGCTTCAAGATTCGGATTACCACCCGAAATTGCTTCACTTCCCACGCGCGGATTGATCGAGGTTGAAGGTGCAAGAGATGTCATGGTTGGACGCGTGATCGTCTCGGAATACCCCAAACGCATGATGAGGTCATCTTGCAGATCTAAGCGGAAGTTAGCCGATGGCAGAATATTGGTGTATTCGTGCGTATATTTCACTGGCATAGGATCGGATAAAATGAGCTGTTGCAAGCTATCGCCAACAACATTCTCAACTCCCAAAATTTCTTGGTTAATGCCTTTTGAGATAGTCTTAGTGCGGGTCAAACGCATGCCTACATTAAATTCCCACGGCAGCTCACCCATGTCTCCTGAGAAGTATGTATCAAGGTACGCCGACACCACTTCTTCTTTCACAGAATAACCGGCTTGGTCGTTCGGAACTTCAGCGAACCCATTGCTCGCTTCTAAGCCATCTCGAATAGTTTGAATCGTTTCTGCATCGTTTTGGCCCCCCGCAGTAATGCCGTCTTCCGATTCCAACCATGCCAATGTTGCGTCTACGTCATATTTGAACCAGTGTTTGGGGAAATCTCCCGAAGCGTCATCTGCAAAACCACTGGCATCAACTGGGCTAAGTAATTCATCATTAAAATCACTGAAATAACCACAGTACGCACAAAGGTAACTTTCGTAGGCCACTCGCGACTTTTCGCGATCGCCTGCATAGACCCCAAACTTCATCGAACTTAGCGGCCCTGCGTTATCAAACTCATAATTCGAATCAATACGAAATTCAGTCACTTCATCTTCAATGTCGCTGCCGAAACGCCCCACAAAGTGAGATTTCACCAAACTAGGATCGGTCGTAGATACCCCCGCATCGTAAGAAGGCAAGTCGCCCGATCCGAGTTCAAAGTAAGCATTCTCAACTGACTCGTACCCTTTCGACAAAAACGGTTTTCCGCCTGGATCACTCTCAGCTTTTGAATGCGATAAATCGAATGCAACATCAAATTTCTCATTCACTTGCCAGTCAACATTGAACCCCACAGCCCAAGTATCGGTAGGACGACCATTTTCATTGTAAATATTGTCGTTTTTCTGGGTTCCATCGATACCATCAACAGCATTTGCCAAGACTGAACCAGGACGTTCAAAGGCAATCATGGTGTTATTTTCATCCAATACAGGATTCACCCAGATGAAATCACCGCTGCCAAAGAATGGCTGAAATGCTGACGTAACCGACTCAACATCGTAATCGGAATATAAACCGTCGAGTGTTAATTCTACATTCTCAACCGGCACCCATTGAACCGCCACCGCCGCGTTCAAACGTTCACGGTTTTCTTCCACTTGGCGAATACGATAAGACCCTGGAATGTGCACATCTTTGAGGGTGACAAATTCTTGAGTGTCTGTCATATACGCAGTGGTTTCGGCGTAATTATTCCAACCCTCTGTGGTCACTCCCTCGCGTAATGAGCTTCGATCGGAGTAGGAAATAGACGCCAAAGCGCCCAATGTTCGATCACTATTCGAGTGACTCACAATCACCGAACCACCTGGTGAGTAATCTTCATCCAACGTATCGTACGTGCCTTCAACTGACCCCGCTACCACGAGTCCGTCATAGTCAAATGGACGCGCAGTTGTCAGGTTAACGGTTGCCCCAATGCCGCCTTCTTGCATGTTCGCTGTGGGAGATTTAAATACTTGGGCGCCATTAATAATATCTGAACTGATGACATCAAATGAAAACTCTCGACCATCATTTTCAGTGGCCATAATTCGGCCATTCACCAACACGGTATTAAACTGTGGACCAAAACCGCGAACGGTAATAAATTGCCCTTCACCTCCCGAGCGGTCGATCGATACGCCCGTAATACGTTGTAGTGATTCGGCAATATTGGTGTCGGGAAATTTACCAATATCTTCTGCCGAAATCGCATCAGATACCGCTAACGTGCTTCGCTTGGTATCCATCGAACGCAATAACGAGCCACGAATACCGGTGACTTGTATGGTTTCAACATCGTTTACTTGCGATGAGGTTTCACTTTCTTGAGCCAACACAGAATAAGTAGGGAGCGATAATGCTAACCCTAAAGCAATGGCTATTTTTGAAGTTTTTAATTGTGTGCTATTGAAATTCAATGTAGAGAAGTATTGCGTATTCATTACATATATCCCTTGTAATTTATATTTATTTTTTAGATTCAGATCCGACTACTTCCTGAGTCTGAAACCCAAACTTCCCCTCCGCCTAGGGGATTCATATTCTGAGTGAATTCCAATAAATAAAACGGCTAAATTCAGGCCGTAATGATGTAATTTTGAGCAGCAACCATATTTTCTTGACAAAAAACACACGAAATAATCAGCCTTCTCTAGTCTTTTAAATCGCTTATAAGTGCCGCCCCCAAAATTAGCCAAATAATACATACATAATGGTGAATACATCCCCAAAAACAGAAACGACCAAATAACGCATACGATTAAACCAAATAGCCCATATCTGGGTTTGAACGAGATCACCGAATTTGTTCATTTTTTATTATGAAATATAAAAACAGGGTTATTTTGGGGGCGTATTTTTCCTGATTAAATCCTGATGATAATTAGACACACACAACAAAGAGCTTTAAAAATGTATAAATTAAACCACCTTGCGGTAGGCGTTCGAAGAGCAATGCTTATGTCTGGCGTGATCTTGGCGCCAGCCATAAGCAGCTCAGCGATAGGGCAGGAATCTTCTCCTCAAGCCATGAATTCTGATGAAACTGAGGTCATTCAAGTTAAGGGGATTCGAGGCAGTTTAAATAAATCACTTGCCGACAAAAGGTTATCAGATCAAGTCATCGACACCATTAATTCCGAAGATATCGGAAAACTCCCAGATAATAATATTGCGGAAGCACTACAACGTGTCACCGGGGTTCAAATCGGCCGAGACCGAGGAGGGCAAGGTTCCTCTTTTCAAATTCGAGGCATGAGTGAAAATAGAGTAGAAATTGATGGAAGATCGTTATTAGGAAATAGTGCAGACAGCCGTTCCAATAGTTTTACTGGAATTTCATCTTCGCTTTTTGATGGTATTCAGGTGATTAAATCACCGTCTGCTTCAGATACAGAGGGATCTCTCGGCGGGACAATTCGACTCGTCACTCGAAAACCTTTAAGTACTGAAAAAGATAAATTAAGTGGCACGCTTAAATTTGGTCATGATGACTATTTAGGTGAAAAGTATGATCCCGAAGTCAACATGTTCGCAAGTAGCCGTTGGGACTTTGGCGGCGGAGAGTTAGGTGCGTTAATTAATATTTCATATGAGGATTACAATCAACGTACCGACCAATATGACAATAACGGCTGGAGAACGCTGCTGCCATCGCAATACGAGATTGGCTTAGCCGGACACACAGATGACAATGGCGACCGTATTTATGCCGATCATCCCGGTCACGATGTGTGGATTCCAGAAGCAGGACGTTATGAACGAAGCGACTTTTCACGCGAGCGTTTAGGCATTGACAGCACCATTCAATTTGCACCCAATGACGACTCCGAAATCTACTTGA
This sequence comes from Echinimonas agarilytica, assembly GCF_023703465.1. Classification (NCBI taxonomy): domain Bacteria; kingdom Pseudomonadati; phylum Pseudomonadota; class Gammaproteobacteria; order Alteromonadales; family Echinimonadaceae; genus Echinimonas; species Echinimonas agarilytica. Next base: position 600,091 of record NZ_JAMQGP010000001.1, on the reverse strand, counting down.
CCATGAACTACATTGAGTTCGACACCGAAACCAATGAGTCTAAAACCAACATTCAATTTCCGAATTGGGAAAATAGCAAATTCAGCGTAGCGTACCACCAAGAAGACGCATTAAGACTACAAAACTCACAAGACGGAACCCTAAATGACTTCGTTCTATCGGGTATCGGCACCAGCTTTGAATCTGAAAATTGGTGGGAAGTGTCCCAATGGATGGCTCGGGTCAACCCATCAGTAAAAGAAGAGAACCAAGATCAATACTCCGTCGCTTTAGGTGGAAAATATCACGGAGAAAACTGGAAGCTTTCGGCTGAGATCAGCACCGGAGAGTCCAACAAAGACACCAAAGACCTCAATGTTAATATTCGCCCCTATTGGGACAATTCTCGTTTAGAGACCATTGATTACAGCATGCGCGAAGGCAATTACCCCAACCTAGACGTGTACTTTCCCAATGACGTAACCTTTGACTCGCCTGAAGGCTGGTTCTTTACCAATAGCTGGGGACGCGATAGCGACAACACATTGACCGAAGACGCAGCAAAGGTCGACTTTGAATATGAGTTAGATTCAGTGATTCATACCATTAAAAGTGGCGTTCGATATGCCAGCCGAAATGTGGAACGTCATCGCTATCAATTGCGCGACCCGTATGATGGAAAAACCACTATTAATTGGCATTATCGCAACAACAATAACAATTTTTGGGAGTTGCATATTCCTGTCGGAGGCGAGCCGGTTCCGGGCTTTGAATATGCTCCAGATAGCGTCTCAGGGCTAATCACTTCAGATTCCGATGCTATTTTTAGTGACGGTACCCCTCAAAATTATGAGAGCAACTGGCGCAATCCCATGACCTTGGGCAACAGTAGCTATAACGAATACCTTGAACTGACCAACATATTATTCGCACTTGACGATGTAAACCAAGAAACCGGTGAAACATACGATGGCCCAGCTTCGGTTTACGATGAAAGCTACCTGTACCCGTACGACATAACAGAAGATACTTTCGCAATCTATCTTCAATTTGATTTTGAGGGCGACATTGGCGACATCGGCTACCGCGGAAACTTTGGTGCGCGTTATGTCAGAACCGAAGCTGATATTAAAGCGCTCAGCAAAATTCAAGAGCTCCCCATCTACCGCGAAGATGACACGGATGGCGAACTCAATATCTGCCAGTTCAGTGGTTACAACGGTGATGTGTATGACCCTAACCATGTGTTAGGTGCCACCGGTTTGTGCGGCGAATATGATATTCGCAACTTTGAGTCAGAGCGGGTTGAAAATACCTACAATGATTTTTTACCCAGTGCAAACATTTCGTTTGATGTGTACGACGACATGATAGTTCGCCTTGCAGCGGCAAGGGTCATGTCTCGTCCCGACCCGGCTAAACTCACCCCCTCGCTAAATCTCGCAACGGGGACAAAAAATGCCACAAAAGGTAACCCGTACCTTAATCCGTATGAAGCCGATCAGTTTGATCTGTCTTACGAATGGTACTTCGCTGAAGCCAGTATGTTATCGGCTACCTTGTTTTATAAAGATGTGAAGTCATTTTTGAAAACAGAAACCTATCAAGAAATTGTGGGTGAAGACGTTGACCGAAACTATGACAATTGTACCGTTGCGAGGATTGGTTCAACCATCGATCGCGATCTCAATGGTGATGGTATTTATGATCCCGACGAGGCTCTTTACTGTAGCGCTGAAGTTGCTGATGGTGACTTAGTCACGATTAAAGAGGAGCGCAATGGCGAGTCTGGAACAGTAAAAGGCATCGAAATTGGCTTACAGCATGATTTAAGCCACGTTCTGCCCTCACCGTTTGATGGTTTTGGCTACGTACTTAACTATACCTACACCGACGCCGAACAACCGGGTGAGAACGTGAATCCGGCCACTGGCAAAGGACTGCCGTTACCTAACCTCTCAGAAAACAGCTACAACGCTATTTTGTATTACGAGAAGTATGGGTTTGGTGGACGACTTGCGTACAACTATCGCGATGAATATTTCACTGGAGACTCCATTTACGGCTTCCCGATCTTTAGCGATGAATACGATCAACTCGACTTAAGTTTGAACTACAACGTCACTGAACAGGTCAGCGTATTCTTCAGCGCAACCAACTTAACCGACAGCACGTCTTATCAATACTTAGCGGCACCTGAAATCACAAAACAATACCGTGAATATGGACGCCGATACACAGCGGGGATTTCCGCTTCATTTTAACGCTTCAAGTCACTTCAAAGCCTACCTTCGGGTGGGCTTTTTTAATCCCAAAGCTTTCCGTTCCGCGCTGTAACAATGCAATACCAAGCACTATCGCCCGTTTTTTGGCATGAACAAACTAACAATTGCGCCATTTTGCGCCCCACGTAACTTAATGTAACAATCAGTATCGCAAAGTAAGCAATGGTTTTATAACGAAAAAACCGTACCCGGTTCGATTTCACCTCGCGTAATGTGCTCTAGACTTGCGGCATCAAAACGCAGAACCGGAGTATCGAAGTGACCACATCAACTTCTGAAAAGACTTTAGAGCTTATCGCCCCTTTGAGCGGCGTTATTGTTCCAATCGATCAAGTTCCAGATCCCGTATTCGCAGGTAAAATGGTAGGTGATGGCCTCGCTATCGACCCTATCGGGCAAGCCTTAACTGCGCCATGTGATGGCGTCATTAGCACGCTTCACCCCGCTCATCACGCCATCACTATTACCGCAGACAGCGGTGCAGAAATTCTGATGCACATTGGCCTAGATACCGTCATGCTCAAAGGCGATGGGTTCATCCCATTGGTCACGGAAGGCCAAACCGTAAAAGCCGGTGAACCATTAATTGACTTTGATGTTGATAAGATTGCTCGTAATGCACGTTCGCTGCTCACCATGTTATTGGTCACTAACCCTGAAGATTTTGGTCCACTGCAAGTTGCAAGCGGCGAAACAATTCGAGCGAAAGATGTCATCTTAACTGCTGGCGAAGGTTCTTCCTCAGCTATTGCTGAATCTGAACTTTCCGGCGAAACACTTACCTCGGACTGGATTTCTTTACCAAATCCAGTGGGATTACACGCCCGCCCAAGTGCAACGTTGGTGGCGCTGAGTAAACAATACAAGAGTAAAATCAGTCTTGCTACACGCACTGCATCGGCCAGCGCCCGCAGCGTTGTTGCCTTGCTGAGCTTGAACACCAAGAAAGGCGACGAAGTTCAACTTGAAGCCACAGGTTCGGATGCTAAATCAGCCATTGAAGCACTCTCACAAGCGATACGCGATGGATTGGGCGAAGATTGCAGCACCGAAGCGCCCAAACCCACTGCCGTTGAATTACCCGAAGAAGAGTCCTTGCTCGCCGTAAAAAGTGATGATCCAAACTTATTACTTGGCGTAGCGGCTTCTCCGGGGTCGGCCATTGGCGTGGTGGTGCAATTGTCAGAGACCACCTTTGAATTTGACGAAACAGCAACAGACGTTCAGCAACAACAAGCGAATCTGACCCAAGCGGTACTCAATTCTCTTGCCGACCTAGACGCGCTCAAAGCTGAGATGAGTCAAAAAGGCGATGCTGAAAAAGCGGAGATCTTCCAAGCCCACCGCGAGCTATTAGAAGATCCAGAACTCCAGCAGCAAGCTAAGACTCTTACCGAAAACAATAAGTCAGCGGCATACGCTTTCAATATGGCGATTGAAGGGCAGATGAGCGTATTGCGTCAGCTCGACAATCCTGTATTGGCAGGCCGTGTGACTGACCTTGAAGACGTTCGCAATCGCGTCATGCGTAAGCTCCTTGGGTTACCCAATGAAACATTGGAGCTCCCCGAGCAAGCTATCATTATCGCTCGCGATTTAACGCCTTCAATGACAGCGAGTCTCGACCCGAAAAAAGTGGTGGGCTTTGCCACAACCGAAGGCGGCTCATCGTCTCACTCTGCTATTTTGGCGCGTGGTATGGGTATCCCTGCTGTTGCTGGTATTGACCGCACAGCCCAAACGCTCGAAGAAGGCAGCAAAGTTATTTTAGACGGCGATGCTGGTCATCTTCACATCAACATTAGCGATGACGAAATCAACACTATTAAGGCCCGACAAGCGCAAGCTCAACAGCAACATGACATTGATCTTGCTGCTGCCGATCAGCCTGCCGCCACGACTGATTCACATCGGATGGAAGTGGTTGCTAACATCGCCAATCTGAATGATGCACAAAAAAGTGTCAGCTTGGGCGGCGAAGGCGTGGGTTTGCTTCGCAGCGAGTTCCTGTTCCTCGATCGTGCAACAGCGCCCGATGAAGACGAACAAGCCGAGGTTTACAGTTCAATTGTGAAGGCACTTGACGGTCGTCCCATCATTATCCGCACCCTGGATGTGGGTGGCGACAAGCCATTGGATTACATGCCAATGCCTGCCGAAGAAAACCCATTTTTGGGCGAGCGCGGCATTCGTATAGGCCTTAATCGTCCGTCGATCCTTAAAACCCAAGTTCGAGCAATTTTACGCGCAGGGAAAGGCTCTACCAGCAAAGTGCGCATCATGTTCCCCATGATCGCCACGTTAGAAGAACTGCGCGCAGCGAAAGAAGTTGTGCGGCAAGAAGCGCTTGATTTAGGCGTGTCAAATTACGAAGTCGGTATTATGGTGGAAGTGCCATCCACTGCCGTAATGGCCGAACAATTTGCACAAGAAGCCGATTTCTTCTCAGTGGGTTCAAATGACCTTACTCAATACACCTTAGCCATGGACCGTGGCCATCCCAAATTAGCCGCTCAAGTGGATGGATTACATCCGTCTGTGCTTCGCCTCATTCAATTGACGGTTGAAGGCGCGCATAAAGCCGGTAAATGGGTTGGCGTTTGCGGTGGTATTGCATCGGATCCACAAGCGGTACCTTTGCTGATTGGTTTAGGCATTGATGAATTGTCGGTCAGCGTCCCCGCGCTTCCGGCGATTAAAGGACAAATTAGAGAGTTATCACTCACTGAATGTCAAAACCTCGCTCAGCAAGCAGTTCAGGCTAGCACTGCTGCTGAAGTAAGGACCATCAGTCGGGGGCGCTAGGCCCCGACCTTAAAACACATAAATTTTCAATAACAAAATTTTAAAGGTGATTCATATGGCTTCTGCAAATGGCATTTTTGCTGCATTGCAAAAGATTGGTAAGTCACTGATGCTGCCGGTATCAGTACTTCCTGTCGCAGGTCTTTTACTAGGTATAGGCGCCGCTGATTTCGGCTGGATGCCTTCCATTTTATCCAGTGTGATGGAAGCGTCTGGTGGCGCGATTTTTGGCAATCTCGCCTTAATCTTCGCCATTGGTGTGGCGTTAGGTTTTACCGACAACGACGGTGTTTCGGCACTGGCCGCAACCGTGGGCTATGCAGTCATGCTCGCCACTATGGGCGTTGTTGCGCAAGCAATGGGCGTAGAAACCAAATCGATCATGGGAATCGACAGCATTGAAACAGGTGTATTCGGCGGTATCTTAATCGGTTCCGTTGCTGCAGCCATGTTCAACCGCTTCTTCCGCATTCAACTACCGCCTTACTTAGGGTTCTTTGCCGGTAAGCGTTTTGTGCCGATTATCACAGCATTCTGCGCGATCATTGCCGGTACTGCTTTAGTCTTCGTTTGGCCTCCAATTGGCGGCGTGATTGACGGCTTCTCACATTGGGCAGCTGAGCAAAACCCTGCCATGGCATTTGGTATTTATGGCGTGATTGAGCGTGCTCTGATTCCTTTTGGCCTTCACCATATCTGGAACGTGCCTTTCTTCTTCGAAGCCGGAACTTACACGCTTGCTGACGGTACCGTTGTGACGGGTGAAATCCAACGCTTCCTGCAAGGTGACCCAACTGCAGGCAACATGGCCGGTGGTTACATGTTCAAAATGTGGGGCCTTCCTGCTGCTGCTCTTGCTATCTGGCACTGTGCTAAGCCAGAGAATAAGGCAAAAGTTGGCGGAATCATGATTTCTGCAGCTTTGACGTCATTCCTAACAGGGATCACCGAACCTATTGAATTCGCGTTCTTGTTCGTTGCGCCTGTGCTATATGTCATTCATGCTTTGCTCGCCGGTTCTGCGTTTGTGGTCACTATCTTGCTCGAAATGAAGCACGGCATGACCTTCTCACATGGGGCTATTGACTTCACCTTGTTCTATCACTTGAGCCATAACGGTTGGATGTTCTTCATCTTAGGTCCAATCTATGCTGCGATTTACTACACGGTATTCCGCTTTGTCATCACCAAATTTGACCTGAAAACACCAGGCCGAGACGAAGAGATGGCCAACAGCGAAGCAGACTCAATGGAAGTAGACGAACGTGCTGAGGCCTTGGTTGCTGCATTTGGTGGTCAAAACAATATCGCAAGTCTTGATGCCTGTATCACTCGCCTTCGCGTGGGAGTCAACAATCCAGAAGCAGTCAACCAAGAGCAACTCAAGGCGATGGGTGCCGCAGGCGTAGTGCAAGTAGGTAGCGGCATGCAAGCTATCTTCGGCACTCAATCTGAGAACCTCAAGACCGACATGGAGATCTATTTAAAAAAGCTCCAAGGCTAGTGACGCAAACCGCAGATGTTCCAGCAGCTGCGGCTCCGACTGAAATTGTCGGTGACGTGAATCAAGATTCAATCAATGCGATCATTGGCCTTATTGGAAATCTAGAGAACATTGACGAGGTCATGGCATGTGCCACTAATCGTCTTAGATTTAAGCTTAAATCCCCCATTGAAGTGGCCCCAGAATTGGCCGCAGAAATTGAGGATGTCAGAGGGGTCATGCACCCGTCTGAGAATATTGTTCACTTTTTACTAAAAGAAGATGCTTCGCCTTGGGCGGCGGCTATCAAAAGCAATATTTCCGCTGGCTAACTAATTGTTTGAAGCCAGAAAATTAAAAGCCGTCTTTGTGACGGCTTTTACATTTATCGACTCACTAAATTAACAATATTCGACTATATTTCACTGCAAACTAATTTCAGCTGAGTATGGTTCGAATGACAAATCATAGTACGCTTCAACTTTTAGCGCCCGTCAGCGGCGTTATCATTCCTCTCGATCAAGTTCCCGACCCTGTCTTCGCTCAAAAAATGGTCGGTGAAGGCATTTCAATTGACCCCACAAGCGAGCACCTATTAGCGCCTTGCAACGGTAAAATCATCCAAATTCATCCGGCTAAACATGCCGTGACCATTGAGTCGGATGAAGGCGTTGAAGTACTCATGCATATTGGGCTTGATACCGTCATGCTTAAGGGCAGCGGTTTCATTCCTCTGGTCAAGGAAGGCGATACGGTTCAGCAAGGCGATCCGCTCATTGACTTCGACGCAGATAAAATCGCGCTTGCAGCTCGCAGCCTAATGACCGAAATCATTATTACCAATGGGGACGCTGTCAGCCGCTATCAATTTTCATCAGGTCTCGTCGAAGCAGGGAAAGATGTGTTGCTCACTCTTTCATTAGGAGGCCAAGCACCTAACGCTGCCGATGGTGATAATGATGTAGGAGCAGAAGCGCAATCGGTTTGGGTTTATGTTCCTAATCCCACCGGCATACACGCCCGCCCAGCGGCAACACTAGCCAGTCAAGCCAAAGGGTATCAAGCTCGAATAAAAATTGAACGTGATGGACAAAGTGTCGACGCCAAAAGTGTTGTAGCCATCATGGGTTTGAATGTAAAACTTGGCGAACAAGTTCGCTTCCTTGCAAAAGGCAGAGACTCAAACGCTGCGGTCAAAGCGCTTGTCCAAGCGGTAAAGGACGGGCTCGGCGAAGATGTTTCATCGATAGATGCCCCTCAGTCAACGCCCGTAGTGAAAGAAGAAATCTCACTCTTGGCCCGCGAAAGTGACGATCCTGATGTAATGATAGGCATTGCAGCATCGCCTGGTATTGCTATTGGCCAAGCGTACCAACTCAGCCATGAAGAAATAACATTTGATGATGATGCCACCGACCCAGATGGCGAACGTGAAGCGCTGACCATGGCGATTGATACAAGCCGCCAAGACCTACAAAACTTGCATGACCAACTCAAGGCTGATGGGAATAGTGAAAATGCCGAGATTTTCCTCGCGCATCAAGAGCTACTCGAAGACCCCTCTATTTTTCAACAAGCTAAAAAATCGATTAAAGAAGGTAAATCGGCAGCTCGTGGATGGTACAACGCAATTGCGGATCAAATTAAAGTGCTCGAAGCGGTCGATAGCGACGTGATCGCTGGGCGAGTTGCAGACTTAAAAGATGTCCGCCTGCGCGTGCTTAAACATATTCTAGGCATAACTGATGAAGATACTCAGTTGCCCGAAAACACCATTATTATTGCCGAAGATTTAACGCCTTCGGATACCGCAAGTTTAGACCGCTCAAAAGTGATTGGTTTTGTCACCACTTTAGGAGGAGCAACCTCCCATGCAGCAATATTAGCTCGCTCAATGGACCTGCCAGCCCTCGCAGGTGTGTCTACTGACGTATTAGAATTAGCCAATGGGCACCCGCTCATTTTAGACGGTGAAGCCGGCACACTGAATACCGCGGCCAACGAAGCACTCATTGAAACCCTGCGAAGCAAGCAAATCGAACAACAACAGCGTCAAAAAGACGCCAAAGCCTCCGCTCACGATCCGGCAGTCACATCTGATGGGCATACCATTGAGATAGTCGCCAACATTGGTAATGCCAGCGATGCACGGTCTGCGATGGAATATGGGGCAGAAGGTGTAGGGCTGTTACGCAGCGAATTTTTATATCTCGATCAAGCCGTTGAACCCACCGAAGATCAGCAAGCTCAAGTCTACACGGAGATTGCTGACGCGTTAGGTTCTGAAAAGCCTCTCATTGTAAGGACGCTCGATGTCGGTGGCGATAAGCCATTGCCATATTTGCCAATGCCAGCGGAAGAAAACCCGTTCTTGGGTGAGCGCGGTATCCGCATAGGCATTAATCGCCCAAGCATCTTACGCCGCCAAGTTCGCGCTATTTTGCGGGCACAAGGCCATGCCAAAATTAAAATCATGTTCCCGATGATTGCGACATTACCCGAACTCATTGCGGCGAAAAAAGTCGTGCTCGAAGAAGCTGCAGACTTGGGTGTAACCGGTGTTGAAATAGGCATTATGGTCGAAGTGCCTTCAACGGCCGCTTTGTCATCGCACTTTGCCCAAGAGGCGGACTTTTTCTCTATTGGTACCAATGACCTCACTCAGTACACGTTAGCGATGGATCGTGGCCACCCTAAACTAGGCTGGCAAGTTGACGCGTTAGACCCTGCGGTACTGCAACTCATTTATATGACCGTTCAAGGGGCCCAAGAACATGGGAAATGGGTTGGAGTTTGCGGTGGAGCAGCAAGTGATCCGCTCGCTGTACCAGTGCTTATAGGACTTGGTGTGACGGAGTTATCCTGCAGTGTTCCTGCGATTCCATTGGTGAAACAACAGATTCGTAAACTGTCTTTGTCTGATTGTCAGGCATTGGCTAAGCAAGTGCTCGAACAACCTGATGCAGAATCGGTTCGCGCATTATTAAGTAATCAATAACCACGCAGCAAATTATAATAAGGAAAATGATATGAGTGCTTTTCATAATGCCTTCGGGGCATTACAAAAAGTGGGTAAATCTTTGATGCTTCCCGTATCAGTGCTGCCAGTAGCAGGTTTGTTACTCGGTATTGGCGCGGCAAACTTCTCGTTTATCCCTGAAATCGTGTCGCACATCATGGAAGCTTCTGGCGGAGCTATTTTTGGCAACTTGCCACTAATTTTCGCCATTGGTGTCGCGTTAGGCTTTACCGAAAATGACGGTGTATCCGCACTTGCAGCAACGGTTGGCTATGCCGTTATGCTCGCAGCTATGGGAGTCGTTGCGCAAGATTTTGATATTGAAACCAAAGCAATTATGGGCATTCAGTCCATCGATACGGGGGTTTTCGGCGGCATTATCATAGGCTCTGTTGCTGCTTACATGTTTAATCGCTTCTTCAGGATTAGTTTACCTCCATACCTAGGTTTCTTTGCTGGTAAGCGATTTGTACCGATTATCACCGCCTTTAGCGCAATTGTGATCGCTTGTATATTGATTGTAGTTTGGCCTCCAATCGGAAACCTAATTGACTCATTCTCTGACTGGGCTGCAGTCCAAAACCCTGCATTAGCATTCGGGATTTATGGCGTTATTGAGCGTTCATTAATTCCATTTGGTTTGCATCATATTTGGAACGTTCCTTTCTTCTTCGAAACAGGTAGCTTTACTCTGCCTGACGGTGAAGTCGTTCACGGTGAAATTCAGCGCTACCTCCAAGGCGACCCTACTGCCGGTAATATGGCAGGCGGTTACTTGTTTAAGATGTGGGGTCTACCAGCCGCAGCCATTGCCATTTGGCATAGTGCAAAACCAGAAAATAAAGCTCTGGTGGGCGGTATCATGATATCAGCAGCGCTGACATCATTCTTAACAGGTATTACTGAACCGATTGAGTTCTCCTTCCTGTTTGTTGCGCCTGTTTTATATGCTATTCACGCTGTATTGGCCGGCCTTGCTTTCCCAATTGCAATTGAATTAGGCATGAAACACGGCATGACTTTTTCGCATGGCGCCATTGATTTCACCTTGTTTTACCACCTCGGAGCCAACCAATGGTTGTTCTTCATTGTGGGCCCAATCTATGCGCTTATCTATTACACCGTATTCAGAACAGTCATCAAAGCCTTTGACCTTAAAACGCCAGGCCGTGATGATGAAGCTGATATGGCGGTCACGGTCAGCAGCGGTGGCGATGACGATCAAACAGCACGCGACTTAGTTGCAGCATTTGGAGGCGCTGGAAATATCGAAAGTCTCGATGCCTGTATTACCCGCCTTAGAATTGGCGTGAAAGATACTGCTTTGGTTGACCAAGCCAAACTCAAAGCAATGGGAGCTGCAGGAGTCGTTCAGGTTGGCAACGGTATGCAAGCCATTTTCGGAACTCAATCTGAGAATCTGAAAACTGACATGGACATATATCTAAAAAAGGCGGGGGCGTCGAAGTAGCTGCTCCAGCAGAGACTTCGGCGCCGACTCCGACAGTAGCAACTCCAGCGGCTGATGTTGAAATTTCATCGGAAGTGGAAGCTGCAGTAGCCAAATGCTTAGAAACATTTGGTGGTGTAGATAACATCGAAAAAGTGACGCGTTGTGCGACCAGTCGTATTCGACTCTTGCTCAAGCAACCTGTTGATGTTGATGTCAGTACATTAGAGCTACCATTGGCCAAAGCAACAATGCGAGTGGAAGATAATCTTTACCACATTTTGGTGGGCGATTATGCAGAAGCTTATGAGGCGGCTATTAATAAACTCAGGTAGCCACTGGTGGTAACCAAAAGCCCGCTATAGAAAGCGGGCTTTTTTTGATCTTTTCAACGTACATTCTTACCCCCTTGGTAACATTCGTGTGCCAGCCACTGTTTCTCATATTTAATTAAATCAGCTTTTAACAAGGCTTTGTCTATGCGCTGTTTAGTTAATTTATAGTGGATGTCATTCATTTGACGCGCTAAGTACAAACACTTGCGATCCATCCGATCCGTTGTGGGGTAAGGTTTTGATTCAACTAAAAAGGTTGTGCTAGAGAAGCCTATCGCAGCAACAGCACTTAGGCATAACAATTGCTTCATGGTTCATCCTTGAACGCCATGATAAATGGAATCTTTAGAATAGACCGATGTCTAATTTTTCGACAATGGGTTTGTTATTCATCGGTCGGTTTTGCTATTAATTTGAATCCGGTTCGGAGTTCTGACGTAAACCGCAAAATCGATCGGGAATACATTATTATCAGGAGGATGAGTAATGCTCACAGTAGATCGTAGATTTTCGGCTCAACACGTTTCAACGAGTAATTTGAATTACGCGCAGCGCTCTACATTTGACGATTTGGCAGATGAAGGATATGGATTGCTATTTATTCGTTCAACAACAGCAGGAAAGGTTGCAGTGTGTAGCAGTGGCAACCAACTGGTTACCATCGATCAGGCCGGCAGTTTAAATTTACAACCCAGCATCGACTTAAGACGCTAAAGTTTACATCATCCCGAGTTTCTAGTGCGTCGGGCTTGGGATAGCTGAACTAACTTTGCAGAGGTTTGTGTTTCATAATACGCAGCGGATAATCCCCCTGTTCTGCGACCAGAAACCTTGTTGAGCACAATACCCAAAATTGGGGCATGAACTTTACGCAATCGGTCTAACCCCCCTTTCACATCACTCTTCGATGTTTGATCGGCCCGTACAATGTAAAGAAGCTTATCGGCAACAGCCGACACGACTTGAGCATCGCTCACCGCTTGAATTGGGCCCGTTTCAATGATGATTCGATCGTAATGTTCGCGCAGCCCTTGAATCAACACTTTAAACTTTTTAGAGGCAAGGAAGTTCAGAGGATCATGGGTTTTTTCGCCCGCACAAATAACGTCGATATTCCATTCAGGATTACGCTGCACGCATTCTCCAACGCGATGCGTTCGCGCCAAAACGTTAGACAAACCAGGAATATTATGAGGTAAGTACAGCATTTCGTTCACAGATGGCTGACGCATATCTGCATCAATCAATAGAACCTTTTCCATTTCTCCGCAGGCTTTCGCCAGTTGGAATGCAACTGACGACTTCCCTTCACCGGACACCGTTGAAGTAATTGCCACTAATTGATTAAATCCGCCGCTGAGTTGTAAGCGAGTTCTAAGCCCCCTAATCGCCTCAGCAAAGTAAGGGTCATTAGAAAGCGCTCTAACCGGATCGGTACCTTTAGTTTTGATCAAAGGCAGCTCGATTAATACATCTAGACCCAAGCTCGATTCTACCTCTTCGGCCTTAGTGAGCACGCCCCTTATCAGACTCTTAGCCAACACTAAGAACACGCCGACCATGCCACCAAAAAAGGTTCCCACCAGTAAAATAACCGACTTACTCGGTTTAAAAGGCGATGTTGGGATCACTGCGGGGTCAATTAAGCGCGCATAATTGTGTTCTAAATCATCGGTGGCTTTGGTTTCTTGCAAACGAGTCAAAAAGGTATCGTACAACTTTTGGTGAGCTTCAACATCACGCTGCATTTGAGTAAACGTAGACTGCACATTGCTTAAACGTTGATAAGCGGCTTTCACTTCTTTAAAGGTATTCTCTAAACCTTTGACTTTTAATTCTGCATCACGATAGCGGTTGTCTAATGCGGAAAACACTTGTTGGAGTTGCCGATTTAAATTGGACTCAACCGCCTGTTTTTCAGCGGCCAGAGCCAAGCGTTTCGGATGTTTAGGGCCATAGCGCTTTGCCAATTCAGACTCTTTAAGCTCTAATTCAAATTGACGCTGACGAATGTTTTTAATCGAAGGGTGGCTGCGCACTTCTTCCATTTCCAACAAGCTTCTAATACTTTTTTTGTTCAGTGTTATCGCCAACTCTGATTTGACTTTAATGTCTTCAACATTTCTGCGTGCATCAATAATTTGCGACGTAATTTGGTTGAGTTCCTTACTCACTAAACCAAGAATACCCGACATATCAATCAGATCTTCATTTTTACTAAACTCAGATAATTTGGCTTCAGCGTTTCTCAGGTTAACACGCTGCTCTTCAAGCTGTTCCAATAACCATTGAGTCGTTTGTTCTGTCACCTGGCTGCGTGAATCGCGGTGATAATCAATGTAAGCGGCAACCACCCCATTCGCGACTCCTGCGGCTAATTTAGGGTCATGTGCATCAAAACTAATTTGCAGGATTTCGCTGTCTCGGATTGGAGAAATCGTCAGGTTTCTCCTAAATATTTCTTCTAATTCTTGTCGAGTCACATCGACATGCAATTGAGGACGAATATTATCTCGCCCGAGAACAAAGGACTTCCAATATTCAACAAGATTGGGCTGTCGATAGGTATATTCCGGGTGTGTTTCCAGAGACATTTGAGCAATCACTTTGCGCGCAATGGCTCGTGATCGAAGCAACTCTACTTGGGTGTTCATGTGTGATGAACTGCGCTCATCCAATACATACAACTGCTCAATCGCAACCACATTGTTTTGCTGCCCACCAATTTGAACATTGGCCGTTGCACGGTACATGCGAGGAAGAGACATGGCATAGATCAATGCCATCAACATAAAGATTATAGCTATACCGATAATTTTATAACGCTTGCTCCACAGCAAAACAACGAAGTCTACGAGGACTTCGTTGCCTTTTGATGATGTGGTGTCGTTATGATGGTCCATACATACCTAGCTTCAAAAGAAGCTTTCAGAAATCTCGATAATGTCGCCGGCCATCACAAAGGTTTCACGTTTTGCTTTGTACCGCTTCTCATGTTCTTCCGTTGCTCTACGGATGAACCATTTGTCTTTTGATGCCCGCTCTTTTAATCCCCCGGCAAGTGCAATTGCCATGTCAATAGTCAGTCCCGGCTGATAGGGGTAGCCTCCTGGGGAATTCACTTGTCCGTGGATGAAAAACGGCCGATACTGAACCACAGACACTTGTACGTGCGGGTCGACTAAATAGTCGCCTAATAAACCTCGCTCAATTTCTTGTGCAAGTTGAAGTACCGTAAAACCCTCTGCTCTAACTTCGCCCAAAAATGGGAAACTAATATTACCCGAACGCCCAATTTCAGTTTCAATACTTAAATCAGACTCGTTGTATACGTGAACTTTAATTCTATCCCCAGGCCCGAGCAAATAAGATTTCCCAAGAGCATACGCAGCACCACTCACACCGTTGAGCATTAATGCCATCACTACACACATCATGACCGAACGGAGCCAAACAATTCGTTTTGAACACCGCTTGACCATACTCCGAGTCGTCAAATTACTTACTCCATCTAAATTGACTTAATGAATTGCCACTTATGACCAGCACGTCTTATCATTATAACGGACGCTGTCTTCTAGTATATCGTCAAATACATGACTCTCTTGAATTACCTGTCAATAATTAGGCCAAGTTTTCGTCATATTCTAAGCGAATTGTGATGTAACGCGACTCCCAATCTTTCAAGTCCTCACTGGCTTCCATGCAAAGGTCAAAATCGCAGCTACACTAAAAGTCTGATGAATCATCATTTTTAAGGGAATACTATGGGTTTTGTGCTGTTTATTTTGATTGGTGCGGTGGCCGGTTGGCTTGCTGGTCAGATCATGAAAGGGGACGGATTTGGTCTTCTCGGTAATATTGTGGTTGGCATTGTAGGATCTGTTGTTGGAGGGTTTGTATTTGGCCTTCTTGGATTTGGTTCCACCGGCATGCTCGGATCATTGATCACCGCAGTAGTGGGTGCTGTAATCCTTCTTTACATTGTCAGTCTCGTTAAGAAATGACATGAATCGAGAAGCGTTCAGGTGCGACCTATTCGTCGTACGGCAACTGAACGCTATTTTTCACGCCAACAAAACTCCATTTGAATTGCGGTTTGGGTTGCCAACTCAAGACCATGTAGCCTTCCGACCAAATGTAAGCTCATATCGATACC
Organism: Echinimonas agarilytica; assembly: GCF_023703465.1. NCBI lineage: Bacteria > Pseudomonadati > Pseudomonadota > Gammaproteobacteria > Alteromonadales > Echinimonadaceae > Echinimonas > Echinimonas agarilytica. The sequence continues at coordinate 584,576 of NZ_JAMQGP010000001.1, read as the reverse complement.
AGCCGAAATCCCTCCCGATGTGACGACTCGGCCTTGGTCAATCCAACGTGTGCTATCGACCACATTTAATGTTGGAAACATTGATTTCAAATCATCAATATCTTGCCAATGAGTTGCCACTTTTTCTGTGGTGACCACACCGGCTTTGGCCAGTAAAAACACCCCAGTACAAACTGACGCCACCAGTTTTGCTTTGCTGGCTTGCTGACCAATCCACTGAATCACCTCAGCTTTGTCTAATTCTGGCAGATGTACACCGCCCACGGTAATAAGAACGTCAATTTCAGGATGGTCGTCAATGCTAAAGTGAGGTATCACCTTAAAGCCCGCACGAGCACTTACAGGTGTGAGTGTTTGAGCCACCAAAAACACATTAAAAGGGCTCTCGCCATCAACTCGTGACGCGGTTGAAAACACCTCATATGGACCAGAAAAGTCTAAAACTTCAGCATTCTCGTAGATGTAAATAGCAACATTCATTGACCACAGCTCCCTCAATAATCACGATACACAACTTTAGTACAATGCTATTGTTAAACGGAAGAGCTGACGTCTCGATCAGTGGTCAAATTGTTAAGTTTTTGAGGCCGCGCGCTCCTTTAAATCAGTTGACTCTCAAGCATATTGATTGACCCATTGGCACTTCTTTATCATTCGCAGTGATGATCCATGCCTATGAGAGCAACACATAAAATAAAAGGAGCAGCGTTGGATTGGCACTCATAGTATTCGCTGCCATCACTGTTCTGTTAGAATGTAAGCGAACTCATCAAATGATCGCTCTTCCCATTCTCAACGGATAGCCAAATCAAAACTTGGTCAAGTAGAGCGAACGTCAAAATACTCCAACACAAGAGCGACAATTTTGAGCACTACAGACTTTTCATCTTTACCCCTGAAACCCGGTTTGTTGGAAAACTTATCTTCGCTGGGTTATGAACAAATGACGCCAATTCAAGCGCAAAGTTTGCCCGATGTATTGGCTGGCAAAGATGTCATTGCTCAGGGCAAAACAGGCTCGGGCAAAACTGCAGCATTCGCTCTGGGACTGCTACAGCGGCTCAACGTCAAACGTTTCCGTGTGCAGACTTTAGTGTTGTGCCCAACACGCGAATTAGCCGATCAAGTCGCCAAAGAAATTCGCAAAATTGCGCGTCAAATTCACAATATTAAAGTGCTCACTTTGTGTGGTGGACTTCCTATGGGACCACAAATTGGCTCACTTGAGCACGGCGCTCATATCATTGTGGGTACGCCGGGACGCGTTGAAGATCACTTACTCAAGGGCCGCTTAATACTCGATGAACTCAACACCTTTGTATTGGATGAGGCCGACCGAATGCTAGAAATGGGTTTTCAATCGGCCATTGATGCAATCATCGATTACGCCCCCAAAGATCGCCAAACTTTACTATTTAGCGCGACTTTTCCAACACAAATTAAATCCATTGCCGACCGAATCATGGTGAACCCAACGATGGTAAAGGTGGAATCTACGCACGACACCAACACCATCGAACAAAACTTTTACAAAGTTACAGATAACACCAGTCGCTATGAAGCCTTGCGTGTGTTGTTATTGAAGTATCAGCCGGAGTCCAGCGTGGTTTTTTGTAACACTAAACGTGAAACTCAAGAAGTAGCCGATATTCTCGCCGACGATGGCTTTAACGTTGTGGCCTTGCACGGCGATTTAGAGCAACGCGTGCGCGACCAAACGCTGGTGCGCTTTGCCAATAAAAGTGCATCGGTTTTAGTTGCAACTGACGTTGCAGCCCGTGGGTTAGATATTGAGTCGCTCGATGCCGTGATTAACTATCACGTATCTCATGATCCTGAGGTTCACGTGCACCGTATTGGCCGAACTGGACGCGCCGGTAGTAAGGGCTTGGCACTAACCTTGTTTAACGACAATGACGGTTACAAAGTTGCCATGCTCGAAGAGTACATCGGCATTTCAACAGATCCCTCTCCTCTGCCCAATGAAGATGATATAGCCGCTCGCCCAGCGCCAGCCAGCATGGCGACACTATGCATCGACGGTGGTAAAAAGCACAAAGTTCGTCCCGGTGATATTGTCGGCGCTTTAACGGGCAAGTCGGGCATCCCCGGAGATGCCATTGGAAAAATTCATGTATTTGACCGAATTGCTTACGTTGCGGTTCGTCGCGATGTAGCCAACTCGGCATTTACCAAACTCAGTGAAGGCAAGCTCAAAGGCCGAACCTTCCGAGTATGGCGAGTGCGAGGCTAACGCAAGCACAACACGATGAGTCAAGGCAGGCCACGGCAATCCTTCACCGTGGCCTTTTTATATCCCCTTCAGTTACTTATACCGTAAATAATACGTTGCACGCGCACGGATGTTGCTGTGTCATGATTCCATGTTGCCAACACCAGTGAAATGGCATGATAGCCCGTGTGATATGGCGTGATGCCATTGCCTATTTCAATCATCCATGTGAAGTGTCGCAAAGCCACCAAGAGTGGCCTATATTTAGGGCGCTTTCCTCGAACGAGAACCTGATTATGATTAGCATTTCCAGCCATTTTGACGGCGGCAATATCGAAGTCCTCGATTGCTCAGATCCAAGTAATATCCAGTTGAATATTCGCAAAGACAACAACTCCGATTTTTACCAGTGGTTCTATTTCCGCATCAACAATGCCGCGAACACACCGTGTAAAATGGTCATTCAAAACGCTGCAGGTAGCTCTTACACCGAAGGCTGGGAGAACTATGAAGCCGTTGCTTCATATGATCGTGAACATTGGTTTAGAGTCGATACACGATACGAAGATGGTCAACTCGTGATTCAACACGAACCTGAAATTAACAGCATGTACTTCGCTTACTTTGCACCATATTCGATGGACCGCCACGCCGATCTCATTGCCTATGCTGCCAGCAATTGTGAATGCGAAGTGGATGTCATTGGCCAAACCTTAGATGGCCGAGACATGGATCTGCTCACCATCGGTGACGAAGCCGAAGGCAAATTGAAATGCTGGGTCATTGGGCGTCAACACCCCGGTGAAACCATGGCCGAATGGTGGATGGAAGGGTTTTTAGGGCGCATGTTGGATGAAAGTGACCCCGTTCGTCGAGAACTGCTCGAAACAACAACATTCTACGTCATACCAAACATGAATCCGGATGGCAGTTTTCGAGGTCACCTTAGAACAAACGCAGCAGGCGCAAACCTCAACCGAGAGTGGGAAACGCCAACCGCACAAAACAGCCCGGAAGTGCTGGCCGTTCGCAATAAAATGGATGAAATTGGCGTTGATTTTTGCTTCGACGTACACGGCGACGAAGCACTGCCCTACAATTTCATTGCAGGTGCAGAAGGCATTCCAAGCTGGACTGCAGAGAAGCAGGCTCAACTGGACAACTTTCAAGCCGAACTGGTCAAAGCAAGCCCAGATTTTCAAACCGAAGTGGGCTACCCTGTATCCGCTCCTGGCGAAGCCAATATGACCGTGTGTACGCATGCGATAGCTGAACGATTTAACTGCTTAGCCATGACATTAGAAATGCCATTCAAAGACACCGAGCAAACGCCGGATACAGAACAAGGCTGGTCTCCAGAGCGATGTCAACGTTTGGGTGAAGCCTGTGTGAGCGCTATTTTTGCCAGCCGCCACACGCTGCGTTAAATAAAAAAGCCTCGCCCCGAATGAATCGGAGCGAGGCTTTCATAATTAAGTGACTATTGCTCGTTACACTTTTAGATAAGAACGCAATAACTCAAGGCTATTCTCAGCGTTGAGCGGCTTAAATATAAACCCATGTACACCCAATTGCTGACAACGATCAACCACGGTTGAGTCAGTTACCGAAGACAACATGACTACAGGCGTTTGCGTGTCAAAACTACGAATCGCTTCTAAAGCACGATCGCCATTCACTTGTTTCATAACAACATCCATGAACACAAAATCAGGCTTATCAGAGCGCATCATCTCAACCGCAGATGCGCCATCGTCTGCCTCAATGGTATTGGTGTAACCCATGTCAGCCAGTAAGCGCACAATGGCTTTTCGGATCATTGGGCTATCGTCAACCGTCATGATTAAGGCATTTTTATCCACTGGAACGCCATTAAGTGGCGGTGGAATAATATGCGCTTCGCTGGTTAAATTCACATCGGTGTACACGTTGTCTTGCTGAACTTCTCGAACCAACAAGTTGAAGTAATAACGGCCCACGCCTTCAACATGCACAGGAACCGTTACAATTTGCTTAACCCCTTTGAGATAGGGAGTCATATCTTCCAAGTCTAGCGCCACATGTGGGCTAGCAAACTCAAAGCCCAAGTTGTGTTTTTGCAGCAAATGAGTGGCGCGACCCACAATGGTGTTACCCCATTCTTCTAAAGCTGACACTAAATCTTCATTCAATGTGTCGCTGTCATTGCTTTCCCCTACTAATGACAATTGCACTGCTTGCCCCACGGCAACGGCCGTTTCGGAATAGTGATGCATCAGAATTACACCATCAAGGTTACCTTTCATGTCCGAACAAACGGCATAACCTTTAAACCGAAAATCTTCAACATTATCGATAAATGCTTCGTCGGCCCTTCCTTCCAAACCCGTCATAGCTTTTAAGCTCGACAGTGACTCCTGAATAAATGGATGAAGAATAATCTTATGTATGGTTTCGACAGACATCTTAAGTCCTTTTTTATGGTTATATGTGCCTTTTTATTTAACGATAAGGCACTTAGCGCACATTTTTATTGCAGTGATGCAATCAACCCAAAAATCCTATTCAAGTTCGCAACAAAAATCTGAGAGTTAGGGCAATTTATACATATAAATAGCAAATACAAGAAACAAAAAAGGAAGCCTAAGCTTCCTTCTTACCGACACTTTACTGTTCTCGGTTAATCAACTTGGTGAGTTCCTGTAACGGCACAGGATGATCATCAAATAGATTTTGAAGCCTTAATAAAGTAATACCGCCAAAACCAGGCTTGCGCTCCAATGCTCTGCGAATTTGGCGCCAGCCTTGTTTCTGATATAACTCGCCGGCCAAGGCGTTTTCCCCCATGAGAGTCACGCCCACTTCAGAGGCAGCATCAGCCATCCAGTTCACCAAGTCTTCCGCTCTGGAGTAACCTTCATAATCTTTGTTCACCATTTCCAAACAGGTGAAATGAAGTGCCACTTTATCGCGCAGCTTCTTGGGGATGAGATCTTCGAGTAAGCTGGCATATTCACCGCTGTCATGGGGTCCCATGTGCGCATGAGGAGCAATAAGGCCCGCCGTAATCTCAGCCACTCGTGGTGTTTCAGGATCACTCACTTCCCAATGAATGCCGGGAACTTTCACACCGAGCATGACAGTTCCCATCCCCCCTTCTGTAAACACATCATTGGCGCACTCAAGGACATTGCGTCCATGTTTCACTAAGCCTTGCTGATACCAATACAAAAATTCACGCCCCCAAGCGGAGTACAGATAATTTTTGTTGGTGAACAACTGGTCCGCATCTGGCATTTCAATGTCATCAAAACTAGATAACTGCATTCCAAATGCAAAGTTGAGGGCGTCAACCGTTGCATATTTTTGCTCGATATAGTTTTTCCAGTCTTGCTGCGCCAAGCGGCTGTAACACTGCAAGGTACCTCGGTTTGGATAATTCCCCCAATCATGAGCATTGTAACTTGGGTAACGCAATTCACCTGCTGGGCCCAAGCTAATGTTAATTTCATCGATCAAGTCAACATGAGCTGCGTAGTGCTCACAAAACGCCTGCATGAACCGACGGTAATATGGCATGACATAGGAGTCGGCCCAGTGTGAAACATACTCCATGGATGAGTCACCTGACTCACTCACGTATTGAAGATCGCGAACCGATTCCAATGGGTCATTCGCCACCAGCATTTTGCCCCACAACCAAAGAGGAATGGTTTGCATGAAATCATCGTTCACATTGCCACCCGCTTGGTGAAACGACAAAATCGGCACCCACTGCATGTCATTGGCCGCTAGAATTTCGAGCATGCGGTCATAGTAGGTCCAATCAAATGATTTAGGTTGTCGTCCCTCAATCATGCCCCACCACAAATCGGTGGATATTGCAGTCACACCTACGCGACGAAGTTGCTGCACCTGCTCTTCAAACTCGCTCCAATTTTCTTCTTCGAGCATGAGTTTCTGATTGGCAACTTTCAAATGGAGCGGCCCCATCACCCGAAAAGTTTTGCGACCACTTTGCTGCTCAATACTGCCGCCATGCTTGAGATGTGCGAGTTGGCGTAAACGGAACGGCCCTGCCGACTGCTTGTCCAGTGCACTGTCTAAATCTTTTAGGGCCCAGCCTGCCAGCCCTGGCTGCGATAAAACCCGCTGAATGAGGCTGTCCCACGTTGGGTGATCGGCCAATGCCGCCAAGTTTCGATTTTCAGCGACGATGGCTACATTTTGCTGTTGCGCTTGCTCTAACCAACGCGTCACTCGGCGCGAATGTTTGGCTTGCTCTAGTCCGGTAATAGAAATACACAAATTACGTTGAGTGGACTGACGCAAACGATCAATCAATGCATCAAAGAAATCGAATGGATGATCCGGTTGCATGTCCAATTGAATGCCAGCAAATGCCGCTTGAGCCAATTGATTCGGATCTTCTGCGCGCGCACCGAACGTAACCGGAATGCGAAGCCCGATAGAATGAGTCCAATCTGAAGAAAATTGCTGTTCAACAAGCGCAACACATGCCTGGCCATAGTCCAATAGTTGGCCTTGATACCATGCAAAAAAACCTTCAAGTGCACGGGTGATTTGCATCGGTTCGCTGGCGCTCGAATAACCGTACAGGGCAATAAACTGGGGACGAAGCGAGTCTAATATTTCTTGAGTTTTTGCCTCTGGAGCAACGTCCCAAGCTTGATACCAATGTTGTTTATCACCATGTAACGCAATCATATCGCGTTCAAGACAACCTATCGACAAGTCACTAAACACGGGCAATTGGGTGACTTTGCCATGACGTCTTATCAATGGGTAACGCAGCTCTCCTTCAGGCCCAACACCAATTTGAATATGTGGAATGTTGCGTTTGAAGTCGGAAAAGTGAGCCACAAACCCTGAAATAAATTGCTCGATATAAGGAAAGAATAAACTTCTGGCCCACATGCTAGGTGCCGCGTGGCTATCCCGGCCTGTGCTATCTACGTATTTTAAACTATCTAACGGCCACACATCGCTGGCTTCAGACTGTATCTTCCCCCAAAACCAGTCGGGCATCAGGTTAATTTGGCGAGCATTGCTCAAGCCTGATGCAGAAAAACTAAACTCGGGAATAATCCCCAATCCAGCTTCTCTCATTAATTCGAATAAACACCGGTAGCCGTCCCAAGATTCTTGCTGAAGTGCGTTTTCAGGGTGAAATGGCGCAACAACACGCCAACTAATTGGCAAGATAAGGGCGTCTACACCTTGCTTACGCGCATTTGAGAATTTTTTGCTAAGCGCTTCTTTACGAACGCGATCTTCGGTTAACCCGTGGATGTGTCGGTGTAAATCAACCGGAGCATACAACCAAACTTTCAACGGCAAAAACGAACTCGTCATAACGTACCTTTGTAAACCGCATGTAAAATACGGGGGTAAAACGTGCTTTGAAGTTTAGTTGTTTTATCACATCTAGGGTTGATATTAATCAGCTCAAAGCGCTTGGCTGATAGTAAACCGGTACCATTTAGAAAATATTTTTCAAAGCGTTATAAAAGTGGAAAGATTTGAAACGAGAGAGGGTCTAAGCCCTCTCAGCTAGCACTATGGGCGCGGTTGATAATCGCGGTTTTTCGGCGGACGTTTTGGCTTATGATCGTCAAATTCAGTTTTCGAAATAACACCATCAGCATCGGCATCAATGTGTGTAAATACACGCTCGTGTTTACCATGCGGAATAGTATGTTGGCTAAATTCTTCAAGTGTCATTTTACCATCACCATCCACATCAAGTGACGAAAACGTAGGTCTTTCGGGTTTATCAGCATGACTCCGAGGTGGCTCTGCCAATGCACCAAAAGCTGCACTCATGAGCAGGCCACACACACCTCCAGCTTTCATCCAAGTGCCCATAAACTTGCTCCGCTATTATTGTTTATTTACACACTTAAGATATCAGCCTTGGGCTTAAACAGTATGCAAACAATATGAAATTATTGGAGTGAATGAAAAAATCGATCGGAGCGGGGTAAGAAGTAATTGTCATAATCTAACGACATAACCACCGTCTTAGAACGCCCGACAATTTCATTCCTCGGTATAAAACCAATGACTCTTGAATCGGCGCTATTATCTCGATTATCGCCCAAAGCCAAATAAGCGCCTTGCGGCACTACCACTGGCGCAAAGCTCGATAGTTCGCCTGCAACCACCCCTGTTCGAATCGTATGTTCAAACCCCAGTAAATCTTCCATTTGGTCCTCCGAGGATTGTGCTTCGCGTTTAGGTAGCTCTGAATAGTGCAATGCGTGGCCATTGATAAATAAGACGTTATTGCGCATTTCAACATGATCGCCCGGCATACCAATCACTCGCTTCACCAAACGCTGTTGCGAGACTGCAGAATCAAAAACAACAACATCTCCGCGTTGGGGATCGCCCAGTTTCATCAGTGAAATATGTGTGAAAGGAACTCTAATATCGTATGCAAGTTTGTTGATGAGAATTCGATCGCCTTCAACAAGAGTGGGTTTCATTGAGCCTGTGGGTACCGAATTCCAATCCGCGATGGCACTCCGAAATACGAACATCAAACATAAAAAAACAACCAATGAACGGTTTTCTTTCCAATAACGAGACCATAGTATTTTCATCGTTAAACCTTCCGTATGAACAGCAGATTTAAACATACACAAAGGCCATTAGGCGTTCATATCAAAACTGTAAGGAACAATGAATACGAATAATGCATAGAAACAATCGATAGCAAACGATTTGCCAGTGTTGCAGTTAACAGCCATGGGTGACCGAATTCACCTCCATAGACTCCAAGGTTCCAACACCACCATTTCCGCTTCCACCAAAGCCACTGAGCTCAAATGTATAATAAGCAAAGCAGTCTTTTTCAGATAGAGCATGCCCATTTGGGAAGAAAAACAACCCCCAACCACCGCGCCCTGCAATCACATTGCTCATTTGTAAATTGTCGATGATGCAATAGCTCTTTTCTTCGCATACTGTATCGAGAAACGATGAATTTCCACCAATGTAATGGAAATCTGAAGAGGTCATGAGCTGTTCGAACCCGTTAAACCAAATTTCGCGAGGTACCCCTCCGTTGTAAACGGTAATGCTAATGCCATCAAAGGTCATTGTGGTGGGGCCCTGCACGCTATCAAGCCCCATAATCATGGCTTTAGATTGCACCAAGTTCACCACAGTCCCTAGGCTACCTGAGATCCCTTGTAATGCTGCGGCTTTCGCATCTGAAGCAAAACCAACATAACGTGGCACTGCGCGCACGGCTAAGATGCCTAATATTAGGATCACCATCACCAATTCTATGAGCGTAAAACCTCCGGTGTTTCCGCGCTGCTTAGCATACTTCATAACATCTCTAACTGGCCTTGAAATTCAATGTGAGTCAAACGCATCATGCAACATCTCAAACTTAGGATGAGTTCAATGCACCTCACCTTTTTGGCGGCAAAGTATACAATACAGAGTAATGCTGCTCAAAACTTGACGCTATGCAACGGAATTCAGAACTTGTTGCGTGAATGGCGCAACACTGATGTGCAATATTGTCACTTTAGTGATGGGAAGCATTTTCTGATATTCCGGCCGGTATGAATAGGTCGGTTCATCACCAACCTAATAGAGAGAATGGCTACATTAGATTATTCTGAACACACATCATTGCAGAGTCGATTCAATTTGTGAGGGGCGATTTTAAAGTAAGCGGCTAGGTTTATAATGAGGAGCATCAATAAAGTGATTGAAAAACCGACTCACTCCTTAGGGAAGAATGAGCCGACCATTCAACGATTTAATTCACGGCAACAATGCGATTGAGCTGTTTCGCCTGCACCTGACTGACGCCACCGTCAGACCAAAGTACGTCAATTGTAGCTGCGGTATCACATTGACCTAAACCAAAATGAATAAATCGATCAAAGCTAGATGAGTATGCAGCACCGGTTGAGCCCATTCTCCGCTGTTGCGTAACGCCACACGCTGTGACCTTTACAATCGCGCCATTGGTGATGCGGCGCTGTCGATGGCTCGACGGTAATTCAACCGTAAGGAAGTTGGCTACTGAGTCCGCATTCGCTTGGTTTGCAAATAAATGCCATTTTCCGCGCTCATTGCCAATAACAACGTCAACATGACCATCTAAATCATAGTCAAAGCTGTCGATACCTAGCCCAAATGCTCCGATATCACTTGATATAAGTTGATGACCTTGCGCTTGTTTGAAGTGGCGCGCTTGACCTTCACTTGCAAGGTTTTGCCAAATGGTCACAGGATTGTCAAAGACCATCGTGCCGAGGTGGCTGACAATTAGATCTTGATAGCCATTGTTGTCGATGTCGGCCACGGTCACACTGCTGCTTCGGTCCATGTCATCAATACCGACCTTTTCAGACACATCCACAAACACACCATTTTGATTTTCGAGCAACATATCGGTCATGCCCGGATCTATCTCGTATGAGGGAGCATTTTTCACATTGCCCAATACCACAGTAGCTTGAGAGAAAATATCGCCTGCAACTTTCCAATATTCATTGCCGATATAGCCAATGTACAAGCCTTTATTGTACTGCTTGTCAGGAAAGCCCAACGCGTTACTGCTGACAAGTGTGGTGTTGCGCCCTGAATGAGTTTCGCCTTTAAATGTATAGTCATACGCAGACTCTCCGGCATAAAAAGAACTATGCGGCCACGGCGTTTGGAGGTTTTCAATGGCGAGTGTGTCGCCCACTTTTAACTCAAAGTCGAACTTGCCTCGCATGGTAAACAGTGCCCACTTCTGGGTCTCTGGGTTGTAGAAGGTCTCACCGGCAGTAAATGGTTTGCCGCGCGATATAAATAGGTCAAAATCACCGTCATTGTCGTAGTCAAACTCAACAATGCCTGTGACATGTTTAATGCCTTGCGGCAAAACAGAAGGTGGAGCAGGTTTAAAGGTCAAATCTCCCTGCCCTTCAAATGCTTTCACACTGCCATGCCCGTAGAGCAATAAGTCCGGCACCAAATCATTATTAAAGTCCGTCACCTTAGTTTTTTGACCATCACTTCGCACCGGTGGCAGCATATCTGTAACGGTGAAGTTCCCTTTGCCATCGTTGCCGTAAATATAGCTTTCACTCGCGCCGCGACGCTCCTTACTGGGGAAAGCAAAGTTCACAAGATCCAAATCACCGTCATTGTCCAAGTCGAACAGCTTGAGCGTGCGGCCTCGCATCAAGGCCAGTGGTGTTTTCGATTCAGCTAAAGCTGAAAAAGTGCGGTCTCGATGAGCCCTAAAAATCTTTGCATTACGAGCATTACTGCCCGACCCACCCCCACGAGAGACAATCACTTCAAGCAACCCGTCTTGGTCAATATCACCTACGGCAACACCGTGAATGTCTCCCATGATCAGGTCATAGGGCTTGGCTAATTTCCCTTGGTTATTCCACATCACACGAATGCCGTAACCATGATCGTTGATGATTAAATCCGAGTAGCCATCTTGATCTAAATCGGCCACAACCGGCGCATCCCATTTACGGCGATCTTTATTTTCCTTGGCAAAATCTTGATTTGCTTCAGCAAACTTTATGTGTACAGGTTTGCTCGGCTCGATGCTATTTACAGCTTCAGATGAACAACTAACGAGTGAGAGCCCCGCGATCAAAAAAACAGCTTTTTCCATGATTCGATACATCACTATATTCATGTTAACGACAGATTATTGATTGGCAGATAAGGTAAAGTGCTTACCTAACTTAGCCATCACTTGTTTGTCTTGTTCGTTATCGAGAAGACTAATCACCCATGCATAATTACCCGTTGGAAATTGCTCACTCATGTTCTCCAGTGGAATACTGATATTGCCATTGTGAGGCACCGGATACGTGAGTTCACCGAACTCTTCCCACGAGTCGCTATCGAGCAGTCGAATCTGCAAGACTCTTGCTTGGACCACCTGAAACTTGATGTCGAGGTCAACCACGCCATTGCTTGTCACCTGCTTTGGGAAAGTCACATTGAGAACTTTGTCTTCAGCGGCAAATTTTTCTTTTTCGATTGTCGGCTTATCAAGTACTTTCAGAGGGACGCGACTTACCTGTCCAATTTTGTCTTTGAAACCTTTTCGTCGCGGCGACAAATACGCGTCCACTCGATACTCTCCGGGTTGAAGGTTCTCGACAGGTAATTTCAGCGTGTAATTGCCCGACTTTTTAACGCGCTGAGTCACTTTTTTAATGGTTTTCCAATCACCCGAACGTTGCATTACCACATGTAAATCTCGTTGTGTTTCAATCTCAACGGACAGGCGTACTACGGGTGTTTGCTCGTATCCTATTTCGGGATCAACTTTGAGACTGGTGATCACATCTGAAGGGGCAGCTATGGCTGAAGCCAGCCACAACATTGGGAATAAAAAAATGAGCTTTAGAATGGTTTGAACATTGAGGTAAGACATGCAGAGTTCCTCTACTACCAGTGTTGATGATGATTGTTCATGCCGCCAAATGGCGGATTTAAGGGTTCAAAAGAATTTAACTGAAGTGTTTTAAAAGAAAGCCACTCAACTCTGAGTGGCTTTTAAGTCTCAAGGATTGTTTAGTTTTCGATGGTAACTACAGCGTAGTCATCAAGGAGAATTGAATCGCCTTGCGGCATACCTGTCACTTCCCAAATAGTGAACACGTCAGTCACAACATTCCAAGACGGCGGAATCGACCACTCTTTCTCACCAGTTCTGTCATTGACAAACTCAACGTACTGCCACTCAGTGGTCGGTTCAAGCTCAGCAGTAAAGCTACCAGCTTCTCCATAACGTCCAGGGAAGCCAGACGCATCTGGTGGGATGCCTTCGTAGTTCCATGCAACAACCAAATGGCGCAACGTAACAGTCTCAACAGGAACTTGTTCCAGTTTTACCCACACTGAATAACGATAAGTACTGGCAACAGACGCAGCTCCTAGACCATACGTCGCGCTGTACCAGTTACGTTGTTTATTCCAAACCTGTTGCGAGGCATTCACCAATGGCGTCACACCGTCATCGGCTAATCCAGTGCCTGCGGTAATCTGTACAGAGGCCGCGGAATCTGAAACTTTTTCAGTTGAAGCCGCATAAGTACCGTTGCCCTTATAGGCAGCACCTACAAAATCAAGATCGAAATCAATGTTAAAACCAGAAGGGTGCTCTGACACACCTGGATCGCACATTTGGTTGTTGACCACTGTGACATCCACTGTTTTAGGAGCAACTTCGCTAATCGGGGTTGCACCTGTATCACCTGAAACAAGTGAGACTTGCAATGAGTTCACCGCTCCGATTTGAGCTGGCGTATGAAGCGCCAAATACTCACCAAACCCATTTGCAGCTTGTAGACCTGCTGCAAAATCCACTTCATCCGTCAACGTCCAGTCATACCCGTACATGCCGGTCAGCTCATGGTTCAGTGCGAATGGCTGAACATCTATACCAGCAGCAACACAAGCTGGAATTTCTTTGGTGCCCGTGGGCACGCCAAGATCATCGAGGTCGTCATTGGCAATGGCCAAACTAAATGCCGTGGTGACTGTCACTTCCCCCGCAGCGCTGGCTTCAGGGTTATCAACACTTGTTGCGGTCACAGCTGTCATGCCAGTACCTGTGCCCGTCACAAGTCCATCAGCGTCGACGGTTGCAATAGCGACATCTGCGGAGCTGTAAGTCAGTTCTGCATTACACGCATAACTTGGTACCGTTTCAGCAACAATTGTTGCCTGGCCACCCGCGGGCAATTCCAGCGGCGCAATATTTACGCTCGTGACTGGATCGTCAATCGCGTTCATAACGAGATTTAATGTGCGTTGTGGCAACGCTTCTCCTGCTGGGAGGCTGACACCATTGTTGATTGAGTAGGTAATTGCGTAGACAGCCTGAGATGGGAAATCTGCGTTTCCATCCGGTGCAGCATTCCCATCATCATCTGTACCACCGCGTAAGTCTGTCATATCACACTTGCGCAATGCCTCAGCGAATGCTTCGGTATCGACCACTAAATAACGCGTATCTTCTGACTGCGTAAACGGTGAAATAGTGTGCGAAGGAATCGTATTCGACGGGCCTTGAGGTGTGACAAAGTTATCTTCAGCAACAAACTCCATCTGACTTACATTAATGCGTCCAGTATGTTCTGACAGCGGCTTGCCGCCCGCTACAGCCCCTTCAAGCAAATCAATCATTTGAACGCCGCTTTGCTCATCCAACGACACGTTGATTGCATCGGTTTCGAATGTGATCTGATCTTTACTTCTAAATTCTGAGTCGTAGCCTTTGTCAGTGCCACCGCCACATGCGGTAAGTCCACCTAAAACTGCGCTCGCAACTGCTAATTTTACCAGTAAGTTATCTTTCATCTTACTTCTCCAATATTTTTTATAGGCTGGCCCAAAGGCCAGCGCTTCATAAAGTCACTAAATTAATTAAAATGTGGCGCGCAGACCTAAACGGTATTGGCGGCCAGTTTTCCAAACAGACGCAGTACGTGAAGTCGTAACGTTGCCATTCTCAAGCGGACTACCTTCATCCATAACCACTTCTTGAGAGTTAGGCTCGAACGCATTTCGGGTGAACGAACTGGTGTAGTAAGTTCGGAACGTTTCGTCCGTTATGTTTAGTGCTTGGAAAGTAATGCTGAAGTTGTCGTTAATCGGATAACTAGAGCTGAAATCTAAACGATGGTTTTGTTCTTGCCATGTTGCTCCACCGATTAAACCACGGTTAACCAGTACATCATCTGTAAAGCGACTTGCGAGGCGAAGTTGAATACCATCCTTCTCCCAGAACAAGGTTGTATTGACCGAGTTTTCAGGCGTATAAGCCTGTGGTAAAGGCTTCAAGAAAACACCTGTATCGCCAATTTCTTGCTTATCAGATTCTGATTCTTGATAGGTATAGTTCACGCTCAAGCCCAAACCAGACCACATACCCGGTAAGAAGTCATAGTCTTGTGTATAGGCTAATTCAATCCCCTTAATGTCAGCGCCTTTACCATTGGTTACAGTGGTCATGTTGGCAACGTCACACTGAATATCCCATTGGTCAAAGAAACCAGCCACTTGGCGCATCGGCATACAATCGTCGGCATCGCCTGGCGTACGGTTCTCATCAAACGGCAACAATAAATCGGCATCAACTAAGTCATATTCTGTGCGACGATCCTCGTAGTGGAACGGAACAATGACCGTTTCTTCAAAGTCTTTCATGTTCTTGTAGAACAAGGCAGCAGAGATTAAACCTGACTCACTGAAATACCATTCGTATGAAAGATCAATATTGTTTGATTTCAGAGGCTTAAGTTTCGCATTGCCCGCAGAACCACGTGCTGCATCCCATTGCTGCTCGAAGATTTGAGTGCGTGGATTCAACGAATCGAAACGTGGGCGTGTCATGGTGCGAGTCACTGCGAAACGACCAATCATTTCATCGCTGATGGCATAGTTTAAGTTCAAGCTTGGCAACCAAGTTTCGTGCTCACCTTTGTTCGTCACCCAAGCAATACGGTCTTGAACTTCACGGCCATCGCCCTGCGGGCCAGTGAAAGATGTAGTGCGATCTAAGAATGGCCAGATATGTCCACCGCTACCAAAGTGCGCCCATGCATTTGCAGAGGTTGGTACCAAGTTGCCATTTTGGTCATAAATCATCGATGGCAAAGGATTGTTTTGAGTAATATTGCCGTTCGCGTCAGTCCAAACCAAACGGTTGACGTCTGGCCCCACTTGGCCGTCAGCGCCTGGGATTAGCCAGTTACCTGTTGCACTATCAAATGGAATCGTTGCATCGTTTGAACGGTTGTAACCATGCGTGATCTGCCAAGCGTGACAGTTCTGCAAATCAGCTTCGTTTTCAGGCGTATAACGATGGTCGAAATCACCTGTTGGGTTTTGTCCCATCACAGCGTCAGGGCAAGGCGCCTGGTTCATATTCGCCAAACCACGCTCCACCAGCAGGTTGTATGGGTCCAACATCTGCGGGTAACGGACATAAGTGATTCCGCCCACACCTGAGGCTGTGGTTTTGTCTTTCACATAACGCACACCAACGTTACCAGTTAAACGACCATCGGCGAGTTCGAAGTTGGTTTTAAAGTATGCGGCTTGTGTTTCTGTCTCGATTTCACGACTACCGGTAATGGTTTCGCGAATACCCAGCTCACTGGAGTCTTTACCTGCAATCAAGCTTAAGGCTTTTTCGCCATCCAACATAGGCCAGCCACCAAAGAACTTGGTACTACGGTCGCTTTGAATGTCTTCGGCATAGTTGTCGTAAGGGAATGCATCACCAGATAAGATATCGGCAACACGAATCGTACCCAAACCACGTACTTCAAACTCAGCATCTGGATCTTCTAAATCAATGAGGTCAGAACCATTAGTTGTTGCACGGTTTTGAATCGACACTTCTTTATTACGTTTAGACCACTTTCCACCAAATTCGATTGACGTGATGTAATCAAAGTCAAAGTCATACTGGAAGTCGAGGAACAACGACTTATTGGTATCTTCCAGCTCATTTTTACGCAGCGTTAAGCCACCTAAGTGATTGTGCTGATAGTCATATGGATTGAAACGGCTATAGATGGCATTGGCTGTACCGTCATAGGCATCAAATACAGCTGGCGTGATGCCAGTTGCATATGAACAATCTGAGCCCTTCGTACAGTCATAACCGATCATTTCAAACTGGTCATGCTTCATGCTTTCTACAATTTCACGTCCAGCAGTTCCCCACGTGGCGGTATTGACCGACATAAAACGATCATCTTCGTTGTCGTCTGGCGTTTCATCTGTAGTATTCGAGTAACCAGCGCGTAAGTTAACTTTGAAGTAGTCAGAAATGTTGTAGTTGATATCTAATGACGCAACATTGGTGTCCACTTCACGTAAACCGTACGAGCGAACGAAGTTACCCGTGGTTGAACGGCTGCTGGATTTAGCCAAGGTGTTGCTCGACAAGTCCACACCATTTAGAGCGGTGTTGTCATCCCCTGCATGTATTAACGGCGTTACCGGTGACATGTTCAGGCGCAATGTGTGGTTGTCAGTTAAAATGTCTTGTTCTGTGCGGGTTAAATCAAGCTGAATATCTAAATCGTCATTCGGACGATATTGAATGCCAGTCGAAATGGACATGCGCTCACGTTCATCCGTGTTCATACCAAAATCTACGATTTCGCGCGCTAAAACAAACAAATCACCTTCGTGTAACTTTTGCGTTGCAGGGTCATAGTTTTGCAAGCTATCAAGCGGGACCAGCAGTTTATTACCGCTGTCGTCGTACATGATATTACCTTCGTCATCGCGCTGATAACCTTGAACCCGAATCGGCTGACCGGTTGCAATATCATGCGCCGTACGGCCACTGCCTGCCTCTAAGTCTGCAATAGGAATGGCACCGTCGGCCCAGTCGGTATTGATGCGATCTTGACGCGTGTTTTGTCGGTCTTTCGATGCAGTAATGATGAAACCGAGTTTTTCATCAAAAAATTTGTCTGAGAACGTTCCGTTAATGCGGTAATCATTGTCATCAGCAAACTCGTTGTGACGACCTTCAACCGTAAAAGCACGGCGAGGCTTACTTAAATCGAGCGGTTTCACCGTGCGCAACACGATATTGGCGCCAAGTGAACCTTCGTCTTGCTCTGCCGATGCAGTTTTAACCACGTCGATCGATGCAAGAATGTCGGAAGAGAATGAGCTTAAATCAACACTGTTGTCGTTGGTTGCCGCGGCATCGGAACCATCTGTGCTGAATCCGCCAGTTAAAGCAACGCCATTCATTGAAACTTGGTTAAGTGATGGGCCTGTACCACGAACAGAGATGCGAGTTCCCTCACCTCCTTCTTCTTGGACAGTCACACCTGTAATACGAGACAATGCGTCAGCAATGTTCTGGTCTGTTGATTTACCTACATCTTCGGCAAATACTGAATCAGAAATTTTGTCTGAAAAACGCTTATTGTTGATCGATTTGGCCAGACTTCCTTTCAGGCCACGAACTTCAATAACTTCGATATCGCCAGTGTCGGTTTCCTTTGGTGCCTCAACTTCTTGGGCATATATGGACGAAGACATTAGCGATGCAACTATCGCAATAGATATTGCTGATAAATTAAAGTTACAATCCATCTTGTTCTATCCTCAGTTCTAATTATTTTAAGTCGCTCAGCACGGATTCTTCTGGCGTCTTTTAATTTATAATTGGCAGTGTGTTGTTATTTCACTTTGCGTTTGGGTGCAAAGTGATAGCTTTTTCGTGTGTGTTTTAGTTGATACACCCCATTCAATTCCTCCCGCTTCAATATTCGTGTTGTGTGTTTTTAGTGCGTTTAATTGTTGTCTTAAATCGTGCTTTAGATTGGTGTGCAATCGTCCTACCCATTGCACACCTATCCCGAGAAGCCAGCGCAGGCTCATCACGGTTGTTCTGACTCAGTCGTTCACCAAAATGGAAACGCGCTTGTTCGTCAGGTACTCTTCCAAGCTGTAGCGCGAACAGTCTTTGCCAACACCACTTTGCTTCAAGCCACCGTGAGGTAACTGAACGGCATAGTGAACTTCGTTGACACAAACGCTACCGGCTTGAATTTCGTTTGCCGCCCGCATGCCACGCTGCAAATTAGTGGTGTATACGTAAGCCGCCAAACCAAATTCACAGTCATTCGCAAGCGCAATGACATCGTCTTTATCGCTGTATGGAATGACCGGTAAAACTGGGCCGAAGATCTCTTCACGAGCAACGCCCATGTCCAGAGATACGCCCGATAAAATCGTTGGTTCAAGATAAAAACCTTGCGTTAATTCTGCAGGAACAGCGCCGCCAAGTTCGGCTTTTGCGCCACCGGCAATGGCTCCATTAATCAAACCAAGAATACGCGTGCGTTCTTTTTCGTTAATCACAGGCCCCATCAATCGACCTTCTTTGCGACCTGCACCCAACACCAAGCCTTCGGCATGGGCTTTCGCTTGTGCCAAAAATTCTTGGTAAACAGACTCGTGTACAAAGCAGCGGTTTGGCGACACACACACTTGGCCGCTGTTAGCGAATTTCAGATCAATAATGTTCTGAGCTGCCTTTTTGACATCTGCATCGTCATACACAACAACTGGCGCATTGCCGCCTAACTCAACCGAAAAGTGCTTAATTGAAGTACATGCGGTTTGCATCGCTTTGATTCCAGAGTTGGTTGAGCCAATCATGGTAAACAGGGATGGAATTGCGCTGGTCAACAACGGATTCGTGACGTCGTAATCGTTACTGGTAATCACGTTGATAACGCCCGCAGGGAACCCTACTTTCAGCGCAAGCTCGGCACAACGAAGTGTGGCTAACGGAGTCACCTGAGAAGGTTTGATGATGCTGGTACAGCCGGCAGCCAATGCAGGTGCCAACTTGTATCCAAAGTTGAGTAATGGGAAGTTCCAGGCGAGGAACCCAACGACCACACCGAGCGGCTGGCGCTGAACGTAATGATGGAAACGGCCATCAGGGTCAATGATCACAGGTTGTTCAATGCGCTTGGCTTCTTCTACAAAGTAGCGAAGGCATGTGGTGAGCATACCAAAATCGTATTCAGCATTGTCGAGTGGCTTACCCGTTTCGCTGATCAGAATGTCGACAATTTCATCTTTGTGTTGTTCAAGTACAGTGGCGTACTCCAACATTAACTCGGTGCGTTTTGCCAGCGACGTTGCTGCCCACACATCAAAACTTGAATGCGCGCTATTCAATGCCAGTTCAACTTGGGATGCTTCAACTTGAGGCACGGATGCAAGTACATTTTCGTTGTCTGGATTCACAACCGAGAAGGTTGATGACGCGCTTACAAGCTCGCCGTTAATCAACATGTTGTATTGTTTCTGGTTCATTTTGTTTCCGTTGCACAAACTGTGAATTGAGCCAATGCTTTCAGATCAATCTCCACACCTAAGCCAGGTGCAGTAGGCACAATTGCCTCGCCATTAATCACGTCTACATTCACTTTATAAATTTCGTCTCGGAGCGGGTTTTCTGTCCGATCGTACTCAAGGTATAGGGGCTTAGATTCGGCTCGGCCAGGCTCTGAATATGCGGTGGCTAAGAAATGAGTCGCTGCTGCGAGATTTAGTTGTGTTCCCCACACGTGAGGAATCATGTTCAAACCGCTTGCTGAAGCAATGGTACGAATCTTCAATGCTTCGCTAGGGCCGCCACAATAGGCTAAGTCGGCCTGAACCAATTGCACACCACCTGCAGCAATTAACTTGCTAAAGCCATAGCGTGTTTGTTCACACTCACCCGTAGCAACCGGCAAATCAATCTTGTCTTGAAGCTGGCGGAACAGTGCAGGATGCTCAGGTGAAAGCGGCTCTTCAAACCATTTATAACCTTGTTCATCAAGCACTCGGCCAATACGAATGGCTTCAGGCAAGTCATACGCATGGTTGGAGTCGGCGGCCAAAATGGTGCTTGGCAACGCTTTACGCATGGCAATAATCAACTTCTCATCAAAATCAGGGTTCTTTCCCACTTTGATTTTCATTGCCTTAAAGCCTTGCTTGGAATACGTCACCGCTTCTTCAACTAATTGGGTGAGCAATTCATCTTCAGGTAGATCTTGGAAATACATTCCAGTGGCGTAGCACGGCACTCGATCTCGACATGCGCCACCCATTAACTGGCTAACACTTTGGTTGTTGAGCTTGCCTTTCAAGTCCCACATTGCCATGTCGATGCCAGACATCGCTGCCATCATCACACCTGAACGAGCAAAATCTAATGATGAGCGCCACATGTGGTGCCAAACTTGGTCAGTAGAAAGGGCATCCATCCCAATAATTCTTGGCGCGTAGAACTTTTCAACTGCGCCCTGAATCACATCGGCAGGCCCATAGCATTCGCCCCAGCCGCTTACGCCGTCGGTGGAAATAACTTCAACAAGCAATACATTGCGTTGCGAATAAGACCACTGAGAAAAACCAAACGGCTCACTGAGCTGGCATCTAATATGGTGAGTTTTAATGCAATTTATTTTCATTATTCAAATCTGCCTTGGTGCACTGAATTTCGTTCAGTGACTGCTACCACATCGCGTAAAGAAGAAGGCATGCGACATATCGTAGGACATATTTAAACGTATGATGTTTGCGTTTGCAATATGTATGTAAGAAAAACGTGAGCAATGTGTGAATTTTGCAATAGACGCATTTGAAAAACCCTTCAACTAAAAATGAAAGTCATTAATTATCAGTTAATTAAAATAAAAGAAGAGGGTAAGAAAATACGAATATGGTGTGATAGACGGCTTCAAACCCAACAGGTACAGCCGTCCATGCTGCAGTAAATTGGTGAGCGAAATCTAAAAACGTAGATCAAAAGACGTTTGCTAGGGATTCATCAAGGTTCAAACTCTCACCGTCAGAATGCGCTCACTCTGATGTAAATCGATCATTCGACTCTGCCATAATATTTTTTCAATCATTTAATTTAAGAGTCATATTTAGAAAAAACAACAATTAATTCATAGCTTATTAATAACTAAAGAATTATTGCCATAGTCTGAGTTTCAGAGGTATATTGCCAACGATTGGAAGTGTTAATTAGGTGTTAAAAAAGCCGCTAGAGCGGCTTTCTAGATGACACTTTGTTAATGCGCTACTTTGAATTCAGCCACGTGCGAATCAAGCACCTCCGCGGACTGCGCAAGTTCATGGCTAGCTTTTTGGGTAGCTTGAGTGTGTACGGTCATTTCATCCGAGTCGAGCTTGATTTCATGCACCTGACGATTGATATCGCTCGACGTCAATGTTTGCTCCTCGGCAGCCGTGGCAATCTGAGTCGACATCTGAGAAATCATATCCAATTCCTTTTGAAACACGGCGAAGGAGTCGAGCGCCTCAACCACGACTTCGACTGCCTGATTACCCTGAGATTTGAGCTTATCCATGGTAGATGTCACCTGGTTCGCTCGCTTTTGCAGCGACTCAATTTGCTGTTGAATATGGCTGGTTGACTCTTGCGTTCGACTGGCAAGCCCTCTGACTTCGTCGGCCACAACGGCAAATCCCCGCCCTTGTTCTCCGGCTCGAGCGGCTTCGATAGCAGCATTGAGCGCCAACAAGTTGGTTTGCTCAGCAATCCCTTGAATCACGTTGATCACCGCGCCAATGGAATTACTTTCCTCATTCACACTTTCAACCATAGATGTGGCCTCGCTGACGTCCGAGGTTAACTGTTCCATGATCTCTTTGCTGGTATTCGCACTTTCAGAGCTACTCACCGACATTTGATAGAGCCGTTGAACAGCATCTGAGGTGGATTGTGCACTGACTGATACTTCACTCACTGAAGCGGTCATCTCGTTCATCGCAACCGAAACCCCATCAGTGGTTCGATTTTGGTTTTCCGTGCGCTGTTGACTGATGTTCATCGACTCAAGTACTTGAGAGGTTAAGTCTTTCATTTTTACCTCCACTTCAAGCACTCCGGTCAATGCAACTTTAAAGCTGGCCAACAAACTATCAGCCGCTCGTGCAACGTCCGACAGCTCATCGTTACCGACTACGCTGACGTTATACGACAAGTCTTTGTGCTGAGCGATATGTGACAGTTCATTCACCAGTTTTTTGAGCGGACGAAGAATCGAGACAATCATAAAGTAAGACACAGTTCCTATCGCGATACACACGCCAAAGAACATCACTAGACTCAACATCACGGCCGACTTTGCTTGCGCCTCAAGCTCACTCGACTTCACAATGATTTGGTCAGCGTAATTGTTTTTAAATCGATTCAGTGAATCAATATTCGCTGTCGAGCGCGGATACCATGTTAAGGCTTCAAACGGCAGTTTTTTGCCCGCTGAACTGCGGTAGATTTTCCAATCTTCAAATACGCTACGGTTAGTGGCGGATTCGAGGTGCTGTTGGCGAAAGCTCTCAACCATCTGCCTACCCGCAAAGGCATTGAAGCGACTCACCGTGTTGTCGATTTCTTGCCGTGTTGTTTTCACCCGAGCATAGATATTGTAATCCAGCCCTTTCATGAAACTAGCGCGAGCAACCACACCACGCTCTACCGAATAACGCTCACCGAGGGTAACCAATGCCATGTAAGCATTGCTCATTAGCGATAGTTCAGGATCACTCGATGCAATACGCACAATGGCCTCAAACAACCTGAAAAATTGATCAGATGTGTTGTCATAAACAACCAAGGTCCAGGTATTGCCGTCACGCATCATATACCGATCAATCTTGTCTCGTACATTGATCATGTTGTCCAAGTTGCGATTCAATTGAGTGAGTGCGGCTTGCACCGTTGGCAACACTTGGTAATCTTGTTCTCGCGCTTGAACATATTGCTCAAATGCTCGGATCTGCTGGTCCACCGCTCGGCGCTGTTCCACTAAAGGTGCCTTAAAGTCATTTCCTGTGCTGCCAAACTCTTCGCCGATGGGGCCGCCAATATTGCTTTCTTTTGCGAGAAATCCATTCGACAAGTCTCGTTCATCTTGAATTGCATCCATCAACAATCCAGCTTGCCGCGACAAATCCATGACAGTATTTAATTGCTCAATCCGGTCCAGCTCGATATTGGCTTTACGGTATTGATTAAGGGTGAGAAACCCGATAACAAAAATAGGCAGTAGAGCAAGGACAACGATACGTGTTTTGATGTTGATCTGGTTGAGAAATTTCATGAGTAAACCAATCCTCCCAGCAGGGATTTATTCGTGCCCGTCCACTCGAGCAGCGATTAATCCCTTTTATTATTGTGTTGTATTTTCAAACCAATGAAGTGAACAATGCTGCTTTATTGGCAGCCATTGTCACTTTATTTCATTGGGGCAAAGCCAAAAGTTTTGGTCATGGATTTGTTCCATTTTGACCTTACTTTTCAAGCTGCTTTCCATAGGGTTGTATTGTCACGTCACTGTGCTTCACTGAATTGCGCACGCTATTGAGCCGCAAAAAAAGGCGTTGTAATTTCTCACAACGCCTTTAATTCATTGATTTTTTAAAGTAAATGTCTCATGAAAACGAGGCATGGATTTTTCACGCCATTGAACCCCTTCAGCATGAATATGGAACCACTCAGGCTGCGTATGTTGCCAGCTCCAAATTTCCATCTCGGCTACCATTTCTCGCAGCACGTTTGGATACTTCGCGCTTAAATCAGTGGTTTCACCAATGTCTTTTTCAATGTCATATAGCTCCCAACGCTTGCCTTCGATATTGACCGCCTTCCAATTGTCTCGTCGAGCAGACACTTCACTAAAGCCATAACGATGGCGCATCACGTAAAGCATTTTACCCTTGCGAGGAGTGGTATTTGACTTCAAGCTCGGCCAAATATCAACGCCGTCTAATTTTTTGTCTTTCGGCACTTCTGCGCCCGCTAAACCCGCAAATGTTGGATAGAAATCAAGCGTGCTAACCGGATGTTTGAAGTGTTGACCGCCTTTAATTTTTTCAGGCCAGTGAAACAGCATTGGAGTGCGAGTTCCGCCTTCAAGCGCGCTTCCTTTACGACCTCGAAGGGGATGATTGCTTGCACCTAATGGCGGGCGACCACCGTTGTCGCTCCAGAACACAATCAATGTATTGTCGAATTGATCGGTTGCTTTTAACGACTCAACAATACGTTTTACGCCACGGTCAATGGCGTACACCATACCGGCATAAATTTTACGCTTCTCATCCTGAATGTCAGGAAATTGGTCCATATCCTCTTGCTTGGCTTCCATTGGCGAATGCGGTGCGTTGTAAGCTAGATATAAAAAGAATGGTTGGTCTTTTTTGTCGGCCGCTTTCTCAATAAAGTTCACCGCTTCGCGCGATAGACCATCGGTAATGTACTCTTTCTCATCAACCTCTTTGCCGTTGTGCTCTAGAGGTTTTAAATACGGGAAAATGGCTAAGTTTAAGCCTTGCTCGCGTTGCTTCTCGTATTGCGGTTTGAACTTTTCAGGAAAGTAACTGTGCCCGCCATTTAAGAAACCATAAAATTCATCAAAACCACGCTGGTGAGGATGAAATTCAGCAGTTTCACCCAAGTGCCATTTCCCTACAACACCTGTGTAATAACCGCTGTTTTGCAAGGTTTTACTAATAAAGGTTTCGTTAGAGTCAATACCAAGACCACCGGAGATATCGCTGGTAGGCAGATTAAACTGCGAACCAAACATATGCGGGTAGCGGCCGGTCATTAAACCTGCGCGGCTTGGGCCACAGAACGGATGAACGTTGTATGCTGCATCAAATGTCATGCCTTGTTGCGCAAGCGTATCTAAGTTGGGTGTGCGGATATCCGTTGAACCATTGAAACCCACATCGCCGTAGCCCATGTCATCCACTAATATCCACAGAATATTTGGACGTTCTGCGGCAGTCACCGAAAAGGCCGACGCGCTCATCAAACACAAAGCGCCGAGCTTTTTAAACATTTTCTTATTCATAATTCCCTCAAAATTAGAGCCCAACAAGGCTCCACAATGTATTGATTACAGATACGCTTTGGCGTGATGCTCAAGCTTCTTCAGCGATGGATCTTCCACACGTTTGAGCTCTTGTTTCATCAATTTCACCATCAGTGCAATTTGCTTTTTATAGACCTTGTTATTGATTTGATTGGTGACTTCGCCAGGGTCTTGGGTTAAATCATAGAATTCATCTCGAGCGTCGCCTGGGTTCCATACAAATTTGAATTCAGGCGTACGAAGAGCCCGAATTCCAAACCAAGATCCGTTGTACCACTCGTAGGCATACAGGGCTAAATCAAGCTCGCCTTCTTTAGCTTTATCTCCTTGCTGCATCAATGGGGTAAGTGTTTGACCATCAACATCTCCGTCATTTTCTAACCCCATGACACCTGCAAGCGTGGGAGTGACGTCAATCAAAGACACCTGTCGGTTGACAACACGAGGCGCTAAATTAGGATTTTTGATCAGCAGTGGCATACGCATGAGCTCATCGTAGGCATAGGGACCTTTGTCATAGAGCGTATGTTCACCTAGCATGCTGCCTTGATCGCCTAGTAAAACAATATGCAAATCGTCATACACACCTTGGTCTTTCGCAGCTTGCAACAGCTCCCCTATCATGCGATCAACCATCGCAATGGCACCGTAATAGTATGTACGAGACTTACGCCAATCCATGTCGGTCATATGGCCAACGTCATGCCAAGGCCACCAAATACCATCTTGCGCCAGTGGTTTATTCACACGCTTAGCAAGGTGGTTCGCTGGTAGCTCGACCTCACTAGGATCGAACATGCTGGCATACGGCTCTGGTACACGGTACGCCGGGTGCGGCTGATTAAAACTAATCACTCCAAAAAATGGCCGGTCATCGTTCGCCATCTGTTGAATCATTTTTTTACCGGCAATCACTTTTTTATAGGCGGATGTCTCTTCGTAAGTTCCTTCTGTGGTGATGTAGTACTCGTGCTTTTCGCCATTTTTGTCGAGTTTGCCCTCGTAGTAACCTTTGACCTTAGGCACTTTCGAATAAGGCGTGTATACGCGAGAGAAGCGTTCGCGGGGTTCATGTCCGTGGGCTAAATCAATTTCGGCTCCGCGCATTTCTGTACCACGAGCGCCTAAATGCCACTTCCCTACATGGCCCACTAAATAACCTGCATCGGAAGCGCGTTTGATTAAGCCGCCTTCACTTGGGTCCAGTTCGGACAAGCGAGTGTGATACAACTCAACGTTGTCATCTAACCCATTTTTGTGGCCCCAACGCCCAGTATAAAAAGCTGCGCGCGACGGAGAGCATAGGCCAGTTGTTGTCATGGCATTGTCAAAACGGGTTGACTCCGATGCCAACTGGTCAATATTTGGCGTATTTACTGGGCCGCCTCGATATGAAAACGTGTCGAACCGCATGTCATCGAACATCAGCACGAGCACATTCGGCTTTTTCTGTGCGGTTTGCACACCTGCAATTGCAGATGATGCGATGAAAGGAGTTAAAAGACACAGTAATGTGGCTACGCCTTTTCGCTTAAAAGCACTCAAGGTCTTCATACTTTTACACTCTTTTATTCGAATTCTTGATGAAAGTGTCGCTGATGAATGTACGTTGCCAGCAACGGCTCAAATCTCGTGCGTTCATCGTTTAATCGCCCTGTGAACTTTTCAATTCTGATGTGGGCGGTATCTGTTGCGCCACAGGAAGGGTCTAACATTGAATCTATGTAAACATATGATGTTTTAGTTTACAACACTAAATTTTCTGAAATGGGAGCCAGAAACAAAAACGGGAAGCCATGATGGCTTCCCGTTTTTAAATTGGATAACTCGCTCATTTCACGAGTTATTTTTCAATATCAAAATTCTCTTTCAAGCGACGAATCGCATCGTATAAAAGCTTCTCTGTAAGCTTCTCTGCTTGTTCACCATTACCACTTGCAACGGCTTCGTAAACTTCACGGTGAAACTCGACCGAGTGACTATTTTTACGCGGGTCTTGATTGGTAATCCGAACACTCACCAACAATGCCGAGTAAATCACACCTTCCATCGCATTTAAGAATTCATTATGAGCAGCTCTGAGCATCGCTTTATGGAATAATGCATCAGCGACGATAAATTTCTCGATCGAGCCGGTTTCTTCTTCCATGCGTTTGCAGGCTTCGTCTATCTCTTTAACGTCCTCTTCAGTCGCTCGCTCCGCCGCCCATCGAGCAGCTTTAGGTTCAAAGGCCAGGCGGATATCCATTAATTGATTAATAAACTCCGCTCGCGGTGTGGCGGTGATGTGCCAAGCCAGTACGTCGTCATCAAGCAAAATCCATTCATTACGAGGCCTTACTTTCGTACCGATTCCGCGACGCACATCCAGCAAGCCTTTGCCAACGAGAATCTTCACTGCGTCTCGCACCACAACTCGACTCACTTGGAACCGTTCTGCAAGTGCATTTTCGTCGTCGATTAGCGAGCCTGGCTCGAATGAACCAGCAACAATACGTCTGCCGAGTTCCCTGGCCACTTGTACCGATAAACTCGGAGTCATTTTGGCCGAACGTTTGAGGTCGTAATAAACTAATTCACTCATTTTATAGACGTCTTTCTTCCGTTAAATAGCATTCAAACATATAACCTTTATTATTTTAATACTATAACAAATTCCACGATAATGACACCTAGAAACATCGCGTCTACATCAAGTAAAACACGACTAAGCCGGATATTATCGCCCGAATCTCAACACGTTAACGCTTTAAAGCTTTAAAGCTTGTCACATAATCACATGCATTCTGCCGAATTTGTTGCAACGACATCGACGGTTTATAAAGGGCAGAACCTAAACCAAAGCCATCTGCTCCTGCTTGCACAAACGGACTCATGCTTTCTATACGCGGCGCAATACCACCTACTGGATAACAACGCGTTGCCGCTGGGAGTACCGATTTAAGGGCTTTAAAACCATCCAAGCCGAGTATGGATACGGGGAACAACTTAAGCCCGGTAGCGCCTGCTGCCAACGCTTGAAAAGCTTCCGTTGGTGTGACAACACCGGGGAACGTCGCACAACCGGCGGCCACTGACATTTTCACCACTTGTTGGTTGAAGTTAGGCGTTACCACTAGGTTCGCACCTGTTTCTATCACCTGTTGTGCCTGCTCTGGATTAGTGACTGTGCCCGCACCAATGAGATATTGCGCGCCAAATGTCTCCACCAACATCTTGATGCTAGTCAGAGCATCTGGGCTGTTTAACGGAACTTCGAGCATGGTGAAACCTTCATCGATGAGCACGGTTGCAACCTCGATTACTGAGTCAGGCGTGACACCACGGATAATAGCTATTAATGGTAAGTGTCGATCCAATTCTGCCGCATCAATCATCTAACAATTCCTCAATCAAAACGCTCATTCCAGCTAAGAAGCATTCGTTACCTTCCACAACTGTGGCTTCAATGCCGAGTGCTGTTGACGCTTGTAAATATAACTTCGACAACTGATCGCCCCCCACGATATACACGCGTTGACTATCAAGTTCTCTTAATTCAAAACCGATGAGCAAACCAGACAAATAATCGGGAATTTGCTCGGCGGTGAGATTTTGAAATAAGCGATGTGTCCAAGCTAAAAACAAGCGATTGGCAAAGGCGCCTTGCTGCGCCTCATTCACCCCCTTCAAAAAGATAGCCTCATCTCCGAGAGCTTTCGGTAAATCGCGACCTAGTAAGGTGTGCTTAGAAATAACCGAATACAATTCACCGGTTAGAAAGCTGGCGAAGTGATAAAGGGTATTGCCTTTAAACTCCAAGTGCTTACTGTGAGTGCCCGGTAAAATCGCGTGATAATCGGCAGAATTCATGATTTTAGCCAAGCCGAGAGCTTGGATTTCTTCACCTCGGATCACATCATACTTGTCGCCTTCATACTGGTGACAAACACCCGGTAAAATCACCGCATTTGCGCCCCAAGAAAGCTTAAATTGATGCGCTTTCTCAGTGAGCTTTGTGCAATCCACAGGTGTCGTGGCGTAAGGTACATTGACCCAACCTTTAAGCGACCCAATCATTCCAGCCATAAACACGGGAACCGCACTATAGTCGTCAATCCAACCTTCTAGCACTCTTTTTAAAGCCGATTCAAACTGGGCATTTTCCACTTGTAAAATGCCTAATGGGTGCTCTTGCATTGCCAGCAATTGATGCTCAGCCGACATTGCAAATGCTCTGAAGTTAGTCGTGCCCCAATCAATGATCAGGTATTTACACTGAATCAACGTCATGACTCTATTGTCCTTATGCTTTGGCTAATTCCAGCTCAATGGCTTCAATTGACTTACCCTTGGTTTCTGGCAATGCAAACCACATGACAACGAGCCCCACTAAGCCCAGCGCAGCATAGATCAAGAAGATGGTTGATACGCCCATGTTGTTGAGTTGCCATGGGAAGAATTGCTGAATACTCCAAGACGAAACCGTTTGAATGAGTGCAGCGAATGGCAAAGCCACGCTGCGCACTGAGTTAGGAAATATCTCAGAGAAAATGACCCACATAATCGGTCCAATCGACAAATTAAATGCGGCTAGGAATGCAAAGATGCCAAATAACACCAGCGCAGCATTCACGTCTTTAATAGTCTCATTAATGATAAAACCGCTGACCAAGGGGAATTCTTTCTTATCAAACTGCTCTGCAAGAGCACGTTTAAGCGCGACATCACTGTCGTATGTTTGTCCGGCCATAGGCGCTATCTTACTGATATCAATCTGCTGAGCCTCCAGCTGTTGCTCAATCGCTGTAATCGCTCGGTCATCAAATACATAGTTCGCTTGGCTAAACCCTAACCAAGTTGCGCCATGAGCTAACACCACAAGGCTGAGCCCTGCGATAGTCAAAATCCGTCGCCCGAGTTTTTCAACAAAGCCAATAGCGATGAAAGTAGCCGCGAGGCCTACCGCACCTGTAGCGATGGTTTGTAAGAACGTGTTCTCAACACTCATGCCTACTTGTTCAAACACCATGGGTGCAAAAAATAGAACCGCATTCATGCCTGTTGCACCTTGCACAATTGCATAGCAAGCGGCAAGAAACAGAACAAAGCGCATGCGGCGGCTAAATAGCTCTTTCACTTGCCCCATTGTATCTAACTGGTTGGCTGCGCTTAAGCTTTGCTTCACTTCTCTAGTTAAGCTTTCGACCTGCTCGGGCGGCGCAATTTTATGAAAAATCGCCGTCGCCTCATCATCTCTATTCTTAGAGATCAACCAACGAGGAGATTCAGGAATACGAAGTAGCAATGCGACCCAAACAGCATTCGCAATGAGTTCGGCCCCCAGCATGACACGCCAAACATTGTCGTTATTAATCCAACTGATTCCATCCATTGCTTTAATGAGGAAATAGTTCACCACAAAGGCAACTAACAGCCCCAAACCAATCATGAACTGATTGATAGAAACGAACTTGCCGCGTTTTTCTGGCGGAGCGATTTCGCCAATATACATGGCTGAGACGGTGATTGATGCAAATGCCACTCCACCAATGAAGCGACCTACCACCAGCATTTCATAACTCACAGCAGTGGCGGATAGAAGGGATGACAAGGAGTAGGTAAAACCAATTCCGAGCAACACTTTAGAGCGTCCGAACTTTTCACACAGAGTGCCTGTAAACAGCAGAGCAACAATCACTCCTAGCAAGGCACAACCGACAACCGTTCCTTGCTGAAGGCTGTCTAATTCGAACAACGAACTCACAAAGCGTAACGCCCCTGAGATGTTAGCTGCATCAAGCCCAAATACAAAACCACCAAAGGCGGCAATTAAAGAGTATTGGGTGACAAGATGATCTGGATTTTTTCTCATAATTTGTTAAAAACCTGTGTACATCACATCATTTCAAACATACTATGTTTAAAAATTTGTAAACTCAATAAACTTATTCAAAAGTTTTGACATGCAACAACGGCAGGATGACATGATGGTTAGGCAATACTCATTTCGCTGGCTAAAAGGTGCGCTAGGCCCCCACACAACTATTGCAGGTTATGTGATCAGCGCATTGCTATTAAGCGTTAATGCACAAGCAGCAGACACACAAAACAACATTCAACCTGCCAAATTATTTGCCAATCTAACGGACAATTGCCCTACGCCGGATGCGTTTGCAATCGCCCCAGACGGCAGCTTAACACTGTCATGCCCTAATTTTGCCAACAATAAATTACAAGGCGAACTGCTTTCCATCGCGCCAAATGGCGAGGTTGCTCACTTAGCCACCATTCCCACGTTGAATCTCACACGCAAAGCCAACCCGATGGGCATTGCATATGACGACAATGGCGATTTGTATGTGGCTGATTCGCGTGGAATTAAGCATGGCCGCATCTTAAAAATGAGCTTCGACAAAAACAAATTGCTCAACACTGAAGTGATTGCATCGGGTATTAATCCCAATGGTCTGCGCTACCGCGATGGAGCTATTTATATCACTCAATTAAACATGCCAAATGTGAAGTCGAGCAAGAATATCAGTGCGATTTATCGCTTCAATGCCTCCGATCGCAATGTCAAAGTCGCCAATACGTTGGATGATGAGCAATTGATTTTCAGCATAGAAACGCAAAACCCAAGCATCGGGTTTGGACTCGACGGCATTGCATTTTCTCCAAACGGAACATTATTTGCCGCGAATCTAGGTGATAGCGAAGTCTATCAGCTCACTCAAGATAAGCACGGAAACGTCACCGAACACCACTTATATGCAAGCCTGCCAAACGATACGCGTATCGACGGCTTAGCTTTTGACGATGAAGGAAACCTCTACTTAGCGGGGTTTGGGCTCAACCAAATTTTTAAAATCACCGAGCAACAACAAGTGATTAAATTAGCTGACTATTCTGATAACGATGGTTCTAACGGGCAGATAGATCAGCCAGCCGACTTAATTGTTTACCAAGACAAATTAGTCATTTCAAACTTTGATTTGATGACAAATCATGGCCTACGCAACAGTGAACACAGCAAGCCATACACTCTATCGTATATAGAGTTGAAGTAGTTCCAGCTTGCCAATAATAGAAACAAGGAATCAATGTATGAAAGCTTTACACGTACAAGATAAAGCAATTACAGCAACTTCACAGAGTCCATTCGTTAAGTTGAAAGCAATCAACTTCGGCGACTGTCAGTGGACTGAAGGCTTCTGGGCAGAAAAACAAAAGCTCGCCGCAGAAGTGATGGTGCCGCACATGGGCAGCCTTTTAAAAGGTGACGTTGGCCACGCTTACAACAATTTTAAAATTGTTGCAGGCCTTCAACAAGGCGAAGCCAAAGGAATGCTCTGGCATGATGGTGACTTCTATAAGTGGATGGAAGCTGCGTGTTACATCTACGGTATTAATAAAGATGAGTCTATCATTGCTGAATTAGACGAAATTATCGACGTGTTTGCCAAAGCAATTACCGATGACGGCTACATTCATACACACAACCAAATCCTTGATAAGCCACGCTATAAAGAAGTGTGTGACCACGAACTGTATAACTCAGGTCACTTTATTACAAGTGGTATCATTCATAAGCGCTTAACCGGCAAAACGAACTGGTTCGAGCTTTCTGTTCGCCATGCGGATTACCTTTACGAAGTGTTCAAATCCAAAGATCCTGAGCTTGCTCGCTTTGGCTTCAACCCATCACAAATTATGGCTTTGGTAGAGCTTTACCGCGAAACACGCAATAAAACCTACCTCGACTTAGCCGATATTTTTGTCACCATGCGCGGCTCCGTTCCGATGGACTTGCATGACTCTGTTCCATATTGGTTCACCGGCGATCAGTGCCAAATGAAAACGCCTTTGCGCGAGGAAAAAGAGGCCGTAGGCCATGCAGTAACAGGCATGTATTTGTACTCAGGTGCGGCTGATGTTTACGCAGAAACAGGCGACAAAGAAATTGCTGACGCACTCGATCGAATTTGGGCCAGCGCAGTAGAAAAGAAAATGTATGTGACGGGTGCCTTTGGTCAGTGTCACCACGGTGCGTACGACGATCAAAATATGATCCACGAAGGGTTCATTGATGACTACATGATGCCCAACTCAACTGCATACAATGAGACTTGTGCCAACATATCGAACGCCATGTTTAACTGGCGCATGCTGGGTCTCCACGGCGAGTCAAAGTACGCAGACATCATGGAGTTGGTATTACACAATAGTGCCATGGTCGGTATTAGTGAAGATGGCATGAAGTACTTCTATGCCAACCCATTGCGCATGAATCACGGCCAACGTGAGTATTCAGATCACTGTGACTGCACAGAATCAGCAGACCGCGAAGAATACATCGAATGCTTCTGTTGCCCACCGAATATTGTTCGGACTGTGGCTAAAGTTTCGGGCTGGGCTTATAGCCTTTCTGACAACGGCCTCGCCGTAAATTTGTATGGCGGCAATAAACTCGATACTCAGTTGCTCGATGGTTCGAATATTCAGCTCACTCAATCCACTCATTACCCATGGAATGGAAGCGTAAGCATTACCATTGACGCATGTAAAGATACCGCGTTTGATTTGATGTTGCGTATTCCAGGCTGGGCGCGTCAAGCAACTGTATTGGTCAATGGCCAAGATTGCGGCGTTGAAGTCAAAGCCGGTGAGTTTGCCAACATTAACCGTGTATGGGCTGCCGGTGACACCATCACTTTAGAGATGCCAATGGAGATCAACTTTGTTGAAGGCCATCCGCGCATTGAAGAAATTCGCAACCAAGTTGCCATTAAGCGTGGCCCATTGGTGTATTGCATTGAGTCGCCAGACTTACCTGAAAACACCGGTATTTTAGATGTGTATATCTCGGGTGATACTGAATTAAAAGCACAACACAAAACCGACTTCTTAGGTGGAGTGACCACAATTGAAGGGTCTGTTCAACTGCGTTCCGATTCAGAGCAAAGCATGTATCGCAACGTATCTAAGCCAGTATGGCAACAGCATGACGCTCAGTTTGTTCCTTACTTTGCCTGGAGCAACCGAGGCACCGCGGAAATGACGGTATTCATGCCGATCATTTGGAAATAAAGTTTAAGTATTGCAAGCCCGTAAAAGAGCCCGCTTCTGCGGGCTCTTTTTTTGGGTGTTCTAAATCCAATTAGAACTTGTAACGCATTCCCACAGTAAAGCGTCTATCGGCTTGGCGAATCTGGTACACAGACCCGTTAAAGGCCGCATCTCGAGTTGGCTCTTCGGTAATGTTTACGATATCGGCTTGAACGCGAAGGTTCTTATTGAAATCGTACGACCCCGACCAATCTAATTGCTTCATTGACTCACGATATGATTCGCGCGCTGTTGGGTCGGTATAGCTATCGCCATTGGCGTCTACACAACTCGCATTCACACACATCTCACGCCCAATACGCTTCATACGCCCCTCGTTGTCATCTTCCAAAAAGCGACTTCTATAGGTGTAGGCCAAACGTGTAGTGAAGCCGTGCTTTTCGTAGAAAATAGCAGCATTGACGGTATCTTTTGAAATATCAAGCAATGGCGAACCATTGGGATCCTCACTGTCGGCATAGGTGTAGTTCAACGATGCCCCCACGCCCATATCAAACACTTGCTGATACGCCAATTCAACACCTTCCACTTTACCGCTGTCGCCATTGGTATCAAATGTGGTCGTCAAACCAATGTCTGTCAGTGGTGTAGACGCATCTGGCGCTCCCCCTCGGCCATCCAAGAAACACATATCGCCTCGGTTCACTTCATTCGAAACAGCAACATACTCAGGGTTATCCCAGCATTCGGTTGCCGTCGTTAAGAATGATTCTACGTCTTTATAAAAAATAGCAGCCGACACCATGTTTGAGTCTCCCCAATAATACTCCACTGAAATGTCGTATTGCGTTGCTCGATAAGGCTCCAAACCTGGGTTACCGCGCGTCGCTTCAGTGCTGTCAGCATTAACAATGTAACCTGGACTTAGCTCTTCAAAGTCTGCTCGGCGCATGACTTTTGCCGCGGCGAAGCGAACAATGGTGTCGTCCACCACTTCTAGGCTGGCGTTTAAGCTCGGTAAAAAGTCGGAGTAGTCGGATGTTTCTTTCACCAACACAATGTTGCCATTGACGTCTTCTGCATATGCTTCAACCTCAATATCTGTGGCCACATAGCGCCCTCCAAATACAGTTTTGAACGGCATACCGGCAATATCAGTGTCGAAGTTCAGCTGAATATAAGCGGCTAAGGTATCTTCACCTACAGTGGCATATTCATCGGTGTTAAAGACCAATTTGCCATCTGTTTCCATGTTCGTGCCTTGCAACAACGAACCAATAATCTCACCCGTACGCGTTTGGTTTTGAAGGATATTATTATCAAACATTACAAAGCGATCTAAATCGAATTGGGCGCTGTCGTCAGGAAAGGCGTCAAAGTCGTACTCTTTAATCGTTCCGGCCGGAAACTCAGGCATAGTGATGGTAATGTATTCATCGTCATCAGTATCAGGCAGGCCGTCAGGACCATAATCAATTAAGCTTTTGTGCAGGTTGTCGAGCTTGAGGTTGTATTGTTTTTTCTCGTAATCACGTTCGGTGTAACGCACACCAAAATCAACCGCTGTAAGCATGTCAAAGCCAGACACAGGCTCGTAGTAACTAAAATCTAAACGGCCCGCAGTTTCTTCGTTATCAATATGGTTGTCACGCACGTCGTAGCGGCGTAACGCCCAATTGTCTTGATTGGTAAAAGTGTTTGGGTCTTCCAATACCACCGACGGCACATGGTCATTGTTGCTGTAATAACTCACACCACCTTGCCAATAGTTGTTGTCTTCAGGCGCGAGTGCTTCGCCCTCTGGATCAATGGCATAGAAACGCATGTCATAATATGGTTCAAAGGAGTCTGAAGTAGCGTGGCTCACTTCGGCCGTAACCAGCCACTGATCTTCAAATGACCACTCCGTTCCCAAAGCAAGGGTCATTGAATCTGTTTCTCGGAACTCAGACTCTGTCCGGTTAATGAATAAAACGTCTGAGTCGTAGTAACTATTGAGCTGGCCTTTCCCATCGATGGAATAATCAGCATTGCGTTCGGCATCGGTACTAAAAGGAGAGTGAGCAATCGACAAGGGCGAAAACGCCTGATTGTTGCCTTCGCGTTTTGTAAAGGCGGCTTCTAAGTAGACATTACCGTCTTCAGATTCAGGCATCCATTGCAAGGCAATATTAGCCGCTGAGCGTTCACGTTCATCCACTTCGGGAAAGTAAGTATATTCGTGAGGAATGATGTAGTTCCGGTCTGCATCAACTTTACCGCTATCGATGTCGGCTTGATTTACATTCAGCGGCTCTACTTTAAAACCCACACGAGACTCGTGCTGCGTGAGTTTTCGATCTAAATAACTAACGCTGGCAATCATACCAATGGTGCCGCCTGAGCTTAACTCCCACTTGTCCCCATATGTGGCAAACAAGATAGGACCCCAATCTTCTGCATTTTCAGTATATTCACCTTTGACAGAAACCGATGCGAGCGTTTCTTTTAGATCGAGAGGGCGCTGCGTTTTAAGGTTAATGGTGCCTCCTAATGCACCTTCAATCATCTTCGGCGTGGGTGATTTAACCACCTCAATTCCCGATAGAAAATCTGACGGAAAATCCTGAAAATCAACACCATTTCGTCCATCACCCAAGGTCGAACGGCCATTGAGTTCCACTCGGTTTTGCGGCAAGCCACGAATTGAAACGTCTGAACCGACTCCCATATCACGATTAATAGAAACCCCGGTGATACGCTGCAAAGTTTCGGCAATGTTATTGTCGGGTAACTTACCAATGTCTTCGGCCACAATCACATCAACAATACGTGAATCACTGCGTTTAAAGCTTGCGGCAGCAGACAAGCTCTGCTGTATGCCTGTTACTTCAATCACCTCAACATCAGACTGAGGATCGGCTGGGGTATTTTCATCTTGAGCATGGGCTGCAAAGGTTATTGCCATCGTCGTTGCAGAAACAACTGACAGAGCAACTTTTGATAATTTAAAGTGCATTCCTTTAGTCCTTGTTTTGTGGCTTTTTTTAAGTACAACTAAATCCTTCTAAGCCACTTTTTGTGAATCGTATGATCGCTTTTTCAAACTGTTTTTATGGTTAAAAAACGCCCAGATACTTTCATGCACCGATTAAATGTTCAACCAAGATGTTATTCCAATGTGATCATATCGGTCATATTTAAGGTAATAACCAAGATGCTTACCAATTAGTTTGATGAAGATCAAGTTGTCTTGACCAGTAAGTTTATTGGCCGCGCTGTTAGCACCCCAAAGACAAAATTTGAAAGGGAACTTATCTTTTCTGAAGCGCTCAAAACTGCTCGCGACAACACTTTTAGTGTGTGGATTGACCTAAGGCATACGCAATAAATGGCAGGGATCATAAAATGACGGTTCAGATCATGAACGGTAAACACAATGAAACTATTAGCGGATAAAACCGGCGAGCAGTTCCTGAATATTTTGGAACAAGATGACGACGCTTTAGTGGTTCAGTTTATCTCTAGTGAAGGTCTCCCAATTGGTCAGCCCTTTAAAGACTCATTAAGTGGGCTATTGCTCGTAGGTTGGACTCATCGCACAACGTCCACAGCCATAGGCTTGCATCGGTTTAAACAAGGTTGTTTGGAAGATGCGCATGCGAGCTTTGCACTACACCAATTATTTCCGTTGGGGCGCAAAGTAAAGTTACCTTCTGGAGACGTGGCGCAGATCGCAAGCTACGCCAATACCCACGCTGACGGTTACTACATGTATTTACGCATGAATGCAGGCCAGCAGATATCACGCGTAAAAATCACGCCAGACTGGGTGCTTCTTCCGTCGAACAAACGACTAGGACTGCCTTACTACCCCGCCCCTAAATCACAGGCCGAGATCGATATTATTGATGAGTTTGACGCTTGGTCAGGTGGGTTTTAATACCTAAGGGCACACCGCCCCTATGTATAGGGGCGGCACTTGCAAAGACCATACAATTGTTTCAAATAAGTTAGATTAAAACTGTTGAACCTCTTCGGGGCCTGGCGTTGCAAAACGATAATCTTTCACCGTAAAACGAACTTCTCCGGTTTCATCCGTATCAATCTCCATGGGCACCAACATCGCCCCACTTTGAGTGCCGGTGTAAGCATCATCACCTTGATCGTTTTGAAGCATTAAATCGTCATAAGGCACATAGGTTCCATTCTTAAACGCGGTCATCCACCAGCGACCTTGTGAATCTTTAAATGGTGTGCCATGTCCCAAGAAACGCCCCACCCACTTGCGCTCAGAATACGGACCTAAAATATTGTCCGCAGTGGCGTAGTAGAGATTGTACGTGCCCTTGCGTGGCTTATCGGTGCTCCACGCTGTGCCAAATAACACGTACTTGTCTTCATGTTTGATCACAAAGGTACCTTCATGGCCAATTTTACGATCACTCGGCCAAGCCTTCTTCTTTTGACCTTGAAAAGCGCTAAGTTCACTATTGAGTTGAAGGATGTCAGTGGCCGCATACAACATATAGTTTTTGCCATCGTCGTCTTGGAATAATGTGGGATCATGACGATGCCCAAATTTCTCGGTGCCCATGAGTTCTTGATAAGGACCCATCACATTATCCGCAACCCAAAGTACTGCTCGTTGAGAGTTGGTTGTATGCGTGATGTACCACTTATTGTTCAGATAATGTAACTCGGGCGCCCAAAGCAACGCTTTACCCTGATTGTGTTTTCGCGTGGCAGCATGTTTCGCAAACGCGTCAATATTAGACAACATCCCCAACTTCACCGGCACACCGAGCAACTCCCAATCAGCCAAATTTTTGGAGCGCCAAATTTCTACGCCTTCATTTTTATAATCATATTTCGCCCCTCCCAATACCCTATCGAGGCGCGTACCTGTGTAATAGAAATAGCCGTCTGGCCCCTTCATGATATAAGGGTCACGAAGGAACATTCCGCTAAAGATCTGAACCGCTTTATCGTGATTTTTAAGATGTTCCCGGTCCACCTTGTTTAAAGAGAAAGATTTGGGTACCGCCGCCCCTTGTTTAGGCACCACCATTTCGCTTGAAAACTCCGGTCCAAAAGCCAATGCAGTACAACTGGCTCCCAAAGTGAAGCTTGCCAACAAAACGTGAGTGAAAACTCTTTTTAACATTTGAGGTGTCCCTTTTTGATTGCATGTTAATGTCAAAATTGCGCGTTCAAGCAATCGCTTTTTGAACGGCTAGACACTCAAGCGTATGATTTAAAATCAGACGCAGGTATAGGCGATTCAAGTCAAATAAAGACCTATTTGGTCAAAGTGCTGAAAATGTGAATGGGCAGAGGCGCCTCCTGCCTTTTGTCGCAGCAATACCATGGTAGTGTGCGCCACAACAAATTTTTACATAGCAAACAAATTAAAATTGAACTACTGACGCGTTCACCATTCCAATGAAAAAACAATGCGCCATGCGTGAAGCAATCATCACAACTCACATACAGGGACAATTTATGTCACAACACATTCTCATGTCAGAAAAAGAAGGGCAGAGCTATTTGGCAAGCCAAGCTGCTCCGGAGTTTAATGCAAATGATTTTCCAGAGGGCTGGTCTGGCGCAGGGGTGGAAGCATCAGGCGTGTTTATGTTCATTTTGAAAGTCGACAAAGAATCCGACACATTTGAACTGCACGCATCAGAGGACGCTTGGCTAGCATACGTGGTCAGCGGCTCTGGTACATTACTGGCAGGAACCGCAGATGAACAAAGAACTGAATCAGTGGCCTATGCAGCAGGCGACTTCATTACCTTTGAAGCCAACACTCCGCATGGTTGGATCAACAATATCGATGCCGAAAGCCGCTTGCTGTTCGTAAAGCAAGCGTAATCGAATCAGGCGTGTAAGCAATTGGCTTGATTCGATTATCAGGCCAACAGAAGTGCTCAAATGAATTTGACGGTAGGGAAGGAGAACAATTCAAACAATCATGGATGGAGGCCACAGGCACCTACTTCTAAAACCTTTGAAACAAAAAAGCCGCTGACACATCGTCAAGGACTGCATGTAAAAGAATAAGGTTTATTTATAAAATGATGCGTCTGGGGTGCCTTGAAAGCACGCGAGTACATAGGGGTAGTCGTCCGTAATGTAGTACCCGTAGTGGTCGTTCACCGTCATGCCATTACACACGTCTAGGTCGCCTAGCCCCTGCACATATTCATAGTCATCAAGGAAGCTGCCGTCATACCCACCTCCTGGTGATTCATCGTCCATAGGGCGGTTGCCTGATTTTAGGCGATAACTTGGGACGGCTTTTCGCACCACGCCCTCACCATCAGTATAGAAAGGGCCAAAGATTGGGAAACCATCAGCAGCAAAACCAATCACCGGGGATTCAACTACATCAGTTTGGTGATAAAACGCATTAGGTGTACCGTGATAATGGTAGGTGCCGTCGGGTTGCGCATGGGCATTGTGGGTATCCACCCGGAAGCCATTGACAGGGTGCATGGGATCGTAGCGCCAAGGAGTCGACATATCATTGCAACCGACTTTACCATTGCCAATGCCGAAACACCCCGCAGCCAATAAGTCGACCTTTACGCCATTGAGCAACAAAGCGTTGTCGATTTGCAACGATAATTCTGTGGGCGCAGCTGCAAAACTTGGCGCAGTGGTCACTTGAAATTGATCCGACTGTGCCGAAACCTGATTGGGGAAACCGGCATCTCCATCGTTAAAATCATGGTTAGGAATTGCATTGGTATCGAACACGCACTTATTCCCTACCACAGCAATACTGAGATCGCCTTGAAACAATTGGGCTTCGTTGACGTCAACGACGTCAGAAACATAATCATTGGCATAGTCCGCACAGCTAACGCTGCGACTGGTCAATGTGGCATTGGTAATATCAACAGGGCTTTCAGGCCCCGCATCATCTGCCCGTCCTAAAATTGAATCTAAACGATTATTGAGCAATTCAAACGCATTGGATTGTGCGGTATTCAATACAGCGCCAATTGCGATTAAATCTTCGGTTTCAATGCTCTGTTCCGACAATTGATAAAGTTCCTGCGAGCCATCGTGCCACTCGATGAGCTTAAATTCCAAATTGCGAATGGCGTACCCATCAATACTATCGTTGGTAAAGTGAACAAAGTTATAGTCGCGGCCCGATACAGCAGAGCCTTCAAGCAAGTGCGCAAAGCTTTCGCTGTCGTGCATTGCATCCAAGTCTAGCCCAGCAATTTGTGCAATCGTGGCGAACATGTCTGTTGCATTCACCAGCCGTTCTTCGCGCTCTCCTTTGCGGGTTACTCCTGCGCCCGACACAACAAATGGGGCTCGAACGCCTCCTTCATAAAGACTGTTTTTACTCTGTCCTTGGAACAGTACTGAGGTGTCTAAAATTTGAGCGGGAGTGCCATTGTCACCAATAAAAAATATCACCGTGTTATTGCGTGTCTCTTCGGGTAATGAATCTAGCAAGCGCCCTATTTCAGAGTCCATGGCTTCGATTGCCGCCAAATAATAGTCTCTGGAATTCGAAGATATATCGTTAGCGCTGCCAGACAACGTTCGGCTATGAAGGTCGTCAGGCGGTAAGTGAAATGGCGAATGCGGTGCCGAGTAAGCGACCCATGCGAACCAAGAGGAAGATGTATTTTGCGAAGCGATCCAATCTATTGCCTGGTTTGTAATCGCGCGGGTGTGATATTCAGTAGAAATAGACACTTCATCATTCAACGTAAGCTCCCAACTGTAATAGTCGTCGATATTGCTCATGTTTCCTGCAAAATAATCAATGCCAAATGAGGTTGGCCCGCCTGCATTATTGCCCAAATGCCATTTGCCAAAAAAGCCCGTTTGATAATGTTCCGTGGCGTCCTGCGATTTTAGGTAAGTTTGCACGGTTTCAGAGCTCGTGGCCAAATTGCCGGGCACCGATGAAACACCGCTATGAATGCCGTATTGACCGGTAAGCAAAGCTGCTCGAGTAGTTGAACATGCCGGCGTAACCCATGCGTTGTCAAACACAAGTCCATCATTGGCCAGCCCATTCAATATTGGTGTATTGGGCACATCTACGCTATAGCTGTATTGAGCAGACGCGTCGATACCTTGGTCGTCACTCAGAATAAATATAATGTTAGGCTGGGCTGATTGTTCTAGATCTTCAGGAGACGTTTCATCGGGCTCATTAATGGGCTCTTCGCCCCCCTCATCTTCGAGTTCAGATACATCGGGCGTCTCTGGTACTGGTGTTGGA
Source organism: Echinimonas agarilytica (assembly GCF_023703465.1). Taxonomy (NCBI): domain Bacteria; kingdom Pseudomonadati; phylum Pseudomonadota; class Gammaproteobacteria; order Alteromonadales; family Echinimonadaceae; genus Echinimonas; species Echinimonas agarilytica. The sequence continues at coordinate 541,582 of NZ_JAMQGP010000001.1, read as the reverse complement.
TCCATCTCAGTGGATGACGATCCGCCTGAACCACCACATGCGGTCAGCACCAAACAACTGATGATCAGTATGAGATTCAGCTTCATAAATGGCCTCTGTTATTCTTGTTTTGCAAGACCAGCATGTCTGTTTATGCGCAGTGAAGCGAGTGCCCAACATTGAAATTGAAGAAGATCCACATTGTTTCCACATTTTCGGTTTGCCTTATATAGCGGGCCACATGCACAAGTGTCAGAACTCCTTTGACCTGACTTCAACGCATTAGAGGAGCCTTATAAAGCCGAGGCTGTTTTTTGGATGGGTGATTAAGAATTAATTTAACAGTCATGGAAAATGTGATTTGCATCGAGCATACAGCCTTAATTTACCCTGGTTTTAGGGCATTTATCTCAAACTCAATGATCATAGGGCGCAACCAATCGTATGGCCGTTAGCATACAGCGCCATAAATAGATCAAAGTTTACCCGTAAAATAAATTGCTAAACGATTCTGACTAAGTACAAGGAGAGCTTGTGAGTCATTCACCTCACGCTTCATTACCGTTACAACAGATTCCAATTTTGGGGGGATTTGTGCGCGCATTTAGCATTGATTATCGAACTCTCGCACTTTTTAGAGTGCTGATTGCCATTATTATTCTGGCCGATTTGTGGATACGAAGCGGCGACTTCATTGCATTTTTTACGGACACCGGCATCACTAAGCGTTCTGATATTATTAGCTATTACGGTGACGCCACTTGGTCTTTGTATTTTCTAAACGGCTCCACTTTATTTGCCGGAGTACTTTTGGCTCTTGCCGTTTTGGCCGCACTTGCTTTGCTCGTTGGCTATAAAACAAGGCTTGCAACAGCGGTGAGCTGGGTACTATTAATGTCGGTGCAAATCCGAAACCCAATACTGCTTTCAGGTGCCGATGACTTAATGCGCGTATTGCTGTTCTGGGCCATGTTCTTGCCGCTCGGCGCACGCTTTGCGATTGATTCGGCGCTCGAAAAGAACCAACCTTATCCACAGCAAAATCACTTTAGCGTCGCCACTATCGCGATGTTAATGCAGGCCATGTACGTGTATTGGGCTGGGGCTCTGCTTAAAACAGGCAAAGCCTGGACCGAAGACTACACCGCAGTTTACTACGCCCTGAACGCCGAACATTACACAACATATCTGGGCCACTGGATTGGCAACGTGCTTGAACCCATACTGCCAATGCTCACGCAATTTGTATTTTACATCGAGCTTTACGGTCCTTTATTCCTAATCACTCCATTTTTATTGCTATGGTTTCGGCTCCCCGCTTTGGTGCTGTTGATTTGCATGCACATTGGCTTTTTATTGCTTCTCAACGTGGGACATTTTCCCTACGTCAGTATCACTTCTTTACTCTTGTTTACCCCCTCTGCAGTTTGGGCAATGGTCGATTCCAAATGGGTCGCTAAGCGCAGTTCAGGCGTTATGGTGTATTACGATGAAGGCTGCGAGTTCTGCAAAAAAACCGTTTATATTCTTCGGACCATGCTGCTTTTACCACGAATTGAAGTACTCCCAGCCCAAGGCGATAGTACAGCTGCCCCATTGCTCGACAAGCATGATAGCTGGGTGGTGAAGTCGGCGGACGATACTTACAGACTTGAGTGGGATGCCCTCACCTGGCTTGTCGGCCAAAGCCCTTTATTGTTTTGGATGAAATGGCCAATGAAAGGCCTGCAAGCCTTGAATCAATCGGGCGACCGCTGCTACCACTTCATCGGGAACCGACGCATGGTACTGGGTAAGTTCACGCAACGTGCACTGCCGTGGCGACACTCCTCTGGCAAGCACAATTGGGGGGCACAACTCGTAGTGCTTGCGCTTGCAGTCATGGTGCTTCAAATCAACTTGTCTTACGTCAGTACTGTGCCACAAATTGATTCCTCCTTGATCAAAGTTCGCAACGCTCTAGGGTTATGGCAAAAGTGGAATATGTTTGCGCCTTTCCCCATTACTCAAACTCGTTGGCCGATTGTGGAAGGATTAACCATTGGAGGCAACAAAGTTGACCTTTATCGCAACGAGCTGTCTGCGCCGCCACGCGCAAAACCCGATACCTTAACCCACAACCACCGAAGCTATCGCTGGCGTAAATATCTAGGGCGATTGTATTTAAAAAGGTATAGCCGTTTTCGCCGACCATTTGTCAATTATCAGTGCATGCGTTGGAATAAAACAATGGGTTCCGATCCACACTACTTGATTCGAAAAGTAAATCTGCTCACCGGCATTTTACCTACGCATTTGCCGCCTCAAAAAGGCAAAGAAAAGATAACCAACCAAGGTACCTACACCTGTCGTTGAATATATAGATTGGCGAAGGGGCTTGTTGAAAGCCCCTGAGTTGCCTTCAAGCCGAGCCATAACGGCCTTGTAGAATACTTTGAATGGTATCAACGCTGGCTTGATCTGCACTGAGCATTCCGTTCACCATATCAAGATACCCCGACTGCTCAGCCTGATCTGGGTTGCCACAATGAAATGGCGGAGCGGGCGCATATTGCATGATGAGCTGAGCTTTACATGCTTCATCCACTGAACTCAGCGAACTTACCAAATAGAGCGCCTCATCAATTCCCGAAGCAATTCCTCCGCCCGTCAACACGTCTTGATCATGCACATAGCGGGGGTAATCTGGCGCCAAGGTGACGCCTTGAAGATTTGCCAAAGCCCCGCGCATCGCCCAATGGGTCGTGACTTGCTTACCTTTAAATATACCCGTGTTAGCTAATAGCAAAGCTCCGGCACAAACCGACGCATAACGAGGCCAGCATTGATGAGGCTTAGCTGCCAACTCGCCACATACACGTTGTAGAAAAGACATATAAACATCATCCTGCAACAACACCGTTTGTGCCTGCTCTACACTCGTGCCCGGCACAAACACAACGCATCCTTGATGCTCAGAACATTGATAGTTAGAACTATGAATTGAATCACAAACATCTGGTCCTGCTAAAAGGTATTGCTGTTATTTTCGTGCTTCATTCGGTTAAACTAACTCAATTGTCAACAATAAACATTGTTACCATGAAAAAACTCACCTCTCTTTCTTTGCTTATCCTCAGTTCATTCATGCCGTTTGTGAGCCAAGCCGAAGACAAACGCCCAAACATCGTTGTGATTTTATCTGACGATTCCGGCTATACCGACTTGGGAAGTTTTGGCGGCGAAATTGAAACTCCCAACCTCGACCAATTAGCGCAACAAGGCATGCGCTTTAGTCGCTTTTACAGCAATGCCCGATGCAGCCCAACCCGCGCCTCGCTATTAACCGGTGTTGACGCTGCACACGTAGGTTTCGGTGGAGGAGTTGTAGGTGACTGGGTACGCGAACTGCCATTTGAAGCCCACCGTGCAAGACTTCCATATGATCAGCCTCTGATTTCAGAAATGCTTGGCAGCAATGGCTACCAAACGCTGATGGCTGGCAAATGGCACTTGGGAGGCAGTTACATTAAAGAAAATCCGAAGAAACTCGCACCTATTTGGCGTCAAGCACACTCTGGTATGGAGCTGACCGAAAAAGAAATGGAGCTCGATTACCTAGGCTTACCGCCGCAGCGAGGATTCCAGCAGAGCTTTGTGTTTCATGGTGCTCAAGGGAATCTTTTTGTGAGACCCGAAGATGGCCACGAATATTACGAAGGCAACCAAAAAGCCACGCTCAAGTACGACTACAACTACAAAATGCGCTGCTACGCGGGCGGGCCTTTTGAGCAAAAACATTACGGCAGCTGCGATGGTAAGTCGGGCAAAGCATTTTACGCCACTGATGGCATGACCGATCGCGCCATTGACATGATTGAAGAAGCATCTGAAAAAACCGAACCGTTTTTCATGTATGTGGCTTATCGAGCTCCGCACAAGCCGCTGCAAGCGCCAGAAGAACTGGTTCAGAAATACCTAAAACGTTACTCCGACCTACAAAAAATTGCTGATGAACGCCATAAAGGCCTGGTCAAAACCGGCCTATTCTCTGGCGATGTCGACACGGTCAACAATAACTACATGTGGACCAAACAAGACCCAGAAAAAATCGAGAAATTCCGACTTCAATCAGCTGTTCATGCTGCCATGATGGAAAAACTCGACGAAAACGTAGGGAAGCTAGTACAAGGTCTGAAAGACAGTGGTGAGTACGACAACACGCTGATTTTCTACTTCTCAGACAATGGCGCAGCATCTCACATTGGTGACCTAATGAATGTGCCTTATAAAGGTGTGAAGGCATTATTGTGGGAAGGTGGCGCCCGTACGCATGCCATTGCAAGCTGGCCGGGCGTGATTAAGCCAGGCACGATGTCCGATGACCTCATTTGGGTAGGCGATATTACACCCACATTGTTGGAAATCACTAACACTGAGTTTCCTGAAAAATTCCGTGGCAAAACGCCTAGAAAACCAGATGGACGAAGTGTTATCTCATCCATTAAAGGCGAGCCAATGACGCCACCTGAAGCTATTTACTTCAATGACAAAGGTCAGCAGAGCGTGATTTATCAAGGCCGCTGGAAATTACTTGTTGAAGCAGGTTGGTATCTGCAAACCCTCGCCAAACCGGGCATTGCTTACGAACTGTATGACTTGGACAATGATCCGGGCGAGACCAATAACCTCGCAGACAAAAAGCCAGAGATGGTGAAAAAATTACTCGCGATGAGCGAAAAATGGAAAGCCGAAAACAAGATTGTCGACTACGCCGAAATCATCAAGATCAAGCCAAATGACCCTTACTAACCAAAAAGCTTCAGCGGGCAAACGCTGAAGCTTTTTGCTTCAATGATGACAAAGGCATGAACGCTCATTTCATGCCTTTTTTATTTAATCTTTGGATTTTTCAAATACAAGCATCCACAGCAATAACACGCCACTAAAAAATAGCCACAACGCAGAGTGAATAGTTTGGTTGTTTTGGAAAATAGATATTTTGTCCCCGGCAGGAATGTCGTCACTCGCCCGAACGTATGCCACCAGTTCATGTTCAGAGTACAAATACAGCGCATGGTCAACAAAAGGGCCAGCGATCAACACCATCACTAATCCTGCAATACTGGCCACCACTAAACGCTCCCGAATACCGGCTTTCTTTAATCTGAGCATAGGCCAGACTAATAGCAAGAGCACGATACCAATCACCATATCCACAAAGTCGTAGTGGCCGCCTGCTGACGACACTGAAATAATTCCACCCAACCCGATTGCGATTAACGAAATCGCTTTTTCACTATTCATGCCGTTCCTTAAAGCGCTTAAAGATTGCATAGCAATCGCTCTATTCAGTTGATTATATTGTTAATTTTTGGATTGTAACGGAAAGCAATATACAAATGCATCTGGCTTATCAGAAGCCAATAAAAAACCCCGACGCCAAATGGCTATCGGGGTTTTAGAGCATTGTGCGCTTTAAACAAACGCCATAGACGTGGCTTACATCATGCCGCCCATGCCGCCCATTCCACCCATGCCGCCCATATCAGGCGCTGCCGGAGCTGCTTCTTGAGGAATTTCAGCAACCATTGCTTCGGTTGTGATCATCAAGCCGCCAATAGACGCTGCAAATTGCAATGCAGAGCGAGTCACTTTAGTTGGGTCCAGAATACCCATTTCCAACATGTCGCCATACACTTCAGACCCTGCGTTAAAGCCTTGGTTGCCAGAACCGTTCTTCACTTCATTGGCAATCACTGATGCTTCTAAGCCTGAGTTAGTCACGATTTGGCGAAGAGGTGCTTCCATTGCACGTAGGGCAATTTTGATACCGTGGTTTTGGTCTTCGTTGTCACCAGACAAGTCAGAAATTTTGCTCGCTACGCGAATCAATGCTGTTCCACCACCCGGTACAACACCTTCTTCAACCGCTGCGCGTGTGGCATGCAATGCATCTTCAACACGTGCTTTTTTCTCTTTCATTTCGATTTCAGTGGCTGCGCCAACTTTAATCACAGCAACACCGCCCGCTAATTTAGCGACGCGCTCTTGCAGTTTTTCACGGTCGTAATCAGAAGATGCGTCTTCGATTTGTTGTCGAATTTGAGTCACACGCCCTTGAATCGCGTCGGCTTCACCTTCGCCATCAATGATGGTGCTGTTGTCTTTATCGATGACAACACGCTTAGCTGTGCCCAAATCTTCCAGTGTTGCTTTTTCAAGCTCAAGGCCGATTTCTTCAGAAATCACGGTACCGCCAGTCAAAGTCGCGATGTCTTGCAACATTGCTTTACGACGGTCACCAAAGCCTGGTGCTTTCACGCCAGCAACTTTCACGATGCCGCGCATGTTGTTCACAACCAATGTTGCCAACGCTTCACCTTCGAGGTCTTCTGCGATGATCAATAATGGCTTGCCAGTTTTTGCCAATGCTTCTAACAACGGCAACAACTCACGAATGTTTGAGATTTTCTTATCAGCTAACAAGATGAACGGGCTTTCCAATTCTACGGTGCCGTTCTCTTGATTGTTAATGAAGTATGGAGACAAGTAACCACGATCGAACTGCATGCCTTCTACAACATCCAATTCGTTTTCAAGGCCTTGACCTTCTTCAACGGTAATAACGCCTTCTTTGCCTACTTTTTCCATTGCGGTTGCAATGATATCGCCCACAGCAACGTCTGAGTTTGCAGAGATAGTACCCACTTGAGCGATTGATTTATTATCCGCACAAGGCACAGAGATAGTCGCAAGCTCTTCAACAGCTTTAATCACTGCTTTGTCGATACCGCGCTTTAAATCCATTGGATTCATACCGGCAGCAACGGCTTTCATGCCTTCATTGATGATTGATTGCGCCAATACAGTTGCAGTCGTTGTACCGTCACCTGCATTGTCTGAAGTTTTTGAAGAAACTTCTTTGACCATTTGAGCGCCCATGTTTTCAAACTTGTCTTCAAGTTCGATTTCACGTGCAACTGAAACACCATCTTTAGTGATGGTTGGTGCGCCGAAGCTCTTATCTAGAACAACGTTACGACCTTTAGGACCCAGCGTTACTTTTACTGCGTCAGCAAGAATATTGACACCAGCGAGCATTTTTACGCGTGCGCTGTCACCGAATTTGACGTCTTTTGCAGCCATTTTCGTATTTCCTTCGTGTTTGATTAATCAGAAACGGGAGTTTGCTTATTCAACAACAGCAAGAACGTTGTCTTCTTTCATGATGAGGTGCTCAACACCGTCAATTTTTTCTGCTTTCTCTACATAAGAGCCAAACAGCACAACGTCACCAACGCTCACTGCAAGCGCTTGAACTGTTCCGTTTTCCAGAACACGCCCTGCACCTGTTGCAACCACTTCGCCTTTTGACGATTTCTCAGCTGCACTTCCAGTCAGAACGATGCCACCAGCGGATTTTGTTTCTACTTCAAGGCGCTTAACAAGCACGCGATCGTGTAATGGACGAATTGTCATTGGTAAATCTCCGATTCACATTTCAAAGATAATTAATAGAAACCGCTGCGCTGAACGCGCAAGTCGGGCTGTTTGAAAGATGGGGGTGCTTTTTAGCAAAACAAGCACCTGACCCAAAAAAAATTGCAGGGAATTAAAAAACTAGAGGTTAATTGAGTCGATCATGATCATCTTTGCGCTCAAATTCGGCATCAAAGGTGCTTCCGGAGGTATGGGTGTCGCCTCGACGTTGCCCCATATTACCAAATCGAATGACACGACTACTTAAAATACTTTTGGCAAATTGTCGACGCAAAGGCGGCAGCAACAAAAGCGCGCCAACCGCATCGGTCATAAAACCGGGGATGAGCAAACACACGCCAGCAAACGCTAACATTGCGCCTTCAATCACTTCGGGCGCGGAATCTTGTCCAGACGCCATGTTCATTTGCGCTCGTTGCATCACCGACAAACCTTGGCTGCGAACAAGCGACACGCCAATCACGGCGGTTAATATAGTTAACGCAACAGTTGTAAGTGCGCCAATTTGCATGCCTACCTGTACAAGTAGGGTCAATTCGATCACAGGCAACAACAATACGAGAAGAATAAAAAATGGCACAATAATGCTCCAAATTAAGTCTATCTATAGTAGACGTTACATAGTAAATAGGGTCAAACAATTGGTTTTTCAAGCCTCGTTGTAACTTCAGACCATTTATTATGCCAATGGTTGCATGCCAACCCGATGCATGTTGAACGCGCACCATAACGGATAAGTGAACCTGCACCATGACAACAAACACCATATCATTGCCAACAGATACAAACCCAAACAACGACGCTATTCGTTTAGTGTTGACCACCTGTGCCACACAACAACAGGCGGAAACGATTGCCAAAGGTGTTTTGGCGGCGAAGCTCGTTGCTTGTGTGAATGTTATCCCAAATGTACAGAGCTGGTACCAATGGCAAGGAAAAGTTTGTAATGATAACGAGCTAAAGCTGGTCATTAAGACAAGGGCTGATAACCTCAATGCGACAATGGCCTGGCTAGAGGCGCATCACCCGTACCAAACACCTGAAATTTTATCGATCTCGGCCAATGCCGGTAATCGCGCATATTTACAATGGATTCAAGACGTATGTTGAAGTTAACACGGCACATCAGCTTTATTTTCTCACTGCTTGCAGCACTCTGCTCTGGCCTATTTATCGTCAGTACAGCGGCCACCGCCAATCCATTTTCTGTGTTCGATGAGACACCCGAATTTTTGCAAGTAGACGATGCGTTTCAATTTGAAGCAGACGTAATATCTCCCGGTAAAGTAGAAATTTTTTGGACCATTGAGTCCGGCTATTACTTATACAAAGATAAAATAAAGCTCGCTTCGCCTGATGTGGACAACTTCACCATCGAATTCCCCGATGCGGTATCACACGACGATGAATTCTTTGGTGTGACAGACGTGTACTACCACAACCTAGTTCTGCCGATTACGTATCAAAGTGATATACCGACTCAGCTCACCATTACCTACATGGGCTGTGCAGAAGCAGGCTTGTGCTATCCACCAACGAGCCAAAAAATAAGCCTACCAGCAACCGCGGAAGCGGCAGCATCAACCACATCAAATTCGACACCTCAAAGTCAATCAGAGTTGGCGCAAACCCTTGCCAGCGGCGGTGCGCTCACCACGCTTGGACTGTTCTTTTTATTAGGCTTAGGCTTGGCATTTACGCCGTGTGTATTTCCCATGTATCCCATTTTGTCGGGGGTGATTAGCGGCAATCAAAAACGCTCAAAGTCACAGGCCTTTGCGTTGTCCTTTAGCTATGTTCAAGGCATGGCGTTGACCTACACTTTACTAGGGCTTTTGGTGGCGTCGTTTGGAATGCAACTGCAAGCAGCCTTTCAACATCCAGCCGTGCTCATTGGCCTTAGCGTGTTATTTGGCGTGTTAGCTTTGTCGATGTTTGGCGTGTTCAACCTTCAATTGCCTCGTAGCTGGCAGGACGCACTACAAAGCAAAAGTCAGAATATCCAAGGCGGCCGGTACGGCTCGGTATTCTTGCTGGGTGTCATTGCCGGATTAGTCGCTTCGCCTTGCACCACCGCTCCGCTGTCAGCTGCACTGCTATATGTAGGCCAGAGTGGCGATCTAGCATTTGGTGGGCTGGCACTTTACTTACTGTCGATGGGGATGGGGTTACCCCTTTTAATTATCGGCACGCTTGGCGCTCGCTTGCTCCCGAAAAACGGCGCATGGATGAACGTGGTTAAACACATCTTCGGCTTCGTTACGCTAGCCGTACCGGTATTTCTGCTTGAGCGCATTGTGCCAGAAACCACCAGTATGTTGATGTGGGCCCTGCTATTGCTAACGACCGGCGGCTATTTGTTGTTTGCTCTTCGTGAAGCGAAACACCCTGTTGTGGCCACCTTGGCCTACATGATCACCGCTGTACTGTTATTCTCGGCGGTGGATATGGGCAAGTCGGTATTGGTGTCAGCTCCGGCTCAATTCACCCCTGCTCCGAATGCTGCGCCCTCAACCTCAGCACATATCGATGAGTTTGGCTTTATAACTGTAGTGGATAAAAAAGAGCTAGAGGAAGCGCTGGCCCAAGCCAAACTTGAACGCAAAGCCGTATTGCTCGACTTTTACGCCGACTGGTGTGTGGCTTGTAAAGAATTCGACAAATACACATTTCCTGATGCCAATGTACAAACACGACTGGCTGATATGACGTTGATCCGCATTGATGTCACCGCATCCACTTCTCAAGATATTGAACTTCTGGAGTTCTATTCAATCTTAGGTTTACCAAGCTTGTTATTGTTTGACGCTCTTGGTGAAGAGCTGGTTGACTATCGAATTGCCGGATTTTTGAAACCCGAGCCCTTCGTAGCTCACATTAACAAAGCCTTTGAATAACCTGTTCCGCTTAATTTTGTGACCGCCAAGCCAGCAGTTTGGCGGTTTTAGCCTACACTTGGTGGTCATAAGATCCCGCTAAAAACACACCTATGGTGTGACAAACGAGGTACATTTCACATAATATCGGTGATTAGACCAGTAAAAAGCTGCCAAATGCCTCGATTTTCTTATAATGTGGCGAACTCTAGAGAATCGTACGATTTTCAGTGAACTTTTTGGACAAACAGTGTCCTAAGTAAGAATGGCAGCATTTATTATGCTTTTTCGCCGAGGATACCCTATAAATGTCGACAAAATATCGCATTCTTGTATTAAATGGGCCAAACCTAAACTTGTTGGGCACTCGAGAGCCTGATAAGTACGGTCATCAGACACTTGACGACATTATCGTTCAATTGACTGATCTGGCCGACCAATACAACGTTGCTGTCGAACACTTTCAAAGCAACGCTGAAGCTGATCTGATCAACAAAGTTCATGCAGCCAAAGACACCTCCGACTTTATTCTTATTAATCCTGCAGCGTTTACTCACACGAGTGTGGCGCTTCGAGATGCTCTGTTGGCTGTCTCAGTTCCATTCATCGAGATTCACCTGTCGAATGTGCATGCTCGCGAAGCGTTTCGACAACATTCCTATTTTTCTGATGTGGCACAAGGCGTAATTTGCGGTCTTGGCCCCATCGGTTATGAACTTGCGATGTTAGCTGCATTTCAGCAACTTTCATCTAATGACAAAACAACTGACTAATTTTTAAAGAGACCCCGGTATGGATATTCGAAAAGTTAAAAAACTGATTGAGCTAGTGGAAGAGTCTGGAATCTCAGAACTTGAAATCACTGAGGGTGAGGAATCAGTACGTATCAGCCGTGGCGGCCAAATGGTTGCTGCACCAATGATGCAAGCTCCAATGGCAGCTCCAGCAGTAGCACCTGCTGCAGCTCCAGCGGCAGCACCTGCGGCTGTTGAAGATGCTCCAGCTACAGGTCATCAAGTAAAATCGCCTATGGTGGGCAGTTTTTACCGCTCTCCGGCGCCAGGTGCAGCCGCCTTCGTTGAAGTAGGTAGCACTGTGAATGTAGGTGACACTATCTGCATCATCGAAGCGATGAAAATGATGAACCAAATCGAGTCTGACAAAGCCGGTGTTGTGAAAGCCATTTTAGTGGAAGATGGACAGGCTGTTGAATTCGACGAACCTCTCATCATCATCGAATAAGCGAGCCTCTCATGCTAGATAAAGTTGTCATTGCTAACCGAGGTGAAATTGCATTGCGTATCTTACGCGCCTGTAAAGAACTCGGTATTAAAACGGTTGCCGTGCATTCCACTGCCGACCGCGATCTCAAGCATGTATTACTTGCAGATGAAACCGTATGTATTGGTGAAGCGCCTGCGACTAAAAGTTACTTGAACGTCCCCCGCATTATTACTGCTGCTGAAGTCACTGGCGCGGTAGCAATTCACCCGGGTTATGGCTTTTTGTCAGAAAATGCAGACTTTGCTGAACAAGTTGAAAAAAGCGGCTTTGTATTCATTGGCCCTAAAGCCGACACCATCCGCATTATGGGTGACAAAGTTGAAGCCATTGCTTCAATGAAAAAAGCAGGCGTTCCTTGTGTACCAGGCTCTGACGGCCCACTCGGTGACGATGCAGCAAAAAACAAAGCAATTGCGAAACGCATTGGTTATCCGGTCATCATTAAAGCCTCTGGTGGCGGTGGTGGACGCGGTATGCGCGTTGTACGCGGCGAAGATGAGTTGGTGCAGTCAATTCAACTCACGCGAGCAGAAGCCGGTGCAGCTTTCAATAACGACATGGTTTACATGGAAAAATACCTTGAAAACCCACGTCATATTGAAGTTCAGGTCTTAGCCGACGGCCAAGGCGGTGCAATTCATTTAGGCGAGCGCGATTGCTCGATGCAACGTCGCCACCAAAAAGTGATTGAAGAAGCGCCAGCGCCGGGCATTACCGAAGAGATGCGTAAATTCATTGGTGATCGTTGTTGCCGTGCGTGCCTCGAAATTGATTATCGCGGCGCCGGTACATTCGAATTCTTGTATGAGAATGGCGAATTCTACTTCATTGAAATGAATACGCGGATTCAAGTTGAACACCCAGTCACAGAGATGGTGACGGGCATCGATTTGATTAAAGAGCAGTTACGCATTGCAGCGGGCCAGCCTTTGTCGTTCAAACAAGAAGACATCAAGCTCAAGGGTCACGCAATGGAGTGCCGTATTAATGCCGAAGATCCGGAATCTTTCATTCCATCCCCCGGTACAATTCAGCGCTTCCACCCACCGGGTGGGCTAGGCATTCGTTGGGATTCGCACATTTATGCAGGATATAAAGTGCCGCCCCATTACGATTCAATGATTGGCAAACTCATCACTTACGGTGAAAACCGCGACGTAGCAATTGCTCGCATGCGAAATGCTCTGGGTGAGTTGGTGGTAGAAGGAATTAAAACTAACCCGCCATTGCATAAGTTGATTCTAGCTGATGAAAACTTCCAGCACGGTGGTACCAACATCCACTATCTGGAGAAAAAGTTAGGACTGAACACTTAATTCAGCCCACAGCTGAATGGTTCCCCAAAAAGCATCAAGGGTTTTCCTTTGGTGCTTTTTTTATACAAACTAAAAATTAAATGGTCATGCTCCGCTTAATATGGCATATCAAACACACCAAAAACACACCTTAGTAACACTTCTTTAACGAACAATTTGTTTATACACTGTTAAATATGTAAACCATTGGTTTTATTTGCCTTTTACAACCAAAAATCGTTCACTTCTTTACAAATAAAGCGGCAGAAATCGATTATAATTCCAGCACCAAACTGGAGCCTAACGACCATGCTAAAGCCTATTTTTTCGATCACTGCAATCATTCTTTGCATCGCAAGCTATCTGTATTTTTCAGAGGCGAATTCCCATCAAAATATGCAACCGCCCGTTCGCACTGTTCCTGTGACAACTGCGTCTGTTGAAGGGCTCGCCTTGCCTAAAAAATTAGCCTTGGTGTCTAACTTAGAAGCATGGCATGCTGTGACCATTGCCCCTGAAGTATCAGGCCGAATTGCGCATCTAGCGGTTAAAAGCGGGCAGCGTGTTGAGCAAGATCAGCTCCTTGTGCAACTCGACAACTCCCAACAAAAAGCACTACAGAACGAAGCCATAGCAGAACTCAAAGAAGCCAACCGCCAGTTAAACGAGCGCATTCGCCTGTCTAAAAGTGGTGCAGTGAGTGCTTCCGAGCTGGCGATTAGTGAATCGGACGTGGCCATGAGCGAAGCACGTCTTGCCAGTGCCACAGCTGAACTTGAAAAACGTACACTCAGAGCGCCCTTTAGCGGAGTTGTAGGATTGATCAGCCACGCCACAGGCGCCCAAGTGAATGCCGCCGAGCAATTGATGACACTGGACCAACTCGACACCCTACGACTAGACTTAGCAGTCCCTCAGCGTTACATCGCTGATTTGGGTTCAGGACAAACGATTAGTGGCTCTGTAGACACCTACCCAAGCCATGAATTTTTAGGCACTTTAGAGGTGATTGATAGCCGAGTGGATCAAATGTCGATGAACGTGTCCGTGCGCTATGCATTCGACAACGGTAACGGCCTACTCAAGCCCGGCATGATGGTGCGAGTGAATTTAGAAATGCCCACCGAGACAAGTCCGGTGGTGCCTATTCAAGCGTTAGAATACTCGGGCTCAGATCGATATGTATATTTGATCAACAACGAACAGATTGCACACAAGCAATTGATTATTCCCGGTGATCGCCTCGGCAATCAAATTGTGGTGCAAAACGGCGTAAACATAGGCGATCGAATTGTAGTGCAAGGGCTTGTTGCCATTTCCGACGGTGCGCTCGTAGCTGAGCAAGCCCAAGTAGACACCCCTTCAGAGGTGATTCAATAATGTTGCTATCTGATGTCTCGGTTAAACGGCCGGTCATGGCCGTGGTGTTGTCTTTATTGCTGACGCTCTTTGGGCTTGTGGCCTTTACTCAGCTGTCTGTACGCGAGCTACCGGATGTCGACTCCCCTATTGTTTCTATCACCGTAAGGTATGAAGGTGCAGCAGCGGCGGTGATGGAAAATCAAATCACCAAACCGATTGAAGATCAGCTCTCCGGCATTTCCGGCATCGACGAAATTACCGCCACAAGCCGTAATGGATCGTCTCAAATCACTGTTACGTTTGACTTAGACTGGGACATTATGGAGGGCCTCTCAGACGTGCGTGACGCAGTATCACGTGCGCAATCACAATTACCCGATGATGCCGATGAGCCTATTGTGGTGAAGTCCAATGTCACCGGTGATGCGGTGATTCGACTATCACTGCGCAGCTCTGAAATGGATCGAATCGACCTAACAGACTTTGCAGAGCGCGTCCTCATTGACCGGTTGTCACTGGTCACTGGTGTGAGCACCGTTGATTTATATGGCGATCTTGAACGCGTGGTATATGTCGAACTCGATCCCTCTGCCATGGCCGGTCGAGGCATCTCGGTCGACATGGTTGAAACGGCACTCAACGATCAAAACCTTGAATTACCGGCGGGTCAGATTCGTAACCGAACGCAGGTCATGTCGGTCCGTTTAGAGCGCGTATTGCAAGAGGTCGAAGAGTTTTCTCGCGTTGTGGTGCGCTACGACGATCAAAACAGTCCCGTGTACCTGTCTGATATTGCACATATTTACGACGGTGCCAAAACCGAAACCAGTGCCTTTAAAAGCAATGGCCTGAACGCCTTAGGCTTTGCCATTAGCGCGCAATCAGACGCCAACCCTGTGAATGTCGCAAAAGGCGTGACTGAATTAGTCCAGCAAATGCAAGCCACTCTCCCCGCAGGCATGGAGTTTGAAGTGGCTTATGACAGCACTATTTTCATCGACCAATCGATCAAAGAAGTCTACCAAACGCTGTTCATTACCGCCGGGCTGGTGATTTTAATCCTGTATCTATTTTTAGGCCAAGCTCGGGCCACACTGATCCCAGCCGTCACTGTTCCAGTATCGATGATTGCGGCATTTATGGTGGCTCAGTTTTCAGGTTTCTCGCTTAATTTACTGACTCTCATGGCCTTAATCCTTGCCATTGGCCTAGTAGTAGACGATGCCATTGTGGTCGTTGAAAATATTTTTAAGCACATCGAACAAGGCACGTCACCGCTGCTGGCAGCTTACCGAGGCGCACGAGAAGTTGGCTTCGCAGTCATTGCAACCACTGCAGTGCTGGTGATGATTTTCCTGCCCATTGCCTTTGCCGATGGCATGGTGGGTAAGTTCTTTACTGAATTTGCCGTGACGTTGTCGGTTGCAGTGATATTTTCATCTATCATTGCACTCACACTGACGCCAGTAATGTCCTCTTACCTTCTCAAGTCAAATGGACAACAAAGCCGCTTCAACCTCGCTGTAAATCGAATTTTAAGCCGGTTTGAGGCTAACTATCGACGTTCCCTTCACTGGGTTGTGAAACGAGTGTGGATTGGCCCAGCTATGATCTTAGTGGCGACTGTAGCCATTGTTGTAACACTTCCACGTGTCACCATGGAAATGACGCCCACCGAAGATAGAGCCGTACTATTCATCTATGTCAAAGGAGCAGAAGGCACAGCGTTTGATCGCATGGTGAAGAATATGGAGGCAATTGAAGCGCAATTAGTGCCTATGATGAGCGAAGAAGGGCCATTGCAAGCCTTAAACTTTTCAACGCCGGCTTTTGGTAATCGGGGCGATCAAACTGGGTTCTTCGTGTTACGCCTGAAAGATTGGGCCGATCGGGACCAGCATTCCACGGAAATTTTGGCCAATCTACGCCGAGATATGTCGGGTTTCAGCGATGTGCGTCTATTTATTATGGGCCCAGGATTTGGTGGAGGAAGCAGCGACCCCATTCAATTCGTACTCAGCGGCGGTGATTATGACGAATTGGACAAGTTTGCCAATCAAATTATCGAAGCGGTCAGCGATCAACCCGAGGTATCGAACCTAGATACCAACTACAACCGCAATACCCCAGAACTCCTCGCTAAAGTAGACTTAGATGCAGCCGCAAAGGTAGCCATTAGTCCGAAGGACATTGCCCAAACGTTGGAAACCGTGCTCGGCGGCGTAAGCCGAACAACATTCGTTGATCGAGGCGAAGAATATGACGTGTACCTTCGTGGTGATTTAAATCAATTCACCGACAGCTCTGATTTATCCGCGATTTACATGACAGCCCCTAACGGGCAACGTATCAGCATTGCAACATTAGTGGAATTTGAAGAAGTAGGCAGTGCAGCTCGGCTCATTCGCTTTCAGCGGAGTAAGTCCGTCACCATTAGCGGTCAACCCGGTAAAGATCATTCATTAGGTGAAGCCTTGGCATTGCTCGAACAAAAAGCCGCCGAGATCTTGCCCGCTGGCATCACCGTCGATTACACCGGCGAATCGAAAGATTTTAAAGAAAATCAGTCTGACTCGCTTTTGGTTTTCGGCTTGGCATTGCTCGTTGCCTATTTGGTGTTGGCAGCTCAATTTGAAAGTTTTGTCAATCCGCTGATTATTATGCTCACCGTACCATTGGGTATTGCAGGCGCTTTGGCGGGCTTATTGTTGACTGGCGAGAGCATCAATATTTACTCGCAAATTGGCATGATTATGTTAATTGGCATGGTCACTAAAAATGGTATTTTGATTGTTGAATTCACCAATCAGCTCAG
The DNA here is from genome assembly GCF_023703465.1 of Echinimonas agarilytica. Lineage (NCBI taxonomy): Bacteria > Pseudomonadati > Pseudomonadota > Gammaproteobacteria > Alteromonadales > Echinimonadaceae > Echinimonas > Echinimonas agarilytica. The sequence goes on along the minus strand of NZ_JAMQGP010000001.1, from coordinate 524,489 downwards.
AGACAAAGGCCACGCTTTTGAGCAAGCTTTGATAGAAGGTTCAGTGTCACGTTTGCGCCCCATTCTAATGACTGCGTTTACCACCTTGTTTGGTGCAGTTCCATTACTACTGGCAACCGGTGCAGGCTCAGAAAGCCGCTATGCCATCGGCGTTGTGATCTTCTCAGGCATGGCTCTATCAACTCTTGTCACATTGTTCGTAATTCCAGCAATGTACCGCTTGATGGCGAAAGGTACGCACTCTCCTGGATATCGCGCACAAGAGCTTGAGAAAGAGACGCTAAACGAACGCTCAGTATCAAATTAGTGACCATAAGAAGGCGACACTCTGTCGCCTTTTTCCTCCTTCAATTCACTCGCTCTGCCTTTTCAATTCTTTAATCGATTCGAACGCTTAAAATGAACTGCACTATGCTTAGGTTCAAGGCATCAAGATATTTGATATGTGATCCCCCCTCACATGGAGTCCATAGATGGTTCGCCAAGTTTCATTAGACGTAATTCAAGCGTCGCTCATTGCCAACGAGGTGGATGGGCGGCAAGCTCGAGTATATGTTCGCCATTTACTAGAGCAATCGGCCAGCGCTCAAAACCTGCCAAATTCTGAATATCAGATCGACCCCAGAGATGGCACCGTGAGTATATACAGTAGCGCGCGGTCGAAACGCGTTCACACAGTAAAAACAAGCACCGTTGCTGCTGACGATGGCGACAACTGCCCTATTTGTAATGGCCAGCTTACTGGGGTATGCCACATAGAACCTTTGTCACAAGGGCATTGCTTTATTACCGAAAATTTATACCCTGTGGTTCACCCTAGAGGCATGTTTGTTCCTATATCTCAGAACTTCAGCACCACTGAAACGGCCGATGAAGCAGCCCGCGGCGGAAATATTTTTGGAGGTCATTTTCTCCAGTGGACCAGCTCTATTCATACTCAAGACTGGCACAACATGTCGTTAGACGACCTCACTTTGAGCGTGAAACAACTTGCATTGTTCTCGCTGCGAATTCATACCGAAAGCGAATCGATGCCGCAAGCACTCGGAACGCGCGAAAACACGCATGGCTACATGTCTATCTTCAAAAACTATGGTGAAAAAGGTGGGGCATCGCTGACTCACGGCCATCAGCAAATTGTATTTTCAAACTTAATGGGACGAAGCAGCTACAACAATTGGCGTTTTTATGGCCGACACTGCGAGTATTTTTCTGATTATATGCTTCGCGAAAATAGCCAAGATTTAAAAATCAAAGATTACGGTGATATCGTACTCATGGTGCCCTATTTTATGCACCGTCCTTATACGATGCTGGTCATCGTTAAACAGACTCAAAAGGGGTACTTGCACCAGCTCTCCGATGACGAAGTGACACAGTTCACACAAGCCATCCAACATGCTATTCGAGCCGTTCGTCACGAGCTCGCCGCAGATGGAAAACCTATCGCTTTCAATTTCTTACTTCACACGGGTCCCGGCTGTGGCCTATATGCCGAAATAATACCCAGAGCCGATACATTTGGCGGATTGGAATTACAAGGAACATATGTATGCCAAGCGCAACCTGAAGATTGCGCCCTTCGGATCAAAAAAACCATTGCAAACGACTTTTCAGAAGAGGTCTTTTAAAACGGCATATTGCATACCACGACAGCTATGTTTAGGGTTACATAAAATTACGCCAAAGCTAGTAATAACGGGTAATGGCGGCATATTCAGCGGGCGCAATAATGAATGGAGATTTCAACCTGAAAGGAGAAGTAAAATGCCTATTCAATACCATTCTGAAGACTTCTTCCCACACCTTGAAACTCACAAAATCGCTGCTGAAAAAGTCAGTGAAAAACCGACCCCAATTAACTCCGCGATTGGCGAAGCATGTATTACTTTATTTTCGTTAGCAGGCGCTTCGCTCAAGGTGTGCTAGGGCGTATTGGACAGCAATATCAACGTTAACGCTGTGCTTGCCAAACCTTTGGGCAATGTCACTCTTGGCTCCGCCACGCTCAACCTAGAAAATCCAACCGTTAAATTAGGTGCAGGAATTGCTGGCTTTAAAACCAAAGTAGGGCTTGCGCTAGACATCAATGCTGGCACATTAAAAATATCAGGAAAACTTTGTGCACCATTCGTGGGTTCTACCACCATTCATTTTTGATTCTGAGATTGGCGTAGAAGTTCGAAGTTGCCTTATCTTTGTCTCCATTTAAACTTTGATTTATCGAATGAATTTAGTCGATTTTCACATCACTTTAGGCTCCAGAAACAGTCATGTTATGCCATATACATGGTGATTTCGGCAATGTTAACGACACTTGAACGCTAGTTATTTTTATCAGTAAAACTTAATAATGTTGAACGGATCACATCTATAACATGGAACCGGTTCCACCTATTTGGTATATTGACGGTTGCTAATAACGCAAGCGGATGACGTTTCAACGAGCACATAATGGATGTTGAAGGTCCTAGCCTACCTTTAACCTTCTTGTTCTGAAATGGCACTGCAATGACTGCATTATTGGCATAACGTTTATAAGTGGTTGCACTGGTTATTTAGCCTTTTAACCCAGCAACACCGTCTTTAGACATCACTTATCAGATGTTACCTAGCCTTTTTTGTAGCCCAGACTGGTTCTGGGCTTTTTTTTGCCTGATTTGTCACAAAAGTGGATTTGCAGTCCCGTCGTATTCGCGATACAACAATTACATGGACAAAAGGCGTTCTTAAGTGACAAATGTCATACAAGTCACGATTTCTAATATAAAACGCCAGATCCTTCCAATATATGTTTGACGTGTGAGCTAATCTACTATTTTTATGAGTAGTGAATAAATTACCTCAGCCAATTATAAGAATAACGATGAAAAAAATCACCGATACAGAGCAAATCAGAGCAGCAAACCGGAAGCAAATCATTGGTGCCTTGCGCACTCATGGGCCACTTGCACGGGTAGAACTTTGCGACATCACCGGTCTTAGTCCCGCCACCGTTACAGCCATTACATCTGACCTTTTCAGCGTTGGTTTTCTCAAAGAAACCAGTGGTACTGCAGAAGGTAATCAGGGTCGAGGGCGCCCTAAAGTAAATATCGATTTAAACCCAGAAGCCGCCTTTGTTATAGGCATTCAACCTTCGGTAAATGAACTGGCATTCGTGTTAGGTGACTTAAAAGGTAATATTCGAGAAAACCACACGGTCAGCATTCAATTAGACCGGCTGGATGAAGCACAATTTATTACATTGGTCATCGACGGTATCAACGATTTTATCGCCTTCAGCGGCGTCGATCGCAATCGTGTTGCCTCCATCGGAATCGCCATGCAAGGCCCTGTTGATAGCGCAACAGGAACCATTACTTGGTCGCCTGCGTTGTCGATTCAAAATGTGCCTATTTGTGAAGCGTTAGAATCTCGCTTCAACATTCCGGTATCCATTGCCAATGACTCCGATATTGTTGCGTTGGCTCTGCGCCACCTGAACAACTATTCGCACGACAGCAACTTACTCACCATTGTATTGGGTCAAGGTGTGGGGATGGGCGCATTAATCAATGGCCAACTCTACTCTGGTTCGCGCGGTGCCGCGGCCGAATTTGGACATGTGAAGTTCAATCTAGAAGGCCCTCAATGCCGCTGTGGTGGCCGAGGCTGTATTGAAGCGTATGCAGGGGACTACGCGCTTTACAGGGATGCTGCCACGATAATGCACTTGCCTATGTCTGACAATCACAGACCAAGCGAAGAGCAAATGGAGCAAATTACAGCGGAGTTGAAGAATGGCAATGAAGCGTTGCAACGCATTTATGATCAAGCCGGGCGCGTACTCGGGCTCGGTATGGCCAACCTGATAACTCTACTCGACCCTGAGCGAGTGATCGTGACCGGACGTGGTGTTCGAGGCTACGAATTCATGGAAGCAGAAGCCAATCGCGCCATGAAAGATGCGCTATTGCCAAGCCATACACCCGATATTGTTGAAAGTTTTGAGTGGACTGGCGACCTCATTTCCACAGGTACCATCCACTTAGGCTTAGAAAAGTCCGATTAATCAACATCAGTCCTTTGATTCGCGAGCTCATATAAACGCTCGCGAATCATACTCACCTTGCAATTACGGCAATGGCTTCAATAACTCGTCAGTTTTGGCCGCCATAATAAAGTCATTCTTATGCAACCCTTTTATTTTATGTGTCCACCAAGTGACGGTCACTGAACCCCATTCGATTAAGATTGCGGGGTGATGCGCATATTCTTCGGCCAATGCTCCAACTTCATTTCCAAATTCCAGCGCTTCTAAAAAATTAGGAAAGTTGACTTGGCGAGTGAGTTTTAACACGCCATCGTCGTCTTTCACCTGCCATTCAGGCACTTCAGATTTCAGCTGAGGCAATTCACTGCCAGTTACTTTCGGGGCACCGACTCGACACGATTCACATTGTTGTTGTGCTAATCCGCTCACTGTTCATCTCTCCTGATGCTTTGGAAAACAATTCAAACCTGATCAAGCGTAGCAACATTATTCATATTTTGAACACTCAAGTTGCGACCAAAAAAAGGGGCGCCAAATAGGCGCCCCAAACATCATCGCGAAACACAAGGTTTCAACACACAACTCTTTTACTTCATAAGTACGCGGTTAACCACGTTCTCTAAGTATTCTTGCTTACCCGATACGTGCGCTGGGTTGATTTCGTTGTCGATAGAGTATTTGGCAATGCTTTCTAGCGACTGGTCGCCCGCAAGAATGCTCTTACCGAAATCTTTGTTCCAACCGGCATAGCGCTCAGCCACGTTTTTGCCTAGTACGTCTGATTCATTCAATTCTACGGCACGCTCAAGTGAATATGCGAGAAGGTCCATTGCACCGACGTGGCCATGGAAGAAATCAGCCTTGTCGATAGACTGACGACGCAACTTAGTATCAAACATCAAACCACCAGTGGTGAAACCACCTGCTTTCAAGATGTCTGCCAATACAGGTGTCCACTCTTCAACACTGTTCGGGAACTGGTCAGTATCCCAACCCAATTGGAAATCACCACGGTTCGCATCGATAGATCCGAATAGACCCAAAGAAATAGCTGTAGCAATTTCATGATGGAATGAGTGAGTTGCCAATGTGGCGTGGTTCACTTCAATGTTTACTTTGATTTCGTTTTCGAGACCATATTGCTTCAAGAAGCCGTAAACCGTTGCCGTGTCGTAGTCATATTGGTGCTTCGTTGGTTCAGCAGGCTTAGGCTCAATCAACAAAGTACCGTCAAAACCAATCTTGTGCTTGTGCTCAACAACCATTTGCATGAAACGACCAAGCTGCTCACGCTCTTGACGCAAGTCTGTGTTCAATAGAGTTTCGTAACCTTCACGCCCCCCCCAAAGAACATAGTTACAGCCGCCCAATTTCTTAGTGGCGTTCATTGCTGTGAATACCTGAGTCGCAGCATATGCAAATACTTCTGGATCAGGGTTAGAACCTGCACCCGACATATAACGTGGGTGAGAGAATGCGTTCGCTGTGCCCCAAAGAAGTTCAAGACCCGTTTCGTCTTGTTTCTTCTGGAGGTAATCCATCATCACTTCCATGTTAGCCACATACTCTTTAATCGAGTTGCCGCCTGGCGCTACGTCCGCATCATGGAATGAGTAGTATTGAACACCTAACTTGCTAAAGAATTCAAAAGCAACGTCAGCTTTCGCTTTCGCCATTTCCATTTCATCGCCTGGCTTCATCCAAGGACGATCGAAAGTGCCAGCACCGAAGATATCGAAACCATTCCAGCAGAAGTTGTGCCAGTAACATGCTGCAAAACGCAGATGCTCTTTCATAGTGCGACCAGCAACTACTTTATTTTCGTCGTAAAAGCGGAATGCCAAAGGGTTAGTTGAATCAGGTCCTTCGTATTGGATTTTTCCAATACCGTCAAAATATTCGCTCATGATTTGCTCCACGCTCGAGATAAGGTCCAAACCGCTTGGACGCTACGAATTGGGGACTATATTCGTCATCAGGGCGGGTTATCGCAATTATGTTATTTGCAGGCATGATTGTTTAATTTTTTATTTATGTGCCCAGCTCACAGTTCAGCCGTCTTAAATAGCTCTTAAAGACACGTTTTACCTACATTTACGCCACTTCTCATTTTTATTAAAGCTGACAAATTTCCATAAAAAAACCCGCTCATACGAGCGGGTTCTAAAATAAAACAACTTTATTTAAGGCTGAATTCTGAGCAAACTCAGAATAAATCTTCAACCTTTGCATAGAGCTTACGGAAGGTTGCACGACGCTCTTGGTACGCAGCAACATCCGCGACGACTGGTTTGTGAGTTTCAACCAACTCCGGTACTGGACAAATCTCAGCAATTGGCGTGTCTGGGTTCATCGCTAAGCGCGCCAAACGAGCCGCTCCCAAGGCAGGCCCAACATCACCACCTTTTCGATACACTAAAGTTTGATTCAAGATACTAGCAAGCATTTGACGCCAACCGGGGCTTCGAGCACCCCCACCAATCAAACTGACTTCATCGGGTTTAACACCACTTGCGTGCAGGGCATCAAAACCATCAGCAAAGGCAAATCCAACGCCTTCCAACACGGCTCTTGCCATCGCAGGGCGATCTGTTTCGTGGGTGAGCCCAAAAAACATTCCCTTGGCCATTGGATTGTTGTGCGGCGTTCGCTCGCCCGATAAATACGGGAGGAAGAACGGGTCACCGGGTTCTGGCGTGAAGCGATCTAATTCATCCAACATTTCTGGCACACCGGTTTTTCCCGTTGCGTTATCCAACCACGCAAGGCATGAAGCGGCGCTGAGAATCACTGACATTAAATGCCAAGTATTCGGCAACGCATGACAGAATGCATGAACCGCTGAATCTGGATTCGCGCTAAAGCCATCGCTCACTGCAAAATAAACCCCCGAAGTACCGAGTGACAACATCGCTTGGCCAGGCTGAGTTAAACCCACTCCTACCGCACCCGCAGCATTATCACCACCACCGGCAACAACACCCACTTGAGAGCACCCCCAACGCGCGGCTAGTTCAGCACTTAACGTACCTGTGATATCGCTGCCTTCGCAAAGCTTTGGCATATGGGAACGATTGAGCCCCGTGGCTGCCAGCATTTCGTTGCTCCAGTCACGCTTGCCGACGTCCATCCAGCATGTACCAGCGGAGTCAGACATATCTGAAGCAAAATCGCCGGTTAATTTGAAGCGCAAATAATCCTTGGGCAGCAACACCTTATCGATTTGAGCAAAGATGTTGGCTTCGTGACGCTGCACCCACAACACTTTAGGTGCGGTAAAACCGGTCATGACGATATTACCAGTAATGCTGCGCGCTTCTGGCACACGCTGTTCAATCAACTCACATTCAGCAGCGCAACGTCCGTCATTCCACAAAATAGCCGGGCGCAATACTTTTTGTTCTGCATCGAGCAATGTTGCGCCGTGCATTTGACCGCTTAAACCAATCGCTTTGACCTGTGCCATTTGGCCACTTTCTTTCAGGCCATCAACTGCTTCAAGCGTGGCATTCCACCAATCTTCAGGGTTTTGCTCTGACCACAATGGGTATGGACGTGAAATAGGAAGGCTCACGTTGTGTGATGCAACCACCTGATCATTGTCGTCTAGAAGCACCGCTTTAACACCCGATGTTCCCAAATCAATGCCGATATACATGCTATTCTCCTTAAAACAATTCAGCATCACTCTCACATTGAGCAGCTTACTGGTTGGCAAGAATAGTGCGAATTAGTTAAGTTGTGATCAATGACGAAATTTGTCAGTCACCATTCTTGTTTTTGTTCATTGTGAATTGCTTCACACACTGAGCTACAATAGCTTTCATCTTATTGTTCGCGTTAACATACTGTGTCGCGAAGGGCTCGGGAAGACAACGAGGGTAGTCCGTGTTTTCTAAACGCTATGGTATTACGCTGCTTTTTAATGCAAATAAGGTCTACGACCGACAAGTCATTGAAGGCATCGGAGAGTATTTACAAGCATCACAGTGCGACTGGGACATCTTCTTCGAAGACGACTTCAGGTGCCGCATTGCTGATATTAAAGATTGGATGGGTGACGGCATTATCGCCGACTTTGATGACCCTGAAATTGTTGAAGCAACTCGCGGTCTCGGTATCCCAGTCGTTGGCGTAGGCGGTTCTTACCACAACAAAAGTGAATACCCAGACGGCCCGTACGTAGCCACTGATAACGCTGCGCTGGTGAGTGCGGCCTATCAGCACTTGCGTGAAAAGGGCTTGGAGAACTTTGCCTTTTACGGCCTTCCCGATTTGCCACAAATGCGCTGGGCACGAGAGCGTGAGCTTGCATTTAAAGATCTGGTCTCAGCAGATGGCTACCAAGGTGATATTTATCGCGGAACGTTAACCACCCCTGAAAATTGGCGTTATGCCATGAATCGGCTGTCGGATTGGTTGCAACGACTTCCTCATCCAACCGGAATTATTGGGGTGACCGATGCGCGCGCACGTCACTTGCTTCAAGTATGCGAACGATTAGGCATTATCGTACCTGATAAAATCTCAGTGATCGGTATCGATAACGAAGATTTGGCCCGTTTCCTCACCCGTGTTCCTTTAAGCTCAGTGAATCAAGGCTGTAAACGCATGGGCTACGAGGCGGCGAAGCTATTGCACAACAAGTTAAGTGCAAAACCCATTCGCAATCAGCGTGTATTGGTTCCACCGCAAGGCGTTGTAGAACGACAATCCACGGATTATCGCGCGCTGCGTGATGCCTATGTCATTCAAGCCATGCACTTCATTCGCCATAACGCTTGTAAAGGTATTAAAGTCGATCAAGTGCTCGATTTTGTGGGGATTTCTCGCTCGAATTTAGAAAAAAGATTCCGCGAAGAGCGCGAACACTCAATCCATACAGAAATTCATGAAACCAAGTTAGAACGCGCCAAACAATTGCTTCGAAATTCAGAACTTCCAACGATGGAAATCGCGACTTTATGTGGCTATCCGTCACTGCAATACATGTACGCAGTGTTTAAGAAAGACCTTGGTCAGACCCCCAAGGAATATCGGAATAATTTAAGTGACGGTTCGGACGATCCAGATGATACCCACGAAGAATTCGACTTTTCTGACGACAACTCTGAATAATCTGAACCTAAGCTGACAATAAGCCTAACTTTTTTGATTGTTGGGCAATCCCCGACTAGCATGCTTATCAATCGTTTATTTGTTAAGCACTGCTGGAGGGCCCATGCTTACACCAATCCGATCCTTTGTGATTATTGTTGTGACTTCATTGTTCACACTAACTGCGTTTGCAGACACCGTTACGCTCAAAGATGGCCGCGTCATTGAAGGTGACTTTGTCTCACGTGACGACACGTCATTGGTACTGAATGTAGGCGGATTCAATACCACAATTCCTCTTGATCAAATTGCTGGGATGACCATGGGTGCAGCCACCGCAGCTCCCGCACCAGCAACTCCTGCAAAAGAGCCGGTGAAGGCCGCTCCCGCACCAGAGCCAAAGCCAGTCGCCAAAGCACCGCCTCCACCATCAATCGTCTCATCAGGCACGAGCATTACGATTCGATTGGGTCAGGGTATCTCTACACGAAGTAATAACAGTGGAGAACGCTTTAGTGGTGTACTCGAATCCGATTTGGTGGCGAGTGACGGTAAGGTCGTGGCCAAACGTGGCAGTCAAATCTACGGCCGTATTCACCAAGCTAAACGCTCTGGGCGCTTAACCGGAAAACCCGCTCTTACGTTGGAGCTGACAGAAATCATGGTCAATAACCAAATGAAAGCTGTGGTCACCGAAACGTGGAATGCAGCAGGCCCTAGCGCAACAGGCGGCCTTGTTAAGCGTACTGCTGGCGCTGCAGCTATTGGCGGCCTAATCGATGGTAGTGACGGTGCGAAGACCGGCGCTAAAGTAGGGGCAGGTGCTTCTATCTTAGTCGGCAAAGAAGACATTAATATCAATTCAGGCACGCTAATGGACTTCCGACTTCGGACACCATTTCAGCCATAATTCTCAGGTCAAATCCGCTATTTAGGCGTGATAAAGCAGCAAAAGGCCGGTCATCGACTTGGCCTTTTTTATCATTCAGGAACGTCTTTTCAATTAAGGGATCTGCAATGTTTTTGGGAAAATTAAAGCCTCTGTATCAACCCCAAAATCTTTCGCTTTTGCTACCAGCGTGTTAACAATGGCCAGATCAAGTTCCGGTTCTCGAGCAAGAATCCAAAGGTAATCCGTATTCGGCCCAACCACCAACGCATACCGGTAATCTTCATCTAACGCGGCGATCACGTAACTACCATAAAATGGTCCAAAGAAAGACACTTTTAGATATCCAACATCAGCAGACTCCACAAAATAGGCTTTGCCTTCTGCTTGTTCGAATTGTTTCTCCTCGATGGAATATCCGCGATTAATCACCTTCACCCCACCATCGTCTCTCATACTGTATTCGGCGGTGACTTGTTCAAGCCCCCGTTCAAATGAGTGATCAAGCCTTGCAATTTCGTGCCACTGTCCCAAATAGCGCTCAAGTTCAAAGTTTTTAATAGGCTCTACGTTTTGAGGAATTCCAGTACAACCCGCGCCCAACAGCCCACACAACAGCATGATCACACGTAATTTCATTTTATGTATTCCATTTCATTCATGACTTAATTCAGGTTAAACGCGCTTCAACTGCAAATGGATTTGCTTCGTTATATAATTGAGACGTTATCCAACAGCCGCGCCCAACAAGGCAAAACCGGGCACCAACCAAAGCACAGACACTTTTAGCTGTCGTAGCAACACAAAACCAATAATGGCCACCGCAAAATCTTGCGCTTCAAACACCGAACTGACAAAAACAGGGGCATACCAAGCACTTAATAATAGTCCCACAACGGCTGCGTTTACCGCAGCAATAGTTCCAGCTAAACGGGGGCGAGATGCGAGTGCTTGCCAATAGTGAATAAGCCCGATCATTAGTAAAAAGCCCGGTAAGAAAATAGCCAGCGTCGCAACTAAAGCCCCTACAATTGGAAGATCGGCGCCCAGCTCATACCCCAAAAAAGTAGCGATGGTAAACATTGGCCCGGGCACAGCTTGTGCGCTCGCATAACCTAATAGAAAGGTATCTGAGGTGACTTGGTCGGCCAAGCCTTCTTGCAGTAAAGGCAGCACCACATGCCCGCCACCAAACACTAAGCTGCCGGCTTGATAAAACTCGCCAAAGATCCCTAACCAATGGTTGCTATCTGAAATCCAAGGCAGGCCAATAAACAATACAGTGAAAAGGATAAGCGCCCACCACTGAGGTGATGCAGAGGCAGTCGTCGACTCTACCGACGATGATACTGGCTGCTGAAAGCCAACAAGAGCAGCGGCAACCAAGACCAACAATTGAGTTTCGATGCCGGGACTGACAAGCATGATCACCGCGGTAGTCGTGCCCACGATCAGGCCAAATCTTTGTTTCCAAAATTGCCCTGCCATGGTGAGCACCGCATCAGCCACCACCACCACCGCAAACAATTTGAGACCATGTATCACGCCTTGATACCAAGCGTTGTCAGTGAGCCCAACGTTCAGTGCTGCAATCGCAACCATGATGGCAAAAGAGGGCAAGGTAAACGCGATAAATGCAGTAAGCCCGCCCAATAGTCCCGCGCGTTGATAGCCGATAGCAAAGCCGACTTGAGAAGAGCCAGGGCCGGGCAAAAATTGACTCAATGCAACTAGTTGCGCATAACGAGCTTGGTCAAGCCAACCCAATTTTGTCACGAAGTGACGCTGAAAGTAACCAAGGTGAGCCGCCGGGCCACCAAAACTAACCCAACCTAAGGAAAAGAAATTCTTAAAAATTTGCCACATGACATCAAGTTGCTTGAACAATCGTGTGGCTATTATGGCAAGGCCTTCATGTATCAAGCAAACCTCGATTTGGCTCGAGTACAATTGATTTAGGCTTTATTCAGTCTTTACTCAGGCCGTGACGGCCAAACTTGCTTATGAATCGGTGATTGCTGTTTCAGACACAGGTGACACGCTCGCGTGTTGGGCGTCAGATTTTTTCGCTTTATTAGCCTGTTGCTGAATCGGAGCTTTCTTGTGGTAGCGACCTAAGACAGAGCTCAACACCACAAAACCCAATAATGAGTAAGCGACTTTGTCGATTTCATACAGGGTCAAAGCACAGCAAGCGACTAACACGTCAGACGCCAGTAGCACCTTGCCCGAATGAATATTAAAACGTTCTTCGAGATACAATCCAAGAATATTGACCCCGCCCAACGACGAGCGATAGCGGAACAACAAAATCAAGCCAATACCAATTAAACCACCGGCAATCACAGCGCCTAGCAAGGGCGGTAGTGCATCAAAACTAACGTAGTAATTCAGTACATCCGACATCAGCGATACCGCAACGATACAAATAAGGCTGCGAACCGCAAAGGCTTTGCCCATCTGACGAATCGCCAAATAGAAGAACGGCAGATTAATGATAAAAAACCAAAAGCCAAATGATACAGGCATGAACTTGTGGGCAATAAATGCAAACCCAGCCGTGCCCCCTACCAATAAGCCACTCGCGGCGAGAAAACAAATACCGAGAGACACTAAGAAGCAGCCCTCTACTTGCGCATACCATTGGAGTGCAACTTGTTTCATAACAACGTGAGCTCATAGAAATTGAATTGAGCCGAATTTTAGATGGCTCAGGCGCAATTGCCTATGCCCTGAGATGATTGATTAGAGGTGTGCTGAGGCGAGAATCGTAACGCAGTTCGTCACAAAATCTTTACAGAAGAAAAGGCACTGTACCAAGGTATTGACAGTCACTCCGTCCGCAAGTCTGCGTATTTCTGACATAAAAAAACACCGCCAGTTGGCGGTGTTTTTAACGCTCGAAATCAGCAGTACTGATTATTAATCTTCAGCAATAATTGAAACGTTAACAGCTATTGTTACGTCTGAATGAAGCTGAATATCGATGGCATATTCGCCAACGTTACGCAAAGTACCCAATGGCAAGCGAACTTCGCTTTTCGCCACTTTAACGCCTGCAGCAGTAATTGCATCAGCGATGTCGCGAGTACCGATAGAACCGAACAACTTACCTTCATCACCAGCTTTAGAGCTGATAACAACTGTTTCCAGTTCGCTGAGTTTTGCGCCATGTGCTTCAGAAGCAGCTAACTCGTCAGCTAGTTTCGCTTCTAATTCAGCACGACGTGACTCAAACAAAGCAACGTTGTCTTTGTTAGCAACTACTGCTTTGCCTAAAGGCAATAAGTAGTTACGTGCGTAACCAGATTTAACGGTTACTTCATCGCCCAGACCACCAAGGTTAGCGATTTTATCAAGCAGAATAACTTGCATGGTTTAATCTCCTAATTGGGTGGGCTTATTTATGGTTATCTGTGTAAGGCAACAATGCCAAGTAGCGAGCGCGCTTAATTGCACGAGCTAACTGACGTTGATACTTAGCACTTGTACCAGTGATACGGCTTGGTACGATTTTACCACTTTCAGTGACATAGCCTTTTAAAGTAACTATATCTTTGTAATCAATTTCGGTCACGCCATCCGCTGTGAAGCGGCAAAATTTACGACGACGGAAAAAACGAGCCATGAGGCTATCTCCTATTTAATCTGTTCAATGCTTTTGGCATGCAATACCACGGTACCTAAACCGTTAGCAGTTTTCCGGTAGCAGATAAATCCACTCACCCTCAATTGCATTGCCGTAGTCAAAGACGCTGTTTGCGTCTGCAGTTCGAATCCACTAGCGACCACTTCTAATCGGCACCAAGCTCGACGAAGATGACCGGCTTCCTCTTGCTCAGACTCGTGGTCTAAAGCAAAGTGGCAATGTGGAACGCCTGCGGGACTGACACTATGTTTGGGCTCGCGACTAACTACGCCACTTAAAACCAAACAATTAGCAGTCATTATTCGTCTGCACTTGCCTCAGTAGCATCAGCTGCTGCTTCGACTTGTTCAGGTTGACGCTCTTCACGTGGCTGGCGATCTTCGCGCGGAGCACGTTCTTCGCGAGCAGCACGCTCTTCTTTGGCTTTCGCCATAGGAGAAGGCTCAGTAACTGCGCCTTTCGTACGCATAATAGCGTTACGCAATACCGCATCGTTGTAGCGGAAGCCAGTTTCAAGCTCGTCGATGACGGCTTGGTTTGCTTCAACATTCAACAACACATAGTGCGCTTTGTGCAGCTTGTTAATTGGGTATGCCAATTGACGGCGACCCCAGTCTTCCAGACGGTTAACTTTACCACCGTCTGCTTCGATCAGGCCGGTATAACGTTCGATCATACCTGGAACCTGTTCGCTTTGGTCTGGATGGACCATAAATACGATTTCGTAATGACGCATCGTCGCTCCTTACGGATTATTAGCTTCACAGTGGCTCAGTCAACACCACAAAGAAGCAAGGAACTAATTAGAATGACTGATTTAAGGCGACGCATTGTATAGAAAGCAAGCACGAAGCGCAACTAAAGCAGAAAGATCGCAGCCCGCGTATTTTCAGGCCTAAAGGCAAATGAACGGTTTCAAATACAAGGGCTAATTTCAATTCCCAAACAAGCTTGCGCATTTGGCCTTCATACACTGCTCGCTTAACCTATAAGTGATTTGGTACCCTATACTCAGCCAACTTCACAATAATTTGAGTAGCACATTCACTTATGTACGAGCAATCATGCCTTTAATCGCAGTTCTAACCATCGTAGCCGGCCTACTCGCGGCAATTTCGATGATGTTTCCCGCAGAGGCTGCGACGACGCAAAATAAATCCCTCAATACGTTAGTCTCAGAGTTTGATCGCTACTTTGTGAAGAAAATGCGTGAGCACAAAGTGCCAGGCGCCGCTTACGTCATTGTGCATGGCGACCAAATTGTTAAAATTCGGCCTTACGGTGTGCGCAAACAAAAAAGCGCTGCGAAGGTCAATGCTCACACAACCTTCCGCCTCGCCTCTGTTTCTAAAACATTTGCCGCGAGCCTAGCAACGATCGAAGAACAACGCGGTACATTTAACTGGCAAGACCCGGTGATGCTATACGTGCCAGAATTAGACTTTGCGGATCAAAGCCACAAACAGCATTTAAAAGTTGAGCACTTACTCAGTCATACCGCAGGTGTTGTGCCAAACGCCTACGACAACCTGATTGAAGCGAATCGGAAACTTCCAAAAATCCTGCCGCAATTTAAAAAGCTCCAACCCATGTGTAAACCTGGTAAATGTTACGCATACCAAAATGTGCTTTACAGCATGATTGAACAGGTGATCGAGCACGGCCACGAAATTTCTTACGAAGCACTCATGCAGCAATCGATTTTTGATCCCCTAGGCATGGGCGATGCAAGTGTTGGTTTAGACGCCTTTATGAGTAACCCCAATCATGCAACCGGCCACTTAAAACTAAAACGCGGTTGGTATCCAAAATCTCCCAAGCAAGCCTACTACAACTACCCAGCGGCTGCGGGTGTAAACGCAAGCGCATCCGACATGGGACAATGGCTGATGGCACAGCTAGGTCACTTTCCTGAAGTGATTGCGCCAAGTGTTGTAAAGACGATGACGACAGCTCGTGCAGGCACACGTAAAGATTTACGACGCAAACAATGGCGCAAATATTTGTCGAAAGCAGAATATGGTTTAGGTTGGCGCCTGTATCAATTCAATGATGAGCCTCTGGTATATCACGGTGGCTGGGTAGCCGGCTACCGTGCCGACGTCGCCTACTCGCCTGAACGTCAAATTGGCATTGCAGTGCTGTTGAATGCAGAGTCTCATGCCATTAATTTTGTGAGTACCCATTTTTGGAAAATGGTGACCCAGCAAAGTCGAGTCGCGATGACCATAGAGCGGCACGCGAATAGGGAGCGTCCTGACCCCGTATCGGCACTCATTCCTCACAACATGGCACAACCGCACGACAGCGCAAATTTCTAACCAACTACCGCAAAATCTCACGTTTGTACTAGTCTTTTGTGGACTCCTTAACATTAACGACAACCAAATATTGTTAACAATTTTCATTGTGCAATTTAGTCTGTATACTCTTAGCTGCGTTTACACACTGGTGATAAATCAACGGTAACACAATGAAAAACAACTATTTATATGCCATCTCCAGCTTGTTTTTAGTGTCTGTAGTGGGGTGTCAATCTGGCACCGAGAGCACTGCCACAGAACAAGTTGCAGCAGCTTCTGGCACAATCACAACTTTACTTCCTCTTAATACCTCAATCGATCGCAACGTCGTGAAGCCGTTCAATGCGTCCCTCAAGTTGAATACAACGGGCGAAACAGGTCTTCAGGTTGATTTTCAATCAAAGCAGCATTCTTACTCTTCTATTGTCTTTAGCCCAGAAACACCTTGGAACTGGAGTGAATACCAAGACTTCAACTTAGCCATGGACATCGCCAACCCAGGCGAGCATTCGGTTCAAGTTTACTTAGATATTTCTGATGTTGACGGCGGTAACTACACACGTACTGTGAGTATTCCCGTTGGCGGCAAAAAAGTATATTACGCGAAGATGGCAGGCCACGACTTAGTATCTATGGATGCTGACCCTTCGGTTGAACTCAATTTTAACTCAGGCCTTCGTTCCAACCCTGACACATGGGAATCTGACGATATTCAGTTCATCTCAATGTGGGGCAAAAAGAACCTCAACTTGTCCGGCATTACGAAAATCGGATTGAGCGTGCAAAGCGCAATGCATGACAAAGAGATTGTGATTAGCAATATTCGATTACGCCACAATCCTGAATTCAACGAACGCTACCTTACACATATTGTCGATAAGTTCGGTCAGAACTCAACGGTAGATTTCGAAGGCAAAATTCATAAAGAAAGTGACTTTGCAGCACAACGCGACGAAGAAGCGAAAAGCTTAGACAACAAATTGCTGAGTGATCGTTCTAAGTGGGGCGGCTGGAAAGATGGTCCAAAACTAAAAGCTACGGGTTATTTCCGCACTGAAAAAGTGGATGGTAAATGGTCTCTGGTTGATCCCGATGGTCATATTTATATTGCCACAGGCTTAGACATTATTCGTCTTGCCAACTCAACAACAATGACAGGCTATGACTTCAACCATGCCAAAATGACTCAGCGCTCCATTGACGACCCTACACCTGAAGATTCACAAGGTTTGAACCGTGTTGACGACTCCTTGGTTTCTACTCGTGAAGTCACATCTGAACTGCGGAAAGACTTGTTCCAAGAGTTACCTGCGTACGACTCGCGCATGGGTCAACACTATGGTTACCGTAAAAGCGCTCACTCAGGCCCTCTACAGCGAGGTGAAACCTACAGCTTCTATTCGGCCAACCTCGATCGTAAATACGGCGACAACGGCGCAGACTACATGCAAGCTTGGGAAGACATTACCGTCAAGCGCATGAAAAACTGGGGCTTTACGTCACTAGGAAACTGGACAGATCCTCGCTTCTACGACAACGACCAAGTGCCTTATTTTGCCAACGGTTGGGTCATCGGCGATTTCAAAACCGTTTCAAGTGGTAACGATTTCTGGGGTGCATTACCAGACGTCTACGATCCAAAATTTGCTGAACGCGCAGACTTTACTGCACGTACCGTTGCTGCTGAAGTGAACAATAGCCCTTGGTGTGTGGGTGTCTTCATCGATAACGAAAAGAGCTTTGGTCGCAGTGAAAACGACGAAGCACACTACGGTATTGTGATTCACACGTTAAAGCGTGACGGCAAAGACGTCCCAACCAAAGCCGCATTTACCCAAATCATGAAGGATAAATACGGCACGATTGATGCGCTCAACAAGGTTTGGGGTACACAATCTAAGTCGTGGGACGACTTCAACACACACGTTGATTCAACCATCAACAACAAAGCCCAAGTTGCTGACTACGGAGTCCTTTTAGGCGCCTATGCGGGTAAGTACTTTAGCGTTGTTGAGGCTTCTCTTGAAAAGCACATGCCAAATCACCTTTACTTAGGGGCTCGTTTCCCTGACTGGGGCATGCCAATTGAAGTGGTAAAAGCTTCTGCTGAATATGTGGACGTTGTCAGTTACAACGCATACAAAGAAGGCCTACACCCAAGCTCTTGGAAGTTCTTGGAAGAGATCGATATGCCAAGCATCATTGGCGAATTCCACGTCGGCGCAAGCGATAGTGGTTTGTATCACCCGGGTCTTATTCACGCATCAGACCAAGAAGACAGAGGCCGGATGTTTGTTGATTACATGAACTCAGTGGTCGACAACCCTTACTTTGTGGGTGCGCATTGGTTCCAGTACATTGACTCACCTATCACAGGCCGTGCGTACGATGGTGAAAACTACAATGTTGGCTTTATCTCTGTGACAGATACTCCGTATCGCCCAATGGTTGAAGCAGCCAAAGAAGTAAACACTAACTTATACAAGCGCCGTTATTCTAAATAACTCTTTAGAGACGCTTGAATCCTAAACAAAGGGTGAATCACTGAGTGATTCACCCTTTTTTATGGCTTTGATATGCCAAAGCCTAGGTTAAAATCCAGACCTAAAAAAAGCGCCCTACGGCGCTTTTTTGTATTCGAGCTAGGCTCGATTATGCAATCGGTGCTTTCTTGGCTTGCAACTTGAGAGTCACTGCCAATTCTTCTGAATCAAGCACAGTGCAACTACCTTCGTCGTTCGGAAAGACAGCTGCTGCTATTTCATCACCCGACATGCCCGGCGCCCAATTTTCGTAGAAGTTATCAAGAGTGATTTTCAAAGGTGAAAAACCTTCCCATTCTTCGGCCACGGCTTGCTGTGCATAAATCTCAAGTGGCCACAGTGGCAAACAGTTTTCATCTTCCATAGCGACCATCAAACAACCTTCGTCATCTGACAACGCCCATACTTCTTTGTGCTTCACAACAAGCCCTAAAAAGGCTTCAAAGCGCGGTTCGTCATCAAGCTGAGCCCAACCCTGAATTTTTTCTGCTGAATAATCTGACATGTTTTAGGCCCCTTGGCGCTGTCTAACAACTTCATATAAACAAATGCCGGTGGCAACCGACACATTCAAACTACTGACGGAACCTGCCATCGGTAATTTCACTAACTCATCACAATGCTCGCGTGTGAGGCGGCGCATGCCCTTACCTTCTGCACCCATCACAATTGCGATACCGCCTTTAAATTGAGTATCGAATAGGCTTTGGTCGGTTTCTCCGGCTGTGCCCACTAACCATACATGGTGCTCCTGCAAAAAACGCATGGTTCGAGCCAAGTTAGTTACTTGAATGAGAGGCATGGTTTCAGCAGCTCCGCTGGCAACTTTACGGACGGTCGGGTTTAAACTGGCCGACTTATCCTTCGGTACAATCACCGCATCCACTCCAGCACCATCTGCGTTGCGCAAACATGCCCCTAGGTTATGCGGGTCGGTGACACCGTCTAAAATCAAAAAGAACGGTTGATGTTTTTTCTCTAAAATGTCATCGAGATCGGCTTCAGTTTTGACCTTAGCTGCTTTAACACGTGCTAAAACACCCTGATGATTTTCGCCTTTGGCGCTGTTATCAAGCGTTTTTCGGGCCACAAATTGAACACTAACACCGTACTCTCTTGCACGTTTGATAATGGCATTGAACGCGGCATCTTCGCGGCCTTTTAAACACCATAACTCAACCACACGCTCTGGCGTATTTTGCACTAAGGCGGTGACTGAATGGATTCCGAATACTGATTCTATTTGGCTCATGACCTTTTATTTCTTCACTTTTTTCTTGCCGCCTGCTGCGGATTTTTTTTTGCCTTTAAATTTAGGCTTTTTCTTCTTACTCGCGAGTTCAGCCCCAGCTGCAGAAACAGCCGCGCGCGCGGAACCCGCTTTTGGCTTGGAAATTCCAGTATCTTTCCACACACCACTTTTAGCGTTGGCAGAAGATGATTTCTTACCTTTTGACGCCTTGCCACTTTTACTGCTATTTGACTTCCCACGGCGAGGTTTGCCAGTGCCTTTCATCTGCCCAGCCAACATGAAGTCGATCATTTTGTCGTCTAAGTTAACAGCTGCAACTTTCACTTCAACAGGGTCACCAATGCGATAGGTTTTGCCACTGGCATTTCCTACCAAGCGCTGACGCGCGCCATCAAATTGATAGTAATCATTTTGCAAATTACTGATGTGTACCAAGCCGTCCACATGCAACTCGTTTAACCGCACGAAGAAGCCAAAACTAGTTACCGAGGCGATCACACCTTCAAATTCGTCGCCCACATGATCTTGCATGTATTCGCATTTCAGCCAACTATCAACGTCTCGCGTTGCCTCATCGGCGCGGCGTTCTGCTTTTGAACAGTGCGGACCAAAGTAGTCCATGTCCTCTGCAAAATAATGATAACCACCAATGGGTGTCCAACGATCGGGCACTTCACCATGCTCTTTCGCAATTAAATATTTAATGGTGCGATGAAGCAATAAGTCGGGGTAACGACGAATAGGCGACGTGAAATGCGCGTATGACTTCAATGCTAAACCAAAGTGGCCAATATTTTCAGCGTCATAAACCGCTTGTCGCATGGAGCGCAACAACATGGTTTGAATGAGTTCAGCATCGGGTCGATCTGCCGTGCGTTTTAACACGTCGGAGTAATCTTTCGGGCTCGGGTCCATCGCACCTCCCAAGTGAAGCCCAAGCTCACTTAGAAAGTTTCTAAAGGTCACAAGGCGCTCTTCACCGGGCGTATCGTGCACTCGGAATAACGCTTCGGCCTTATGCTTTTCAACATATTTAGCCGCAGAAACGTTCGCTAAAATCATGCATTCTTCAATGATTTTATGGGCGACGTTGCGTGTCACAGGCACAATATTATCGATTTTTCGGAACGCATTGAAAATAAAACGCGTTTCAAGCGTCTCTAACCCCAACGCTCCGCGTTCGATACGGGCAACATTGAGTGCATCATATAAATTGTGCAGTTGCTGTAAGTGACCCACAAGCGGCTTATAACGTTCGATTAGAGTTGAGTCACCATCCAGAATCGCAGCCACTTTGTTGTAGGTTAAGCGCGCCTTGGACTCCATCACAGCAGGATAGAATTTGTAACCTGACAATGCGCCTTTTGCGCTCACTGTCATTTCACACACCATACATAAACGATCGACTTCAGGATTCAAAGAACACAATCCGTTCGACAACTCCTCAGGCAACATTGGAATCACTTGTTGCGGGAAGTAAACCGATGTTGCACGTTCAACGGCTTCGTCGTCCAGCGCTGTACCGGGACGAACGTAGTAACTCACATCAGCAATAGCAACCCACAAACGCCAACCACCGGACGGTTTGGTTTCGCAATACACAGCATCATCAAAGTCACGCG
This sequence comes from Echinimonas agarilytica, assembly GCF_023703465.1. Classification (NCBI taxonomy): domain Bacteria; kingdom Pseudomonadati; phylum Pseudomonadota; class Gammaproteobacteria; order Alteromonadales; family Echinimonadaceae; genus Echinimonas; species Echinimonas agarilytica. The sequence goes on along the minus strand of NZ_JAMQGP010000001.1, from coordinate 503,098 downwards.
CATCCTCACCGTCAATGGTGACTAAGGGCAAGTGCCGCAAATCAACACGGCCATTGCCTTCCTTATCTTTTTCAGGCACTAATTCAGGAATGTGCTTGACCGACTTAGTGACGGCGTTGGGCCATTTATGCGGGATCTCGTGACGACGAATGGCGGTTTTAATTTCCATTCCCGGCGCCATGTGTTCACCTAAAATTTCGGTGATTTTACCCAGCGCATTTTGGCGAGCATTAGGGCGTTGAATTAAATCAATCACCACCACATTGCCTTGACGCGCTCCCATCGTATTTTCTTTGGGGATCACAATGTCTTGGTTTAACCGATTGTCATCGGGCACCACAAAACAATTGCCTTTTTCCACAAAGAAACGCCCAACAATGCTACGCGGTGTTTCGTCTAACACACGCACGATACGCGCTTCTTTTCGGCCTTTGCGGTCTTCTCGAACAGGCAATACAAGGACGCTGTCGCCATGCATTACAGATAACATTTGGCGCGGCGGTAGGAACATGTCGCTGCCGCCCTCGTCTAATTTCACAAAGCCATGCCCATCTCTGTGACCAATTACCTTGCCTGTCACCACTCCCATGCGCTCTGGTAATGCATAGCATTGCGCGCGAGTGAAGACTAACTGACCATCTCGTTCCATTGCGCGCAAACGGCGACGTAATGCCTCCTGCTGCTCTTCATCTTCAAGTTGAAGTAGCACTCGGATTTGTTCACGATTAATGGGGCTTTCTTGCTCCTGCAAGAGCTCAAGAATCAATTCACGACTGGCAATGGGACGGTCGTAATTGCGCGATTCGCGCTCCTGATGGGGATCTTTATACGGTTTTTTCTTGGTCACACGGTTTCTTCTAAATGGAGATACGCTCCTAGTATACCGCAAGCACCTATTAAGCTGCGGTTATTTTTACATCGTCGGCTCAGTTCAAGTTAAGCGGGAAATAATGGAGCGATTAGCGCTCCAGTGGTTGTTTGGCTTGGGTCACGACAGTTTCGGGCATTTTTTTAGAAAGCTGTGCTAGTAATTGCTCTGCTTTTTGTTGATCTTTGCCCTGTTCAATAATCGCGTTATGTAGCCAATGATAGGCATAGTAGTAGTCATGAGGGGCGCCATAGCCGGCATTATACAGCTCGATCAATTGCATTTGAGCGCGTAAGTGGCCAACCGACGACGCCGCGTAAAAATACTCTGTTGCACGGTTTTTATCTTTGCGCACAAAGCGCCCTTCATTATAGTAACGCCCCAATTGCTCTAACGCATCGGGCAGGCCTTGATTTGCAGACTGGTGTATAAAGTCCATACCAAGGTTTACGTTTTTATCAACACACACGCCGTACAGCAACATGTCGCCATATAAGAATTGGTAGGCTGGCACCTTCATTTTTTCAGAACGCGCTTTAATGTCTTCCACCAGTTGGCAATCATCCGCTTTCACGCGTTGCAGATGCTTGTTTTTACCAATTAGATTGAGCAATTCGTCTTGGCTATAGATTTGCACAGCCGTTAACGTTTCCGCACTTGCAGCAGCGCTTAGTAGCACGGCACTGAAGAGCAGTAGTTTTAACGTGTAATTGATATTTTTCATGGCACAAAATGATGGCTGTAAGTCACTCATAGTCATTATATCGGCATCAACGTATTTTTCTTGAGCCTGTATTGGATTTCATCAGAATCAAGGAAGGAGAAATGCCATATTCATACCTCCCGTTAATTGAAACAATACCTAATGCAAACATCTCAGGATGTTTTTCCGGATGATGTTAAAGATAAGTCGATGATTAACTCACGATAGTAAGCTAGATTGAGCCCCGGCACGGCGCGTTCCCATGTCTGAACACTAAGCGAAGTTTCAGCCTTATGAGAAAGTGAGTTTAGTCAAACTCGAAATCATCAAGGACAACCGCCGGCATTGAGCCGCCGATAGTCACTCATTCATATTCTTCAATGCCCGATATAATATTTGATAGGGAAATAGCTGAGACTATTCACATAGGGAGCCGACGTTTATCAAGCAACTGAAATTAAGACATAAAATTGAGAAATACGCATTAACATTCACGTTATTTTACTCTTAACAGTCCTACATTTAGGCACAAAAAAGGCGAGCATTAGCTCGCCTTTTGAATCATCTGTCATTGCATTTATTTAAATGGATGACGACGAATAATTGTTTCAACACGATCTGGCCCCGTTGACACCACATCACATGGCACTTCAAGCAGTTCTTCCAAGCGCTCAATGTAATTAAGAGCCGCTTGTGGCAAGCCTTCCATAGACTGAACACCAAATGTGCTATCGTCCCAACCTGGCATGCTTTCGTACACAGGTGTAGCTTCTTCGTAGCCTTCTGCCGCCAAAGGGGGCACATCAACAATTGAACCATCAGCCATTTTGTAGCCGGTACAAATCTTGATTTCTTTCAAACCGTCGAGCACGTCTAACTTGGTCAGGCACAAACCTGTAATACTGTTGATTTGAATCGCGCGGCGCATCACCACAGCATCAAACCAACCACAACGGCGCTGACGCCCTGTTGTTGCACCAAATTCATGGCCTTTCTCGCCCAAGTATTGTCCCACTTCACAATCAAGCTCTGTTGGGAACGGACCGCCACCCACACGCGTGGTGTAAGCCTTCACGATACCCAATACGTAGTCGAGATGACATGGACCGAAGCCAGCACCCGTTGCAACACCACCAGCGGTTGTGTTGGAAGACGTCACATAAGGGTAAGTACCGTGGTCGATATCGAGCAATGTGCCTTGAGCGCCTTCAAACATGATGGCTTCGCCGTTCTTGCGGGCTTTATCCAGCACATCAATCACATCGACCGACATGGCTTTTAAGGTGTCGGCTACTGCAAGCGCTTGTTCAAGCACTTCTTCGTAGCTGACTTCGTCCACTTTGTAGAGTTCGCGTAGCGCAAAGTTATGGTAGTCCACAACTGTTTTGAGCTTCTCTGCGAATTTCTCTGCATTGAACAAGTCACCTACGCGCAATGCACGACGTGATACTTTATCTTCGTAAGCTGGACCAATGCCACGACCGGTAGTACCAATCGCTTTCTTGCCCAGAGCTTGCTCACGAGCTGCATCTAATGCCACATGATACGGCAGGATCAAAGGACACGCTTCGCTGATGAACAAACGCTCTTTTGCAGGAACGCCACGTTCTTCAAGCATTGCGATCTCTTTGAACAATGCTTCCGGTGATAGCACAACGCCATTACCGATAATGCATTTCACGTTATCACGTAGGATGCCAGATGGAATTAGGTGGAGAACAGTCTTCTCACCATCAATAACCAGTGTATGACCCGCATTATGGCCGCCTTGATAGCGAACCACATAGCTGGCCTGGTCAGTCAGCAAATCAACAATTTTGCCCTTACCCTCGTCACCCCATTGGGTGCCGAGAACCACAACATTCTTGCTCATGTTTGGTCTCTTTTGGTCTGATTGGACGCACGAAAGGGGCGGATTTTAGCAGACTTTGGGCACCTTGATCATCAGTTTTGTGACGAAAGCCGCCACAAAATTACAACTCCGGCGATAACCATTGCTCCACCAAAGCGTCTCACACGATTATTGGGCAACTCTGAAAGGGCTAAAAGTGCGCGTTTCCAAGCGTTTGGCGCCAATGCTGGCATGAGTCCTTCGAGCAACAAAAAAATTCCGATGGCCATCAACAATAAACTCATAGAGCTAATCTCCTCACTCATAAAGAATACCTATTAATCCAATGGGAATGTTCCACTTTGCGCAGCGAACAGAACCCGTTATGCTTGCCCTAATCTTCATGAGGAATTAGGAACTATTATGTTTGCTGTTATTTTTGGCCGCCCAGGCTGCCCCTATTGCGTTCGTGCTAAGCAGCTTGCTGAGCAATTGACCGAAGCACGCGATGATTTCACATTTCGTTATGTTGATATTCACGCGGAAGGCATTACTAAAGCTGATCTGTCTAAGTCTGTGGGTTCAGAAGTTGAAACCGTTCCACAGATTTTCTTAGATGAGAAGCCCATTGGTGGCTGCACAGACTTTGAACAAATTGTACGTGAACAAGGTCTACTCTGAGATTCAGCTGCCATCATTGAGACGAAAAAAAAGATGCCCAAGGGCATCTTTTTTTGATCGTGCAATGTGCTTACTTGCCTGTTGGGTTCTTCATGTACTTGAAGAATTCACTGTCAGGCTGAATCACCATCATGTCACCACTCTGGCCAAAGCTTGTGCGGTAAGCTTGCATGCTACGGAAGAACTCATAGAACTCTGGATCTTGACCGTAAGAGTCCGCATAAATCTTAGCGGCTTCTGCATCACCAGTACCCCGCTGCTCACGCGCTTGACGCTCGGCGTCTGCTAACATCACCGTTACACGGGCATCAACGTCGGCACGAATGGCTTCGGCTTGCTCACGACCTTCTGAACGGTGCTCACGAGCTACAGCAGTACGCTCTGCTCGCATGCGGTCATAAATACTTTCACTGACCTCTGGCGGTAAGTTAATTTGCTTCACACGCACATCAATGACTTCGATCCCCAGCTCTTGGGCACCTTCCGCAACTTGAGACAATGCTTTTTCCATCAACTCACTGCGCGCCCCTGACACGATCTCTTTAATCGTACGGGCACCAAACTCAGTTCTCAAGCCGTTACTAATTCGACGTTTCAACAAGGATTCGGCTTTAAAAATATCACCACGTGTCGATAAGTAGAATTTAGAAAAGTCACTGATACGCCACTTCACGTATGAATCAACGATCAAATCTTTCTTTTCAGATGTCACGAAACGGTCGGCACGATCATCCAGAGTTTGAACACGCGCGTTGAGATAACGCACATTATCAATGAATGGAATTTTCACGTGTAGACCCGGCTCAAACACAACGGTTTCAGCTGTTTGGGCATCGCGTAACACTTTACCAAATCGAATCGAGATTCCCCGCTCACCTTCGTTAACAACGAACAGTGACGAATAACCTGCCAGTGCAAACACTGCAATTAAAACTAAAACTAGAGGCCTCATTAGTTTCTTCCTCCCGCGTTAAAGCGATCATTTCGTTCTTGGCCGCTCGAATTAATTGGAGCAGATTGCGTTGAACGAGTGCGTTTAGGCTGCGTCATGTTGCTATCAGTTTTAGTGCGCTTTTCTCCCGACATAATCTTGTCGAGTGGCAGATACATGAGGTTATTACCTCCGTCTACATCAACCAACACTTTATTGCTATTGCCATACACTTCTTCGATCGTTTCAAGATACAAACGTTTGCGAGTGACTTCTGGCTGGGCTAAATACTCGGGAAGTAACTGATTGAATCGCGCCACATCACCACGTGCATCAAGTACTTTTTTCTCTTTGTACGCTCGAGCATCTTCTAACACACGCTTCACTCGACCACGGGCTTGTGGCTCAACTTCACGTGCATATGCTTCGGCTTCTCGAATATAACGTTGCTCATCTTCCTGTGCAGAGATGGCGTCATCAAACGCACCTTTCACTTCCTCAGGTGGACGAGACTGCTGAACGTTCACATCAACAATGTCTAAACCAGTGTTGTATGGGTCAATAATTTTCTGAATTTCTTCCCATGTTTCGGCACGAACTTGCTCACGACCGCTGGTCAATACATCGTCCATGTCGGTGTGGCCCACAACAAAACGCAAGGCACTGTCCATAGCCTGACGCAATGTGTCATCGGGGTTTTGTACGCTGTACATATACAAATAAGGGTCAGAAATACGGTACTGAACATCCATCTCAACACGCACAACATTTTCATCACGCGTGAGCATGAATCCATTGGTTGGCATTGAGTTGACGGTACGCACATCGATGGGCGTTACTTCGTCAACAAATGTTGGTTTCCAATGCAAGCCTGGCTGCACTGTACCTGCATATTGACCAAACCTAAGTTTCACACCGAGCTCAGCCTCACGAACGGTGTAGAAGCCACTAAGCCCCCAAACGACAAGCAAGATGATAGCGACTAATATGCCGCCAAATTTCATCGCGCCTGAGTCGTTTCCGCCGCCAGGACGTCCACCACCAAATTTGCCACCAAGCTTTTTAGAAATATTACTCAGCACTTCATCAAGGTCGGGTGGACCTTGATCACCTTGTTTCTTCCCATTCCAGGGATCGTTAGGTTTTTTCCCACCTGGTTCGTGCCAGGCCATCATCGATTTTTTCATAATAGTTTTTGAGTCTCTGAAGACCTTAATTAATCAATTTTTTCTGAAATGATGTAGTCATTCGCTTGCGGATAGTCGCGTTTAAGTAACGATTTCCATGCCGCTACCTGAATGCGAATCACAAGCTCTGATTCACCTTGTTCAGTGTACTGCTCATCTTGAACAACGTGCTTTTGATAGAGCATACCACGAAGCTTTCCCTGTGCAGGGGGGATTCGCAATGTATACTCCACCATGTTTCTTCCCAACCGCTCTTTAAGCGCTTGAAATAGAAGTTCAATACCAAGCCCTTCTTGCGCAGAGACCCAAACACGCCAAGGCATGCCGTCTTCATCTCTGTCAATACGAGGCAAAGCGCCTTCCAACAAATCAATCTTGTTACACACTAATAGTACGGGCACTTCACCGGCATCGATCTCTTCGAGAACATCATTCACCTGATCGATGTTCTCTGAGAATCGATCATCAGCACCATCGTACACATGTAGTAACAATTCAGCTTCTTGGGTTTCTTTCAAAGTTGCCTTAAATGCAGCAACCAAGTCGTGCGGTAAGTGTCGGATAAAGCCAACGGTATCCGCCAAAATTGTGGGCCCAACATCTTCAACCTCAATTTTTCGCAGCGTCGGATCGAGCGTCGCAAACAGCTGATCAGCTGCATACACTCCGGCGTCTGTGATTTGATTAAACAGCGACGATTTACCGGCATTGGTATAACCCACCAACGAAACGGTTGGCACCTCAGCACGCTGACGCGAGCGACGCCCTTGTTCGCGTTGCTTCGATACTTTTTCCAGTCGTCCGGTGATGTTGTCGATACGAGCTCGAATCAAACGTCGATCGGTTTCGAGCTGAGTTTCACCCGGACCGCGCATCCCGATCCCACCTTTTTGACGCTCAAGGTGGGTCCAACCTCGCACAAGTCGAGTAGAAATATGGCGCAACTGAGCCAACTCGACTTGCAACTTACCCTCATGCGTTCGTGCGCGTTGAGCAAAGATATCGAGGATCAATCCTGTTCTTGCAAGCACATGACATTCACACAACTGCTCGAGATTGCGTTCTTGAGCAGGTGACAATGCATGATTAAAAATAATGATATCGGCTTCGTAGAGTTTAACGGCTTGGGCAATTTCTTCGGCTTTACCGGCCCCTACAAAATATTTTGGATGGGGGGACTTACGCGTCCCCCGAACCACGCCTTTCACCTCAACGCCAGCGGAAGTCACTAGCATTTCGAGCTCGCGCAAATCTTCTCGCTCGTGCTCGTCGGTGAAGTCAATGTGAACAAGAACTGCCTGTTCACCGGCCTGATAACGATCAAACAATCGTTTGACTCCTTACTGCGTCGTCAGTGATTTATTCATCACTTCCGTCAGATTCACCTTTTCCGCCATGCTGCGGCTGAGTGACATGAGAAACTGGTCGTGCTGGAACGACAGTTGAAATCGCATGCTTGTATACCATTTGGTTTACAGTGTTCTTCAGCAGAATGACAAACTGGTCAAAAGATTCAATTTGGCCTTGTAATTTAATACCGTTTACGAGGTAAATTGAGACAGGAATACGTTCTCTGCGTAGCGCATTCAAAAACGGGTCTTGTAATGATTGCCCTTTAGCCATGGATAGATCCTTTATTTTCTAATTTATGTTTTTTTAAAAATACTGATTGCTGCCGCAAGTATAACCTATGTCTAGTGGACTAGCGAAGGCTGCATATGGACAGTAAATCAGCTAAATTTGTCTCTGAATGTGTATCTAGCCAATGCACATCAGGCCACCCGTTCAGCCACGTCATTTGACGTTTTGCAAGCTGGCGCGTTGCTACAATTCCGCGAAAGACCATTTCATCATAGTCAAGATCGCCGGCTAAATACGACCACATCTGCCTGTATCCGACACTTCGAATAGACGGTAGTTCCGTATGTAGCTCTTTTCGTTTAAATAAAGCTTCCACTTCAGCTTGAAAACCTGCCTCAAGCATCAGCTTAAATCGGCGCTCAATGCGTTCGTGCAACATGGAACGGTCAGCCGGAGCAATGGCAAACTGTACAAAGCGATATTCGGGCATCGTTTGTTGCTGCCGTTCAAGGTGAGACGTCATAGTCTCACCTGAGATTCGATACACTTCAATGGCTCGATTTAAACGCTGCGGATCATTCGGATGAATACGAGCTGCCGCCACAGGATCGACTTGCGCTAATTCATCGTGCAAAGTTTGCCAGCCCTTATCGGCGGCCTCTGCTGCAATTTGTTCTCTGATTTGTGGGTCAGCACTAGGCAGACTCGACAAGCCTTCCAGCAATGCTTTGAAATAAAGCATGGTGCCGCCTACCAAAACTGGCGTTTTGCCTGCCGCCGTGATTTCGGCCATGTGCGCCAATGCATCAGTGCGAAAGTCGGCTGCCGAATAAGGTTCGCTCGGGTCACGAATATCAATTAAACGATGAGGTGCTCGAAGCTGCTCTTGCGTGGTTGGCTTCGCGGTTCCAATGTTCATACCACGATAAACCAGAGCCGAATCCACACTGATCAGCTCACAGTTATGATGCTCGGCCAACGCGATGGCAAGATCTGTTTTACCTGAAGCCGTAGGCCCCATAATGGTAATTGCCAATGGCAGTTCGCTCTGATTTTCCAATGTGGATTCCAGTTATTGGGCCAGTGAAATTAGGGTTTCGGCGCTTAATTCACGTAACCACTGAGTCGGTTCTTGTTGCTGCATTACGCCTTCAACTATCAGGTTAGCTCGTGATTTCCAACTGTCGTGACCATAGGCCATAGACAATAACGACTGAGCAATACACGCCTCTGAATCATGTTGCAATGCGCCAAGCAGAGCGTCCAACTGCTTGGCCAAATTATTGTGACGAAGCAATGCCGGCAAACTGCGGATAATTAGTTTCTTGGGGCTTTGTAGGTAAATTTCAATGCCAAAGCGTTCAGAAACCTCAGAAACAGCCTGCCACTGTTCACTTTGTGAACGTTCAATGGCCACTGCAAGCGGCAATAACAGTGGCTGTTTGCGCCAAGGTAGCGGTTGTAGATCGGTGTGAAGATCCGATTCGGCCTGTTTGATGTCGAGTATCCAAACCTTATCATCATGAAAAATCACGCCGTGATGCGGTGAAATAAGCTGGTGAGGCGTCGAATTCAGCGTACGCTCAGCGATTAGGGCGTCAGGAGCCGTTGAGCGCGGGGTTGCAGGGTAAGAAGAATCTGCGGCGCTAGAACTTGCTATTGATGGCCCAGAAGTCACTCCATGCTGCGGGCTCATTAAGGCGTTATAGCCTTGCCAATGCTCTGCCGTTGGCCGTTTTTCTCGGGCATATGAAGGTGCAGATTGCGTTTGGTTTGGGTATCTAGGTTCAGGGGCTGAATAAGGTTCGTTCACTGGCGCTGTTGTGGCTCGATGAACCTGTTCAGGCGTTGGTGATGTATCGAGCACTTCCCCTGTCTCGTAGTCAATGCGCTCTGCTAGCACTTCTTCGTCGTCTGTTGCAAGTGGCAATTGCTGGCGCAACGCATCTTGTACTGCTTGCACCACAAAGTCATGCACCAAGCGCGACTGAATAAACCGCACTTCGTGTTTGGCCGGATGAACATTCACATCCACTTGGTCAAACGGCAAGGTTAAGTACAACGCATATGCCGAAAGCCCGGTGTCTGAAATAAACTCAGCGTAGGCCTGACGGATGGCATGCGTCACCACTTTATCGCGAATCATGCGGCCGTTAATAAAGGTATACTGCGCAGGACTTTGCTGAGCACAAGAGCTCGGAGGCAAAAGCCACCCCGACAATTGAATGTCACCACTTTGCCCTGAAATATAAAGAGCTTTGCGAGCAAACTCGGTTCCACAAATACTGCCAATTCTACGAGAAGTTTGCGCATCTGTTTTGCAGATCGGCAAATTGCGAATGGTTTTGCCGTTATGAATAAGCGTGAAACCCACATCAAAACGTGCCATTGCCAGGCGTTTTATCAGCTCTTCAATATGATGAAATTCCGTTTTTTCTGCCCGCAAGAATTTGCGGCGAGCAGGCGTATTGAAGAAAAGGTCCGCCACTTCCACACTGCTGCCGTTGGGGTGCGCTGCGGGTTTGATTTGTACCCCCATATCGCGCCCTTCGGCGTACGCCAACCAAGCTTCCGTTTGATCAGCCGGTTTGGAGGTTAGAGTGAGCCGCGAGACTGAACTGATACTCGCCAGCGCCTCTCCTCGAAAGCCCAATGTGGCAATTCGTTCAATGTCATCAAGGTGATCAACCTTACTGGTCGCATGACGACTTAACGCAAGCGTGAGCTCATTTTTGGCAATTCCACTGCCATTGTCTCGGATCAGAATCCGTTTATGACCGCCTTGGTCAATTCGCACCTCAAGCTGTGTTGCTCCTGCATCAAGGCTGTTTTCAATCAGCTCTTTGATCACCGACGCAGGGCGTTCCACCACTTCGCCTGCTGCAATTTGGTTGGCAAGGCGAGGCGGTAATATTTTGATCGTCATGAGCCACTCGGTATTTTTAATACCTGACCAATGCGTACAACGTCAGATTTTAGATTATTGGTGTTTTTCAGATCACGCACCGAAACATTATATCGGCTAGCAATAACCGACAAAGACTCACCACTTTTCACAGTATGGCGCTCGGCCGACTGTGCGGCAAAATAGGTACCGGAAGGTGGTACAGCTTTAAAATAGTCAGCGGTGCCCCGAAAAATAGCGCGTGCGAGTTTGTCTTGATGGCTGGCGGTGGAGAGCAATTTGGCTTCTGTTGGATTTGAAATGAACCCAATCTCGACCAAAATAGATGGAATATCGGGCGACTTCAGCACCGCCAAACTTGCGGCCACAGGTTTACGCTTGTGCATTTTGGTGACTTTCGTCATTTCTTTCACTACGCGTTCAGCAACGGCTTGGCTTTCAACCATAGAGCGGTCCATCGACATATCTAATAGCGCCCGAGCAACAAACTTCTCGCTATTGGTATTTTCAATCACTTCCGCAGCACCGCCTAGCAATTCAGAGTGCCGTTCGGTTTGCTCCATCCAGCGTCCAATTTCTGAATTGGCTCGGCGCATGGACAATACCCACACAGACCCACCTCTCGGTTTGGGAGAGGTAAACGCGTCAGCGTGAATAGAAATGAGCAAATCGGCTTGTTTCTCACGTGCCACATCAGAGCGCTTATTCGGATGCAAATAGTAATCGCCGGTCCGCACCATAATGGCTTTCATGCCTTTTTGGCTATCGATATAGCGTGCAAGTCGTTTAGAAACTTCTAGGGTTATCTTTTTCTCGTAGCGCTTTCCGGGCCCAATGGAGCCAGGGTCTTCTCCGCCGTGCCCTGCATCAACAGCAATAATAATATCCCGATTTTTACCGGCTTTTTCCTCGGCAGTCACTGCTTTGGCAGGTTCACGGGTGTCAAAGGCGTCAATGACTAACCGATTGCCGTAGGGTTTGGTGGGCGAGAGTGGAAATAAGACAGGCTTCACAGGGCGAGTTAGTTCTAGCACAACGCGCAAGGTACCTTTTTCAGGTGCGGACGAGGTGCGGACTTTGGTGACTAGCTTGCCGTCGGCCTTGATACTGCTGAAATCTATTTTTGTTGCCGTGCTTTTCAAATCAATGACGAGGCGATTGGGGTTCGTCAGGCTGAAGTGGCTGTATGAAGGCTGCTCGGCCATATCAAACACGATTCGAGTACTGTCGGGTGACGGCCAAACACGCACACTTTTAAGCTGGTTAGCTGCCCAAGCAGTCCCAGATAGAGTCATCATCATGACAACGACAAATAGCGCTCGCGATAGCGACCTAAAAAAGCATTTCAAAATCAATCCAATTCACCAGTAAAACTAGCATCTAATAGTGTTTGGACAACGCCTCTAACGTGCGTTTTCCGTTGTCCGAATGAGCAAGCAACTGTGCGGTGCGCCCTTCAGCTTCATACTTTAATGTAATCTCAATATCTGCGGGCGGCAAGACTCCCTCACCGCACTCAGGCCATTCAACCAAACACAAACTCGTTTGTGTGAAGTATTCACGGATCCCCATAAACTCGAGTTCTTCGGGGTCCGACAATCGATACAAATCGAAATGGTAAACTTGGGCACTGTCAAATTCATAGGGCTCAACCAAGGTATAGGTCGGACTTTTCACCGTGCCTTTATGACCAAAGCCACGCATCACTCCGCGACTTAATGTTGTTTTACCTGCGCCCAAATCACCATGCAAAAATATCACGTTTGGGAGGGCGACATGAGCAGCAAGGTCCTTGCCCAGCGCCATTGTCGCTACTTCGTCAGCCAAATTTATGATTAAACAATCGTTCATAAGGTTAGTCACTGCTTGGGTTCACTAAACGACGAACATGCGGATACAAGTCACTGGCGAGCATGCCTCGTTCACCCACTTCTGCTGCCAAATCAGCCGCATCACCATGGATACAAACTGCCAAACAAGCCGCTTCAAATGCTGGAATACCTTGTGCAAGCAAGCTTCCAATGATACCACTGAGAATGTCCCCCATGCCGCCGCTTGCCATGCCCGGATTGCCCACGCGGCAAATTCGAATCATGTTGCCATCAGTAACCACTGTACCCGCACCTTTGAGGATGACCACGCCGCCATACTTAGCCTGCAACTGAGTCGCGGCAGCAAAGCGATCATCTTCGATGGCTTCAACGGAGGTGTCGAGTAAACGAGCAGCTTCCCCCGGATGCGGAGTTAAAATCCAGTTGTCGCGTTTTGAAGGTGTGGCGGCCAATATATTCAAGCCGTCTGCGTCCACCACTAATGGCACATCGGTTTCTAAACACATTTGGAGCATTGACTGGCCCCAGTTTTCAGTGCCCATGCCTGGGCCTACCACAATCACCTTCGCGGCCGCCGCCAATTGCTGGCGTAAAATTGCCCCTGCGGTTTGCGCGCCCGAGACAATGAGTTCAGGGCGATGCGACAAAATAGGGCCAATATGCTCTGGACGACTGACCACAGTGACAATCGACGCTCCTGCTCGCTGGCATGCTTCGGCCGCCAAGCGAATTGCGCCAGGCATGCCTAAGTCGCCACCTACTACATAAACTTTGCCACACATGCCTTTGTGATATGTTCGATTTCGGGGGCGGAGAAAATGTTTGAAGTTCGCATAGCGGACTTGTTCAACATTACTTTCGACTTGATCTTGAAAGGCTTGACGAATACCCAGCTCATCGAATTCGATATCGCCCACAAAGTCGGCTGCGCGGCCGGTGTACATGCCACGCTTGCGCGCCACAAACGATACGCTCAAATCGGCCACCACAGCATCGCCCAGCACTCGACCGGTATTGGCGCAAACGCCTGATGGAATATCCACCGCACAGACCGGTTTATTGAGCTGATTGATCACTTGGATCATGTAATCGAACGGCGGCTCGACTGGTCGGTTTAATCCAGTACCCAGTAACGCATCTACCACAATATCGGCCTGCTCAATGTTGGCTTCATCAAAAGGTAAGATTTGTCCGCCTATTTGTAGCCACTTGTCGCGAGCTTGAGCGACTTCGCCACTGAGTGCATTCGGGTCTCCCACTTGCACCAACTGCACACCGAAGCTGTGCTGCTTGGCCAAACGAGCCACCACGTAGCCGTCGCCACCATTATTGCCTCGGCCGCATAAAATCAACAAGCGTTGCTTGTTTTGCCAGCGACGACGAATCGCGTTAAAGCAAGCTTCGCCCGCGCGCTCCATGAGCGCAGCCAAAGTCGCGCCTGCAATTTGAGCCGCCACTGGCTCATATTTTCTTACTTGGTCTCCGGTATAGAGCTTATATGGTAAACTCGTCGGAGAAAGTTCGTATCCAGTCATGGGCTTATGTCGACACCGAGTGAAACAGATCTAATTAAACTGGCAAACAATATCAGGCAGTGGGCCAAAGAGCTAGGCCTCAACGATGTTGGAATCAGTGACATTGACCTTTCAGAGAACCGTGAAGCCATTGAAACTTGGCTTGAAAATGGTTACCACGGCACTATGAGCTTTCTAGAGCGCAATGGTGAGTTGAGACTCGATCCGTCCTTGCTGCATCCGGGGACAGTTCGCGTTATTTCAGTCCGCATGGATTACCTACCGGAGCATGCGCGATTTGCTTCAGATCTTGAGCAACGCGATCATGCCTACATTAGCCGCTATGCCGTGGGACGCGACTATCACAAGGTCATGCGTAAACGCATTAAACAATTGGGCGACCGTATTGCTCAAGAGGTTGAATCTCTAAATGCTCGCCCCTTTGTCGATTCAGCCCCTGTTCTTGAACGTCCCATAGCCCAAAAAGCGGGGTTAGGTTGGATTGGCAAACATTCATTACTGCTCAATGCTCAATCAGGCAGCTGGTTTTTTTTGGGAGAATTGATGGTCAATCTCCCACTGCCTGTTACGTCTGATGCCATTCAAGAAAATCAGTGCGGCGAATGTGTCGCCTGCATTAAAATATGCCCAACGGATGCTATTGTTTCACCTTATACGGTTGATGCTCGCCGCTGCATCTCCTATCTCACGATAGAACACGAGGGGTCAATTGACGAAGCTCTGCGGCCGCTTATGGGCAATCGCATATACGGTTGCGATGACTGCCAGCTCATTTGTCCTTGGAATCGCCACGCCGAGATTTCACCTGAACCCGACTATCAGCATCGGGCGATTTGGGACGACCACAGTTTAATCACCTTATTTCAGTGGTCCGAAGATGAGTTTTTGAGTCACACTGCAGGCTCACCCATCCGTCGAATAGGCTTTGAACGTTGGCAACGAAATATCGCTATTGCCATTGGTAATGCATCTGCATCTGAGGCTCATATTGCAGCCCTTCAGCAACCGCGCCAATGTGTTAGCGATGTGGTGGATGAACACATCGACTGGGCGTTGCAACGGCAGCAACAAGCGCTATCTGCCGCCACACGCAAGACCGCTCGTTTAATTCGTAGCGTGCGCCAAGGCTTACCCCGCGACGCCGACTAACCTTACTCAATAACTTGATTTTTATGATCAAACTCATTTTGTAACAGGATCAATATCGACTTTTGACGATGGCAATGTAAGCTTGTGATTGACCGCGCCTCCCCCTCAATGAGGCCTAAACGACATCAAAACGAAAGGAAGCATTTATGTCTGGATTACCCATATTGCCATTGGTCATTGTGGTCTTTGTTTTATTCATTGCCTTCTCTGGCATTGTTAGTGTGAAACAGGGGTTCGAATACACCATCGAACGCTTTGGTAAATTTACTCGATCTTTAAAGCCTGGATTGCACTTTATTGTGCCTTTTGTCGATCGCATTGGTTACAAAGTGAATGTGATGGAGCAAGTGCTCGACATCCCTTCTCAAGAAGTCATTAGTGCTGATAACGCCATGGTCAACATTGACGCCTTGCTGTTCTTTGTGCCGGTAGATGCCGCTAAGTCTGTATATGAAGTGAATCATTTACACCATGCGTTGCGTAACCTCGCCATGACCAATATTCGTACCGTTCTGGGTTCTATGGAGCTGGATCGTATGCTCAGTGAGCGTGACGAAATCAATTCACGTTTACTCCACGTTGTAGACACCGCCGCTGAGCCTTGGGGTGTTAAAGTCGTCCGAATTGAAATTAAAGACATTGCTCCGCCGCAAGACTTGGTGGATGCCATGGCCAACCAAATGAAGGCTGAACGTGATAAGCGTGCCTCAATTTTAGAAGCGGAAGGCAAGCGCCAAGCCGCAATTTTAAACGCCGAAGGTGAGAAGTTATCTCAAATTCTAGAAGCCGAAGGCCGTAAAGAGTCAGCATTCCGTGATGCTGAAGCGCGTGAACGTGAAGCCCAAGCCGAAGCCGAAGCCACCCGTATGGTCTCCGAAGCAATTGCCGCAGGTAACCCCCAAGCATTGAATTACTTCATTGCACAGAGCTATGTCACTTCACTGGAAAAAATGGCCTCTGCCGATAACCATAAAGTCATCATGATGCCACTTGAAGCAAGCGGCGTGCTTGGGGCTGTGGAAGGTGTTCGAGAGCTACTCCAAGGCATGCAAAAATAACAAGGAGGTTTCCATGAATGTGTTCACCGAAACCCTACAAAACTTAACGTCAACGCACTGGGCAGTGTTCGGTATCGTGCTGGTCATGATCGAAATTGTGGTGCCATCGAGCTGGCTGTTATGGCCCGGTTTAGCCGCTTTGATCATTGCTCTGGTACATTGGCTCATTCCCATGAGCTGGACAGTGCAATTGGTCAGCTTTTCAATATTAACCGTGGCGATGGTGGTGATCGGACGTCGCTTTTATAATCCTGCGAATATTGAAAGTGATCAACCTGACTTGAATCAACAGTCGGGACGACATGATGGCAAAATATCCAACTTGTTGGAGCCTAGCGAAAATGGCTTAAGCACGATACGACTCGGTGACTCTGATTGGCGTGTAGAAATCCAACAAAGTGATAAGCAAGATTGGCCTTTAGGCACTAAAGTAGAAGTCATTGGGCAACGCAGCAATACGCTTCTTGTCGAAATTAAAGACTAATCGTTCAGAGGTAATACTATGCAGATTTTGGGTGTTGATATTGGTGGTTCTGGAATTAAGGGTGCCGTTGTAGATTCAGTGACAGGTGAGCTAACATCCGAACGAATTCGCATTCCAACTCCTCAGCCTGCCACCCCCCAAGCTGTGTCTGAAACCGTAGCTGAAATCAGCCGGCAACTGAAATGGAACGGTTTGATTGGCTGTGGATTTCCAGCCGCCATTCAACAAGGAGTTGCCCGCACCGCGGCCAATATTGATGACAGTTGGCTCAATTGCAATGTTCAAGACACGCTTCAAAAAGCCACGGGCCTGCCTTGCTATGTGGCCAATGATGCTGACGTAGCAGGGCTTGCTGAAATGCGTTTTGGAGCGGGGAAAAACTACCAAGGAACGGTTTTTATGGTGACCATTGGAACGGGTCTTGGTACTGCATTATTTGTGAATGGCCAACTTGTGCCAAATACTGAATTGGGTCACTTACTCGATCACAAAGGCCGAGAATGGGAACATAGGGCATCGGACTTTGCCCGTAAAAACGATGACTTAAGCTGGGATAAATGGGCCGAACGTTTTAATCAATACTTAACCCACCTCGAGCAATTATTTTGGCCCGATGTATTTATACTCGGTGGAGGTGCGAGCAAGAAGTTCGACAAGTTTGCCGACGCTATCTCGGTCAATGCGCCTGTTGTGACGGCAGAATCGCTGAACCAAGCGGGTATCATTGGCGCTGCCGTATTCGCCCAACTCGCTCAAAAATCAGTAGACATGACGCAGCTTCCTAGTTAAGTCAAAGCTGCATCAATCACTATTGTTTAGCCGTCTGTGGGTTAGGTTAAGTCCTCGTCATCATCAATCGTCACGGAATCATCCACATCGGAGTCAGTACTGACTGACTTCGAAGACAACGCACTCACGTGTGGCCGATTGATGCGGTTTTGATATTTCATCCAAACGCGTTCAAGCAATGTTTCTGCCGGAACCTCGCCTCGAATCACCTGAACCAATCGAGTTTCTTCATTGTCTTGGGGTTGCACTAAACCGTCGGCAAAAGCGGCCATTTTACGACCGTTTGATTCGAGCACCTGACTTTCTTTGATTGAAAAATCACCTGATCGAGAAAAGCCATACGGGTAGTTTTTTAAATCTTGAAACAGCGCCCCAAAGGTCGCTCTTATATTGTTCGTCATCGTTCAATGAACTCCAAAATCCAAATAACAATTTGTACCTAATCTTAGATAAATCCGTATCCTTAAAAAGTCAAAATAATCCTTTGTGACAGTCACGAAAAATGTGACTCATTTGAAGTTAATTCGTCGTACCTCCCTTTGTGAAACCGCATCCACATAGTAAATATCGCGATAATTACAACTTTACTTGAACCAGATCAACCGTATGTGGATGATATGCGTCCGAAAATAATTACAATACCCAGACTTAAAACATTAAAAGTTACGCCTATACTGCAAAAGTCAAAATTTGATCATAAACTGCACGCTATACTGATCAGCCTACGGCGACTCAAAAATTCATAATTACATGGGTCTAGGCATACGCAATTTGCTTCAATTTGCGGTATCGAATTTTAAGATTTTTTATTTAAGAGCTTGTTATAGAGGAAAACCATGATTAAGAAGATTGGTGTACTGACCAGTGGTGGAGACTCCCCAGGAATGAACGCGGCAATTCGCGGCGTGGTGCGAGGAGCATTGTCAGAGAACCTCGAAGTCTACGGAATTTACGATGGTTATCAGGGCCTGTATGAAGACAACATTGAGTTGCTAACACGCCGTTCTGTTTCTGATGTGATTAACCGTGGCGGCACAATGTTAGGTTCCGCTCGATTCCCACAGTTTAAAGAGGAAGAAATTCGCCTCAAGGCAATTGAAAACCTTAAGAAGCATGGCATTGAGGCACTTGTTGTCATTGGCGGTGACGGTTCATATATGGGGGCAAAATGCCTCACCGAAATGGGTTACCCATGTATTGGTATTCCGGGCACAATTGATAATGACGTGCCGGGCACTGATTACACCATCGGTTTTTTAACCGCGCTGAACTGTGTTATTTCAGCGATTGACCGCTTACGCGATACGTCTAGCTCGCATCGCCGCATCTCTATCATCGAGGTGATGGGTCGCCATTGTGGCGACTTAACGATTGCAGCGAGCATTGCAGGTGGCGCAGAATACGCCATCGTCCCTGAAAAGCCTTACGACGAATCAGAGCTAGTTGAAGGTGTTGCAGAAGGCATTGCCAACGGTAAGAAGCATTCGATTATTTTAGTTACCGAGCACATTACCGATGTGCACGAACTTTCTAAGAAAATTGAAGCCCGTACCGGTCGTGAAACTCGTGCAACCGTATTAGGCCACGTTCAACGTGGTGGCGCGCCTACAGCGTTCGATCGCGTGCTTGCCAGCCGCATGGGCGTTTATGCTGTTGACCTTTTGATTCAAGGTTTTGGTGGACGTTGTGTGGGGATCCAAAAAGACGAATTAGTCCATCATGACATTATCGACGCAATTGAAAACAAGCGTCGACCATTCAACGAAGAACTTTACCGCATTGGTCAAAAGCTGTTTTAAGCTGCCAAAGTAGTGTTTTTGAAAGCTCCCTATATGGGAGCTTTTTTGTTTTTGGTATGCTGTAAACGCCTTTATCTCAATGCCGAAAGTTCATGAAAGCCTTTAGCAACATCCTGAGCACATTATGTATTCTGCTATGCATCAGCCCTTTAACCCAAGCTGAAGTGCTCGATGGAGTCTGGCGTATTCGCGCATTTGAAGACGAAAAAACCATCCAAACTCGCTTCGACTTTAAGCCCAAGATCATGCATACCGGAGCGCTCGTTCTTCATCGCTATCCGCCTATGTGTAAACGCTCTGAACTTTATTTTGAGCTAGGCCCAGCGGTATTTGATGACAGCCTCAACCGCGACGACATTACGATGACCTTCAAAGTCGATTATTATCCGGCGCGAAAGGCTAAATTTACGGGCTTTATTCAGGCACGTGAAACAGGTGACTTTTTGGTTTTACGCATGGATAGTTTGGAACGTTCATCGACCTTTCTTGCCGCCATCTCTGCAGGCTCAAACTTAACTATACAAATGTCAGATAGCGCTTTGCACCGCACTTGGGAATTTCCTTTAAAGGGCACACAGAAAGCTGTGGAAGACGGTTACCAAGGCTGTATTCGTATGAGTCATGAGCTAGATGGTAACGGGACGTTGTAATGCTCAGTCGT
Source organism: Echinimonas agarilytica (assembly GCF_023703465.1). Taxonomy (NCBI): domain Bacteria; kingdom Pseudomonadati; phylum Pseudomonadota; class Gammaproteobacteria; order Alteromonadales; family Echinimonadaceae; genus Echinimonas; species Echinimonas agarilytica. The sequence goes on along the minus strand of NZ_JAMQGP010000001.1, from coordinate 483,104 downwards.
ACGATTGATAAATGCGAACGCAATTAAAATTGTTGCTATCAATGTTTTGGAACTGATGAGATTTGAAAGGAAAAATTGGAGCGGCACATCGGGTTCGAACCGATGACCTCGACCTTGGCAAGGTCGCGCTCTACCAACTGAGCTAGTGCCGCATTTGTATCACTGAGAGATTGGAGCGGCACATCGGGTTCGAACCGATGACCTCGACCTTGGCAAGGTCGCGCTCTACCAACTGAGCTAGTGCCGCGTCTCTGTGATCGCCACTTGATGATTGGAGCGGCACATCGGGTTCGAACCGATGACCTCGACCTTGGCAAGGTCGCGCTCTACCAGCTGAGCTAGTGCCGCGCTTCATCAAGCGGATGCGAATTTTACGCAAATCCGCCAATGATGCAAGAGCTGAGCCCAGTTATTTTGGATTTTTAGTCGCTTTCGCGCAAAAAATGTTCACGATAGTACGCTAATTCCCCAATCGACTCGCGAATGTCGTCCATGGCCAAGTGCGTTCCCGACTTTGGAAAGGGCGCAAGCTCTGGTCGCCAACGGCGTGCCAATTCCTTCAAAGTGCTCACGTCTATATTTCGGTAATGAAAAAACTCGCCCAGCAATGGCATGTACTTATAAATAAACCGGCGATCTTGACCAATACTATTCCCGCACATAGGGGACTTACCTGCAGGCACGTACTTTTCTAGGAAGGCAATGGTCTCTGCTTCAGCTTGAGTTTCAGTATAGGTGCTGTCTTTCACGCGTTGAGTCAGCCCAGACTGGCCATGAGTTTTGGTGCACCATTCATCCATTGCGCCTAAGACCGTATCAGTTTGATGAATTGCAATTGTTGGCCCTTCGGCAATCACATTAAGGTCTTTATCGGTGACAATCGTAGCGATTTCGATGATGACATCCGTCACGGGCTCTAGCCCTGTCATTTCTAAGTCGATCCAAATTAGATTATTTTCGTCTTTCACTGCGCACTCCATGGATGTGAATTGCTAATAATCGGTTATCATAGCAACTCATTGGCAGACAACCCAAACCGGAACCCCGAATTGGCAAAACGTAAAAAGCTCAATATTGGACAAATACGCCGTATTCAGCAGAATCGTCAACGCAAGTTAGACAAAGCTGAATCTAAAACTGCGGACGTAAATATCAGTGATGACATGCTCGGTGCCGATCAGCAAGGGCTCGTCATTAGTCGATTTGGGCAACATGCAATTATTGAAGATAGTGACGGAGAAACGCTGCAGTGCGATATTCGCCGTACCGTAACGAGCCTTGTTTGTGGCGATGAAGTGGTTTGGCGTGAAATATCGGCCAGCTCTGCCAAGCGCACTGGCGTGATCGAAGCGGTATTGCCGCGTCGCAGTGCCCTGACCCGCCCCGACTATTACGATGGCGTAAAAACGGTGGCTTCAAATATTGACCAAATATTCGTGGTGTCTTCCATTTTGCCCGAATATTCGAATCAGATTCTCGACCGCTACATCATTGCTGCTGAGAACATGTCAATCACACCCGTCATCGTTCTCAATAAGGTTGATTTAGCAGACGAATCAGCGCTTGCGCCCATTCGCCAGCAGCTCGACTACTACCATTCTTTGGGGTATCCGATTATTGAATTGAGCTGCAAAACAGGTGTGGGTATTGCACAACTGCATGACCAATTGAATGAAAACACCAATATTTTTGTTGGGCAATCGGGTGTGGGAAAATCATCATTGGTGAATCAACTACTGCCTGATGCCGACGAAATTGTGGGCGATGTATCCGACAACTCCGGTTTAGGACAACACACCACCACCGCTTCTAAAATGTTGAGTTTACCGTCTGGTGGCCGCCTCATCGATTCTCCCGGTGTGCGAGAGTTTGGCTTATGGCATATGAACCAAGAACAAGTGGTGAACGGCTTCATCGAATTTTTGCCATTGCTGAGCCAATGTAAATTCCGCGATTGTAAGCATAAAAATGATCCTGGATGCGCTATTCGAGCAGCGGTTGAAAGTGGCGAAATTGCACAATTTAGGTTCGATAACTACCACAAAATCGTATTGAGCATGGAAGAAAACCGCAGCAACCGTACATTTGTCCGCTAACGGTTTTGTTTTGTTATACACTATCGCTGATTTTAGATGATGAGGTTGTATTGTGTCTTTGGATTCGTTGAAAGTTGCCCTTCAATATTGTTTTCCACAACATGGTTTAAGCCGTGTTCTTGGCAAACTTGCTGCGGCAAAAGCAGGAACTTTAACCACGTCGATTATTCGCTGGTTCATTGGCAAATATAAGGTCAACATGAGCGAAGCTTTGCATGAAGATCCAGCTCATTTCGACACCTTCAACGATTTCTTCACTCGCGAGCTCAAACCCGGAGCGCGGCCCATTGATCAAGACGTCAAATCATTGGTACACCCTGCCGACGGTGCCGTTAGCCAGTGCGGGCCTATCGATCAAGACCGTATTTTTCAGGCCAAAGGGCATGACTACACGACGCAAGCGTTGCTCGGTGGCGAATCGGCATTAGCAGAGCAATTTAAAAAGGGCTCGTTCATTACCACTTACCTATCACCCACCGATTACCACCGTGTACACATGCCCTTTAGCGGCACCCTACGTCGCATGATTTATGTACCCGGCAAGTTATTCTCAGTAAACCCTCTGACCGCTCAAAATGTTCCGGGTTTATTTGCTCGGAATGAACGAGTGGTCTGTATTTTTGATACCGAGATTGGTCCAATGGCATTGGTATTAGTAGGCGCTACCATTGTAGCCAGCATGGAAACCGTGTGGGCAGGTACCATTACTCCACCTGCCGGAAAAAGCGTGTTTAGCTGGCAATATCCAGCCACGGGAAACACTGCTGTTCATCTTGAAAAAGGCGATGAAATGGGCCGCTTTAAGTTGGGCTCTACCACGGTACTGCTATTTTCCGAGGATGCCATTGAATTTGCCGAGAGTGTGACTGCCGAAGCTCCTACCCGAATGGGAGAAGTCATGGCGCATACGACTGGCCGCTCAGAGTGACGCTAGACAACGATCGCCAAAAAGGGCTGTGGTCACTGCATGGGGCCACATTGCTATTTGGCGCTACCGCGCTTTTTTCTCATTTAATCCCTCTCAGTGCGTTAGATATTACGGTTATTCGTTGCTTTATTGCGGCAATAACACTCATCATTCTGTTTAGAATTCAAAACAATCGCCTGCGCTTATCTAGCTTTAAGGATTACGGTGTTGCGCTGCTCCTTGGCATCATCATGGGTGTTCATTGGTTCACTTACTTTGCCGGTATGCAATTGGCAGGGGTAGCGATTGGAATGATCTCGTTCTATACCTATCCGTTAATGACGGTCATTCTAGAGCCGCTATTGCATCGCCAATTGCCTCATTGGTCAGACTTATTGCTTGGTGTTGTTGGGCTGGTAGGACTTTGGTTGATTGCCGAAGGTGGAAAAGCTAACCCTGATGTGATCAGCGGCATTATGACGGGTGTTTTCTCGGCGCTGCTATTTACTTTAAGAAACTTACTGTACCGCTATAAGTTTTCTCGCTATTCGGGCCCTCAAGCCATGTTTTATCAAACGTTGGTGTCGGCCATTATTTTACTGCCATTTCTTTCTGATGACTGGAAAGGCATTGAAGCTAAAGATTGGGGCAACCTTGTTGTACTCGGCATATTTTTTACCGCGCTCTCACACGCGCTCTACGCGACCAGCCTACGATATTTAAAAGCCAAGACAGTCAGTTTGATTGCTTGCTTGCAACCTTTTTACTCAACCTCGCTGGCGATTATTGTGTTGTCAGAAATCCCAACAATTCAAACGGTCATTGGTGGCTGCCTCATTGTTTCAGCCGCAATTTATGAAACTTTATACGGGCATAAACGAAAAAGCTAAACAGCTGTTGCTCAATGACCGCTAATTGTGTGGAAAAGCATCGCATGCGATTGCCTTAAAATATGGCGAGCCATACCTTTTCCAATATAACTCAACCCACAACGCTAGCAGTCCACAATTTCCGAGTTCCAAAACTGCGGCACTGATCATTCTAATTAACACAAGTCTCGAATTTAACGCCAAAAACTGATCGAGCGCAGACTCTTGTTTGATAGCCTTCTTACACTACGCTTACAGTCTTTCTGTTTGGTGGTGGTCGTTATGATTCAGTGGCGAAAATTTGCCATTTGTGTAGCTCTATTCGTCGCGGTTTGGGTCATGCCGGCCGAATGGATTCCGCTTGCGGAGATCAATCCAATTCAGCAACGTCTGCTGGCTATTTTCGTGTTAGCCGCCGGTTTGTGGATTCTTGAACCCATTCCAGTGTTTGCAACCTCAATTACCATTATCTCGCTCGAACTCATGCTGCTGTCGAACGCGGGCATCGGGTTTATGGTTGACGGCCATCGAGAAACCGAGATGCTGCTCCCATACACCAACATACTCAACTCTCTCAGCTCGCCCATTATCATTCTATTTTTGGGTGGGTTTGCATTGGCTGTGGCAGCGTCAAAGTACGAACTAGACATCAACCTTGCACGAGTCTTACTTAAACCATTTGGTCATAAGCCCCAATTTGTCATGATGGGTCTCATGCTCATTACCGCAGTGTTCTCGATGTTTATGAGCAATACTGCAACCACGGTGATGATGTTAGCCATTTTGACGCCTGTACTCGCAGCGGTACCTCACGGTGATCCGGGTGCAAAAGGGTTGGTATTGTCCATTCCGGTGGCTGCTAATCTGGGCGGTATTGGCACTCCCATAGGCACGCCCCCCAACGCAATTGCGCTGCAATACTTAGAAGGGGAGCATGCAATTAACTTCATAGACTGGATGATGCTTGGCGTACCTTTCGTTTGTATTATGCTGGCCATTGGCTGGTTTTTGTTGTGCCGTTTTTTCCCGCCCACCATGCGTGAATTAAAAATAGATATTAACCGTAAATTCCGTACCTCACCTCGCGCGCTCATTGTTTACTGCACCTTTGTAGCCACCATTGTTCTGTGGCTCACAACCGCTGTTCATGGCATGAATTCGTATGTTGTGGCTATTCTTCCGCTCGCAGTGTTTACTGCCACCGGCATTATCAGCAAAGAAGATTTAAAACAGTTTAACTGGGATGTGATTTGGTTAGTTGCCGGTGGTATTGCCATTGGTATTGCTCTTTCCGAAACAGGATTGGCAGACTTACTTGCCACCTCGGTCGACTTTAACGCCATGCCGTCGGCTGCGGTGTTTATCGGATTAGCGATTCTTTGTTACCTCATGGCCAATCTTATGTCGAACACCGCCACCGCCAACTTGTTAATGCCTGTGGCTGCCGCTGTTGCAACCACGCTCATGGCGGCCGATCACCTAGATTCGATCACCCCGCTTATTTTGGTTGTGGCTCTGTCGGCTTCAATGGGCATGGTTTTACCTGTGAGTACACCGCCCAATGCTCTGGCCTATTCAAGTGGCAAAATTGATAACAAAGATATGGCGAAAATTGGTATAGCGATATCGCTTATTGGTTTGACGTTTATCATTTTGGCTTGTTTACTTGCTGTATAGAGATAGCAACATGAGTCAACGCAGATGGAAATATTTGCCCATCGAGGGGCCAGTGGCGATCATCCTGAAAATACGCTGATCGCTATTGAGCGCGCGATTGAATTTGGTGCCGACGGCATTGAAATTGACGTACAGCTCGCTGACGGCCAAGTCATGGTGTTTCATGACCGATGGTTGCACCGTACCACCAACGGCTATGGTCGGCTCCAAGATTTAAGCTTTGACAGACTCAGAGCATTAAGCGTAGGCCCAGGCCAGCAAATTCCAACATTGCTCGAAGTACTGAACTGCATTCAAGGCCGGTGCTGCTTAAATGTTGAGCTCAAGCACAAAGAAGTCGCAGGCCCTGCGCTAACAACGTTGGCGTTTGCCTGCCAACAACTCCAATTTGACCCTCAGCAGCTTATTATCTCTAGTTTTCATCACCGATTACTGGCCCAACTCAAACAGCATTGGCCACAATTTCAATACGCGGGGTTAACCGCCAGCGTACCACTGGACTTAGCTTGCTTTGCCGAGCGCATCGGCTGTTCGGCGCTGCATATGGATCTTTCGTGTCTTGACGAAGAGCTAGTCAACGATGCCCACCAACGTGGTCTTCAGGTTCGCGTTTATACGGTAGATGAAGTGGATGATATCGCGCACCTTGCTGAAATGAAGGTCGATGGTATTTTTTCTAATTTTCCGGCCCGTGCGATTGGCTACTTGCAGCAGGCTAGGCAATGCAGCGCGTCGATATCAATCAAGTAATTGGAGTGCTGAATGAGCTTAATCGGTGATGTAAAAAAGCAGTGGGTAGGCGTCGTGAGTGTGATGATCGCTACTGCCGCACTGATCACCAGTATCTGGCAAAGCAATATCACAGAAACCAATCGGACCACACGTGATGCATGTTTTGAGGTATTACGAGAATTGGGCGCGTTGCAGCAACTGGTTGATCAAAGCCACTTTAGTGAGATGCCGCCAGAAGACCTGAATATCAAAGGTTGGAATCACGTATTGCTGATTCAAGATTTCAGTTTGTTGCTGCCCACCCCCATACTTGAACATACTCAAGATTTAACCCAACAATGGCAGCAGCATTGGCCTACTCTAATCACCAGCCGACAAAGCAATGAGGTACTTTCAGCTCACATTAAGCAAACTCGTATGGCTGTGACAGGCATTATTAAAGACTTAAATTGAGGCCTCCGATTGAAGGCCTCATCAACCACGGGGATTATGCCGGTTTGTCTTTCGCAGGTTGAGTCAAACCACCCAAGACCGCGCACAGTGCAATTAAAGCCAAACACCAAACTAAGGTTGCTCCACTGGGTAAGTCCCAATAGGCAGAGGCCGTTAGGCCAAGGGCATAAGCCAAGGCACTTAAACCATAGGCTGTAAACAAGCGTTTAGAGCCTGCCTTCATCGCTTGGGTTGCCAACGGCACCATGATCAAACTAGCAAATACCAAATACACGCCCACAAGCTCAACCGCACTGGTAATCGCAATGGCAAACAATGCATAAAACCAAACGCCTTTAAGCACATTCGGCTTTAACAACATCGTGAGCAATACCGCTGACACAACCAAACCATGCCACAACAAAGTGTCCCAAGTGACCCATAGAATTGAGCCCGACAGAGTTTGTTTCAGTAACTCCCCGCCGTGAGGATCATGTGCCAACACCAACAACCCAGCTGTGGCTGCCAACACATAGCAACACCCAATAACAGCTTCGAGCTCATGATGAACCCGCTTTTCCAACAACGCCAACAAGGTTCCCGCCGCAACAGCGAACACTCCCGATACAATATATTCTGCACCGGTGAATAGACCTTCAAAATGGAACTGGTGAGCCATCACTATGCCCAAAGCGGCCACTTGAGCGATCGCCAAATCGATAAAAATGATCCCTCGCTTGAGTACCTGATACCCCAAGGGAATGTGGGTACTTAGCACCAATAAACCGGCCACAAAGGCCGGTAGTAAGATAGGAATCAACTCCATCATTTAGGTAAACCTGCCTCGGTGAGCAATTGATCGATAGCCGTTTCATACAAGCGGAACAAATCAGCTTGTTGAGGTTTTTCCGGATCAACGCTGTACACCATTTGCAGATTCGGAACGTCTACCTTAGCCGACAGCCAATTCGCGCCTTTGCTGTCTTGGTAATCAGCATAAATAACGAGTTGGTAATCGTTCGAGTTTTTAAGACTAACCAGTGACGCCAAATGGCTACTTGTAGGAGGTAACCCTGGCTTAGGCTCTAAATCACCCACTTGAGTGACCCCCAACCAATCAAACAAATATCGGTAGCTACTATGATAAGCAACCACCTTTAATTGCTTCAGCGGCTTGGCTTTGGCTTGCAATGACTCAATGTGCACCAACCAACGTTGTTGGAAGTCAGCCAGGCGACTGAAATACGCATCTGAATTGCTCGGGTCAATTTGAGCTATACGTTCAGTGAGTTTTTCAGCAATGACGACCATTCGATCAGGAGACCAATGCACATGCGGATTACCACTTGCGTGAACATCTCCCATTGAGCGGTCGACATTTTCTAGCACATCTAAGCGTTCCACTTGTTCAGCCGCATAAAATGCACCGAGTTGCCCGTTGCGAACGTTAGCATTGTTAGCCTTCATTTGCAGCGCCGGTAACCAGCCAATCTCCAATTCAGAACCACTACACACAAACATGTCAGCGCGTCGAAGCTTTGCAATAAGACTTGGACGAGCCTGAACAAAGTGTGCATCTTGATATGCAGTCGTTGCGCTGTAGAGCGTAGCGTCAGGGGCAATTTCTTTGACCAAAGACGCCCACTCGGGCTCACAAGCAAACACATTTAATGCCATTGCTTGAGGGCTCGCAACACTGAATAGGGCCGCAATTGCGGCCCCTACGAATTTAGAATGCATGCGCGCCATGATCTCCTATCGCCATTGTGTATTGAAGCGTAAATACATTGTCGTCTAGGTCTTCCATGCTCTCATCTCGAGTGTATTGAACACGTAATGTCGAGAAATGCGAGAACTGATACTGCAACATTGCGTCGTAAGCTTTAGGTTTAAAGCCTTCGTCGTCATAAGCGTTATCAACTTTAATTTGGCTATAACGCACACCCGCAGACCAATTTGGTGACCATTGATACACAAGTGACGAGTACCAAGCCGTGTTGTCAGCAGAAAATTCATCCCACTCGTCTTCATCTTCGTGGAATACATCACCGTCTTCTTCCACGCGAATCACTTCAGACTGCCACGTTAGGTGCTGGTATTTGTAGTTTCCACCCGGTGCCCATTTCATGACGAAGTCGGCAACGTAGAAATCTTTCTCGCCTTTGAATTCACAGAAACCTGGACCACCATGTTCTTCATGGTCGTGCTCTTCGCCTTCGTGGTCCTCACCTTCGTGGTCCTCGCCTTCGTGGTCGTCATGATCATCATGGCTATGAGAGCTGCAGTGATCAGGGTCGTTGTCAGTTCTTAGCCAACTCAAACCTGCTTGCCAGCTCAAGCTATCGTTAATGTCATCGCCTAACTTGGTATAGACCACAGAGCTGCCGACCGTATCACCAGATGATGCAGGGAACTGCCCTCCTTTAAACACTTCTGCACCTAACTCTAGGTACATATCGGTTGGCGCAATCCAGTTCAAACGAACGCCATCATCAAAATAGTGAGTCCCTAATGTGCCACGGTAAGCAATCGGGCGGTCTGCAAAGTAATCCGTATGAGCATGCTTACTATTTAGGTAGCCTACATTTGAAAGGAATCGACCCGCACGGATGCTAAAGCCCGCTGGCATTGCTAGGGTTTGCACAAAGGCTTCTTCAAGCTCAACTTCGGTTGAGCCATCATGCTCTTCCAATACCGTGGTGACCTTGCCGTAAAACATGTCATCAACGTTGCCAGAAACAGCCAATTCGGTGTGATCCAACCAAAAGCCATCTTCTGGCCCCGCAGAATGATCACCATCAATCGGTAATCCTCCAATGCCCTCAAAATCGTGGTCACGCGAGGTGAAACCACCATTCAAAATAGCGCTAATGTTCAGTCCTGCAAATGCAGGGGTTTCAGTTTGTGCTTGTACAGGCGCGGCCAAAGCCAATGCCACCATAGCGCTAATACGCTTCAACATGGTTTAAATCTCCAATAGCACAACAGCTCAAAGCGGCTGCTGTGAACAACTAGTAAAAAATAGATATGTAATAATATGGATGATTAAACGATGGAAGGTGGGCCACGACAATGGCCTGGCTCAGAGATAGAGAGAATGAAGCGCAGGCAAACAAATGTGCGCGTACAAAAGCCAAGAGACAGTAGTGGAATTAAAATAACAAGCAACGATGTGGGCGTTGCTACCGACGACTTCACCAAGCACAGGGTACAATGATGCGTTGCGCTATCGGCCTCCGACAAATGCGCAGCACTATGCCAGCTCGCTGCAATTTGCAGTGCGAGCAGTGCGCCGAGCACAAAGCCGATGAAGAGTCCGTAATAGCGTGTCATTGATTTAAACTGTGAGAGTCATCTAACTTATCTACTGAATATAGGATGCAGATGCTAAACAACAGTGTTAGTGGATGCAAACAATCAATTGTAAATAAATTATGACAGTGATGTATTAGCATTTGAGTAATGCATAGGAATTCATTGAAAAATGACATGGATTATTCGGTTATCAGGCTCTTCTTAATAGAATTGCTTCTTTAGCCATTTACATTTTATTTACAGGCCTCATAGTAGTCACTACATTTGAGTAGGCTACTTAAATCGACTTTTAAGTGTCTCAGGAGACTGAAATGGCTCACATACGCAATATTCAGACTGGAGAAACAATTTACCTCCATGTGCACCATATTTTTGGCCGCCAAGCCAACGGCGTGAATACCTGCATCCAATCAGCATCCATTTCTAAAATTCATGCTGTGATTGAATGGAATGGCCAACAATGGCAGATTCGCGATCTCAGCCGCAACGGAACATGGCTTGAGTCAAATCGTGTTGAACTCAATCAACGCATGCCGTTGCGCCAAGGCAAAGTCATTTCAATGGCGGCTCCTTATGGTCCTCAATATATTGTGGAAGACCTATCACCACCGTGCAATCTGCTGATTCCTGAGTCAGACGCCCCTGTATTGCAGCTCGATGCACACACATTAGTGACCATTAATAACGATCCGGCATTTGTGTTTTCCTTGTGCCCCGACACCAATGAATGGTTTGCCGAGCCACTCGCTGGAGATAGTTCTGAACGACAAGGGCCATATCAAAATGGACAACGCATTGTATGGGGCGATTTAGCATGGACCCTGTTTGTGGTCGACCCTATGCTTCAAACACAAGACAACATGACGCAAAGCACTACGCTGCATGATGCCTTCTTTGAATTTAATTTAAGCGCTGATGAAGAAAGTACTCAGTTAGCGATTAATACCGGCGAGCATTTAATTGAACTTGGTGAGCGCTCTCATCACTACGCCTTGCTGCAACTGGCGCGACACAAAGCCGAGCAACGCCTGAATGGCTTACCCGACAGCGAGCAAGGCTGGATTTATGCAGATCAGCTTGCTCAAGAGCTTGGGCTTGAAGTGACGCACCTGAATATTTTGATTTTTCGGGCACGTAAACAAATCAATGAAAGCTTGCGCTCAGTGACAGGCTTGTCGCAATTGATTCAGCGCCGCGGTGGCCGACTGCGTTTGGGTGATTCACAGTTCAGAATCACTAAAGCAGGCTCGGTTGAGTCAGAATATCTATTTTCCTCTAGTCCGAGCCCTTCTCCCTAGTGCCAATGGTCGTAGAAGGGTCGATGTTGGCTCATTATCAAGTACTTCGTCTCCTCGGCAGTGGTGGTATGGGGGACGTGTATCTTGCACTTGATACTCGCATTAATCGAAAGGTCGCAATAAAAACCATCCGAGATGAGGCTTGTGATGCATCGTTAAAGAAGCAAGTGAACGATGAAGCGAAATCACTGGCCGCGCTAAATCACCCGCATGTGGTTCAATTATATGACATCGTTGACTCCGATACCGGTTACGGGCTCGTCATGGAGTATGTTGAAGGCCGCTGTCTACGTCAGGTTCAGCGCGAATCAAACAACAACCTAAACCAGAAAATTCAATGGCTTTATGAAATAGCAACAGGCCTCAAGGCAGTGCATGCCAAGGGCATTGTTCACAAGGATCTAAAAGCCGACAACATCCTCATTAACCAAGATAATTGGGCCAAAATAACCGACTTTGGTATTTCACAAAGCTATTCGCTAGATGCCATGAAACAACCGGTACCAAACACAGAGTCGGTGACGTGTACTTACGGCAGCTATCATGCCGTATCCCCCGAACAAGCATTGGGTAAACCGGTAGACGTACGCAGTGATTTATTCTCATTTGGCATGCTGGCTTATGAACTCTTGTACGCAGAGCACCCATTTGGGCATGCTGGCACTCCAAGCGAATGTGTGGAACGAATTGTCAATGATGCCCACAAACAGCCTGCCCCACTTGATGTGTGTGTCCCGCAATCCTTGTATACACTGCTCAATAAATTACTGCAAAAAGACCCCGAGATGCGGCCACAAACAGCGCATGAAGTGGTCACTGATTTACGTGCAGTCTTGCAAGCCATTCCATCGAATCTCGAAGTCGATGCCGATACTCAACCTATTGATATTCAAAACGTCCGCACCTCTCGTACGCGCCCCCGATGGCCGCTCATGGCATCCTTGGTTGCTCTGATCGTAATCACCGGAATTTTAGGCTGGCAACAATTCGGCGTTCGAGCCGCGATCGCCCCCATTTATGTTGCTGTTCTGGACCCACAGATTACAGTGGACATAAGCACTTCCAAACAGCAAACAGATATGGCGGGACTGGCTCTGCGCGACGGCCTTCAGCAAGCCGTGATGAATATAGATTCCATCATACTCATTCCTCACAGCGAATTATTGAAGGTTGACAAAGAGACCCGAACTCTTGAAAAAACAGTTGGGGCTACCGAAGCGATACGGTCTAAAATTGATTGCAAAGGCAGCTACTGCCAAGCCCAATTATCTCGCCTGGACTCCAATCGAAATATCATCGCCCAACACTCATTTCCATTTATCTCAGATGATATGACTAACTTGATGGATACCGCCGCCCAACAGCTGATGAGTTTGTATGGTGAACGGTTTAGCAATGATATGAGTTTTGCTGCCATTGATGATGTGAGTTATCTCGACTACATATCATTGTACAAGCAGATATCCATTGATAAAAAACTAGACCCGAGTTTACAGGCAGAGCTTGATCTGCTCATTGCCGACAACCCCAATTATGAGCCGCTGTATTCTTTGTATTCACAGCTTGCCTTAAGCTCTTACTATCAAAGCTACAACCCCAAGCACCTGCATCAGCTGTCAGATGTACTCGGTGGCCTCAAGCGCATTAAAAGCGACTCTACACATCGGATTTATCTCAAAGCAATACTCGCCATTACACTGGAACGTTTTGATGAAGCGCGCACGCTCATTGCAGTGTTTGAACGACAAACCCAAGATTTTGCGCGTGTTGAATTAGTCAAAGGCGAATTGGCCACAGCGTCAGGCGACTTAGAACAAGCACTCATTCATCAGCTCAATGCCGTTGAGTTGCGCTTGAGCCGCAAGCATCTTTACCATGTTGCACTCACCTATTGGTACTTAGGCGACATTGGCAAGTCACGAGAAACCATCGAACAGATTTTTTTGTTAACCGAACATGACTATTACGCCAGCTTGCTGTTAGCCAATATATCCCTTCTCAGTGGCGATATAGACACCGCCATTGCAAGCTACACAGTATCCATTGCACAACGTGATGATTCATCGCTAGATTATAGTAACTTGGCGTTGGCCTACATGCTTCGTAAGGATTACGTCCAAGCTGAGCAAGCACTTCTCAAAGCCATAGAGATTGAGCCCACCTCGCCACAGCTGCACTTAAATTTAGCTGACGTCTATAAACTCAAAGATCAGCCCGAAAACGCAACGCATGAATACAATGTGGTGATGGATTTATTGCAAAATGAAGGAAGCGGACCGAGCTTGGAACTCAAGGCTCAGGTTTATGCGCATCAAAATCGTCATCACGAAGCCATTCGTACGCTTCAAACCATGTATAAAGAAAATCCAGACGCAGCAGAAACGGCGTTTACAGCAGTGATTGTTTATACCTTAAGTCATCAGTATTTGTCGGCGGTAATTGAGGTAGAAAAGGCCTTGTCAGCGGGCTATCACCCGATATGGTTTAGTATTCCTTGGTTTGATTCATTATGCGCCATCGAATCATTCACAGACTTGATGGCGCAATATAACTATTCCGAACGATGCCCGTTAGACCTCACCACGTCCAACACGAATTGATGGGTCAGGTGACTCAACAATCTTGCACTCACCTGAAGCAATTTCTTTCACTAAAACCACAAAACTCGACTCCATTATCTCAACAGATTTAGCACTTTCACACTGAACTGACAATGTGAGTACCGAACCGTCCGATGAAACAGAATAGTCAACATCACTGTAAACATCTGATTTTCCAGTCCAAAATTGCAAGCCATCGTCAATGAAACGAGTGTAGTAACCTTGGCCGGGTTGATTCATAGTCGGATCAAAAGCAATGTTAATCACACAACGCTCAATGTTACGGCTGACCGATGACGTTTCCTCAGGGAATACAACACTGATACCATCGATTGCATCGCCACCATCAAAGTCAGTCAATACCCAGTCGCTTGTTTGAGGGGCAAAGTTATTGGGCGCTGCAAGGCGTAAATTCAATCCTACAACTTCGTTTGGACACACTGAAACTGTCTTAATGTTTTGTTCAGACATGACTGTCTTCCTTTAATAAAGTTCGAACTACCGTGTTGATAACTAATATAGCTGCATGCGTCGTGATGCCGTTGCACCCCCTTTCCACACAACATTAGTCTACGAGGTGTTAAATAAGATTCCATAGACCCCATTTAACAATTTGTTAACCTAACCTAGTTTCGTCTAGAACAAAATAGAAGAAACAATTAGTTAGTCACAATTACACTGCATTACAAAATCACTGCACCGCTATATTTGATGTTCGAGTAGCAAGGTTACAAAATGACTTTCGGCACCTCTATTTAGCGGGAAACTCGCGTAGGATACATTTACATTCTCATGTTCAATCAAGCACTCATGAATCAGACGCTCCGAGGCCTGTTTAGGCTTCATTCCAAAGAAGACATTATTCTCATTGCCAGCGGCATCATTACCGTGGCGATCGTGGCGTGGATTGATGTCAAAATATCTTCAGATTTGTGGCAAGTGAGAGCACTGCTATACGTTGCTTTTTTAGGGCTATTTTTAGCGCTGGTCGTGTACCCAGAAGCCCAGCCTACACGACGTGCTAAGTTGCTCCTCGCGGGCCAATGGTGCATTGGTATTGCCGTACATGCGTTATCACCCAGTATTTTGGCGTCAGTGCTATTAGTCATTGTCGCGTCAGAGCTTCCTACCGTCGTTCGAGGTCGCCATTGGATAGGCTGGTTATGTGCAATGATGCTATTCCAATTAGCATGGGATTTATACTTCGCTTGGGAAGTGAAAACACTATTCAATACGCTCGTTTTTTTTGGATTTGCGCTATTTTCAGCCAGTTCTACCATGGCAAGGATCCGCGCTAGAAAACAGCAACTTCAGCTACAAAACCTCAACTTAGAATTGGTTGCTACACAGTCTTTATTAGCTCAAAAAGGAGGTTCGGAAGAGCGGCTCCGTATCGCACGAGATCTGCATGACAGCATCGGACACCAGCTCACCGCATTGAGTTTAAACTTAGAGCATGCCATGCACCGTCCTCCGGAAAATCTCAATACTTTTTTGGCACAAACCAAATCCGAGGTGAACAACACACTCAATCAAACCCGAGAAATAGTTCGCGAAATGCGCCATCGCCACCAAATATCATTAATTTCAGTGATTGAGAGCATTCGTCAGAACTTACCCAACGACATTGAACTTAGGGTTCAAGGCAACATCAACATTCAACAAGCAACTTTGGCTGAACAATTAGCCTTTTGCATTCAAGAAGGCATTAGCAATGCGCTTCGTCACGGCAATGCAAAACTGATTTTGATTCAATTTCATCAGCATAAAATGCTTCATATTGATATTGATGATGACGGCCTTGGGTGCACTCAATGGCATGAAGGAAGTGGTCTCATCGGTATGAAAGAGCGGCTGAACCGGTTCTCGGGTCAAGTCACATTGAACACTTCAGCGCAACTCAGCGGCATGTGCTTGTCCATTCATTTACCCATGACAACATTGATTTAGGAACGGCTATGATTCGTATCGCTCTGATTGACGACCAAGCACTCATTCGAGATGGCATTGCCCGGCTCATCGAATTAAACCCTGACCATCAAGTTGTTTGGCAAGCCGAACATGGTCAACAAGCATTAGAACGTCTCAATGCAGCGCCAGAACAGGTAGATCTGATCATTTCTGATATTCGAATGCCTGTGATGGACGGTATTCAATTTGTAGAGCAGCTCCGAGCGCAAGAGCACCCTCACGCCGTCCTCATGCTCACCACCTTTGATGAACATGAATTGTTTGTTCGAGCACTTCAAGCGGGCATTAACGGATTCTTGTTGAAGGATGTAACGGTTGAGAAACTAGAAGAAGCCATTGTCACCATTGCCCAAGGTGGTTTTCTTGCAGAACCCGAGTTGCTAAACCGGAAATATCTACCCCACAATGAGTCAGAAAATGCTACGCCAGCGGCCTATGAAAAGTTAACAGATAAAGAGCGGCAAATTCTGCGTTATTTAGCGGCAGGGTTTAGCAATAAAGAGATAGCAGCGGCAATTTGTCTGGCCGAAGGTACGGTAAAAAATAGTATTTCATCCATATTAACCAAACTGCATAGTCGCGACAGAACCCAAGCAGTGATTAAGGCATTGCGTCTGCAATTGATTTAACTCAGCTGCAATCACTAGCCAGAACTGTATTGAATCGTTACCATCTTAAGCATACAAGGGCTTACCACAGTGAGATGGTCGAAAATGGCAAAGGCCAGTGAATTTAAAAAAGGCATGGTGCTTGAAGTCAATAGCGTACCTCACATTGTCAAAACAATCGAAGCTCGCAACACGTCTTCGCGCGGGGCTGCCACCCTATACGAAGTCCGCTTGAATAACCTCATCACCCAACAAAAGTTCGATCTATTGCTCAAAAGTGATGATCAATACCCCGTTTTAGACTGCGAACGAGCAGAAGTGCAATATTCGTATACCGACGGTGATCAATACGTGTTCATACGCATGGATGACTATAGCCAACATCCGGTTAATATTGAAGATATTAGCGATGAACTGGGATATATCACCGAAGGGCTCGAAGGCATCGTGGCATTGATTGTTGGTGGGGTAGTTGCAGGGTTAGAGCTTCCCTCTAGCG
Source organism: Echinimonas agarilytica (assembly GCF_023703465.1). NCBI lineage: Bacteria > Pseudomonadati > Pseudomonadota > Gammaproteobacteria > Alteromonadales > Echinimonadaceae > Echinimonas > Echinimonas agarilytica. The sequence goes on along the minus strand of NZ_JAMQGP010000001.1, from coordinate 466,100 downwards.
TCATTTTGCCGATTGTCGACACGTCCACCAGCATCAAAGGCTCATCTTCGAGTGCACGCACGAAACCTGCCATATTATGCACTGGCCTTGAGGTTCAAGTTCCTGAAGACATTGCCCTTGGCGACATCATAAAAATTAATACCGCCACCGGCCAATACATGAGCCGAGCTTAACCCTTTTGAGCCAACAAAATCGCTTTTGTCGCCGTACGGTGCCCCCAATAAAACGCACCTACGAACAACAAGCATAACGCCGCTAAAAAAATAATCAGGTACACAATGAGCGACTTAACTAATGCTTCCAGTTGCGTCATCGTATTGTCGATGAGGTGATTGCCTGTCACCTCTAAGTCTGCACTAAATCTCTCGCTTTGCTGAGTCATTAACTGGCCTAGAGCTTCACGCTCTTTCGCAATAAGTAAGCCAAGTTCTTCACGCTCACGCCCCAATGCAATTACTGCTTGCGAAGCTTGCTCGTCGAGTTCATTTAACAACGGCGTCAGCTCATGTTTAATAGTCACGGCAAGGTCTGCCATGTATTTGTCGTTATTTTGAATCATGTCGAGAATACGGGCGGAGGTGGCATTCAAGTTTTGGCTGATCGTTTCCAACCGCTGAACTTGAGGCCCCGCCTGTTGCGCCAAAATTTGTGAGCGCCACTCCAATGATTTAGGCACCTGTGTGGTGGCCGAATAGATGCGATCAGAAAAGTCTCCCACTACTTGCGGTAACGTGCCTTCATTGATTCGAAGCTCGGCTAAGTCAACGTTCTGATACTCCAACCAAGCCTCATAAAAACGACTACGCCGGAAACTAAAATCAACCAACACATGTTGCGCCTTGTGCGCATCAACAAACCCTTGCGCACTGCTAAACACATCTGGTTTTGAATTGGTTTTAGCCACCTCAATCACTTTTGAATGCATTGAGTTGAGAACATCCAAGGCAATGTGTTGATGCGGGCCGAATGCAGTTCGCCCTGCACCGGTTTCAAAAAAATCGATTTGCTGCTCAATGAATAACCAAACATCCAGTAACGCGACTTCGGGGTTGGTTTGATAGGCACCTTTGTGTATCGCGGCTTGGCCGTTGAGCTTCCAAAACAGGGTATTCGTTTGAATTTGAGCATGACCATCAGCCAAGTGGTAAATTTGGTCTGCCGCGTCTTCAGTAGCAAGGTCGTACACACTAACAAAGTCACGCGTCATAGCGCGCGTATTGACCTCTTGCTGACTCAGTGGAACCGTGTTGGTTTCAATATCAATGCTCAATAGCGAACAGGCTGACATCATCAGCCCTAAGCACGCTAACACCATCGTCCGCAACAAGCGACCAAGATCCAACATCATAACGACACCAAACAGAAACAAAAGATATGCTCCGTGTAAGTGTAGCCGTGAATTTATTGATGTCTCAAGGTATTACCATTGAAGCGGTCTTTGGCGGAGGTTCATATTTTCAGATTGTGCGCTTGGTGTCTTTACCATTGGTTTTGTCTTGTACCGAAGTGGGCGATTCGCAATCCATGAGCAGATCAGCACCTGTGGGGGGGGGCCGATGGAAAACGAGTGTCTCAGTGTGCAAGTGGAGATTTTACGTTTAGAACTCGTATCCAACGAGTAGCATGGGACCGTGATAGGTTAAGTCGACATCCCATTTTCGTACGCGGTTTTCATCATCATACTCGACCGCAAAATATTGATAAGCAACACCGGCGCTAAAGTGTTCGGTAATGTGTTTAAACGCGCTTAGCCGCGCTTCTAATAAAAAGCCCGTATACTCATCAACGGTTACTTTCAAATATTGAGAGCGGAGCCCAACGGTCACATCATACGGCAGCCGGTAATGACCATACAAACCCACATTGGGCAAAGGAGCAGTCAGGTCGTGATCAATGAGTTCATCAGCAAACTCCTGCTCTTGGCCATTCACAATCGTCAATAATTCACCTTGAAAAGCGGTGGTAATATCCAAAATATGAAGCCCAACACTGGCTCCTGCCGCTACATTCTCGGCTTTGTAAAACTCATACCCATAGGCGAGCTGATAAATATCAATATCGAGCTGAGTCTCCAAAGCTGCTCCCACAGTCACTCGGTAATAGTCATCATTGTGCTCAAACTCAAAATCTCGAGTCATCTCTGGTTGGTAACCTCGCCGATTGAGCTGATAAAAGTTACCGATGAATAAATGATGGCCTCGACGATATGCCGCTTCTATAAAAATTTCACCTGAGCTTTCCTCAAGATTTAGGTGATGCTCAAAGTCGAGTACCTCATCAATATTGCCCTGTGCCGTTCTAAGCTTCATTTTAGAGTCAACGTTCGCCCAATAACCTCCCACGCGAACAGACAGTCCATCAACATCATAAATGGCAAAAGCAGAGCTGGAAAAAGTCCAGATTAATCCCATCAAAAGCAGCGGTTTGATATTCATCTCACTCTCTAATATTTTTGGTTACTTTAAGCTCAGCGCGGACTATACAAGAATGTTGATAATGGGACAAAAAGAGCAAGGTCTCAGAACCCTCAAACACCTTGAATCGTTGCGACAAAAACCGATCAAGATCAAGCATATGGTCTAGAGTGATGAGTACCATCAACCTCAGCACCAATACCTTTGAATCCCAATATAAATTATAGATAGAGCCAACTATCAGGAGATGATGTTTTGGAAATAATCACAACGGACATCGCCATCGTCGGAGCCGGCGGCGGCGGTCTAAGAGCAGCCATTGCCGCTGCCGAAAAATATCCAGACTTGAATGTCGCGCTAGTTTCAAAAGTCTACCCAATGCGCAGCCATACGGTAGCCGCAGAAGGAGGCTCGGCAGCGGTCATTCAAGATCACGACACTCTCGACAATCACTTCAATGACACAGTAGCCGGTGGTGACTGGCTGTGTGACCAAAACGTGGTTGAATACTTCGTTGAAAACTCCACCGCAGAAATGATGCAACTCGAACACTGGGGTTGCCCGTGGAGTCGCAAAGAAGACGGCCATGTGAATGTGCGCGCTTTTGGCGGTATGAAAATTGAGCGCACTTGGTTTGCAGCCGACAAAACTGGCTTTCACATGCTGCACACCTTGTTTCAAACATCGACCAAATACGACAATATTCATCGCTACGATGAGTTTTTCTGCCACGATTTATTAGTCGAAGACGGGCAAGTCAAAGGTCTTGTTATGATCAACTTGGCCGAGGGTACATTCCACCTCATTCGCGCCAAGTCAGTTATTTTAGCCACCGGAGGTGCAGGGCGCGTCTATCGCTACAACACCAACGGCGGCATCGTAACCGGTGACGGCATGGCTATGGCCTATCGTCACGGTGTAGCACTGCGTGATATGGAGTTTGTGCAATATCATCCAACAGCCCTACCCGGCACAGGCATTTTAATGACCGAAGGCTGTCGTGGTGAAGGCGGGGTATTGGTCAATAAAGACGGCTACCGCTACTTGCAAGATTACGGCATGGGCCCGGAAATTCCTTTAGGTCAAACCAAAAACAAATACATGGAATTAGGGCCTCGCGATCGTGTTTCTCAAGCTTTTTGGCACGAAGAGAAAAAAGGCAACATGATTGACAGCAAGTGGGGCAAAGTAAGCCACCTTGATCTGCGCCACTTAGGCGAAAAGAAAATCAACGAACGCCTGCCATTCATTCGCGAATTAGCCAAAGCTTACGTGGGCGTTGACCCCGTATATGAACCGATTCCGGTGCGCCCAACAGTTCACTACACCATGGGCGGTATTTGCGTGGACCCCAATTGTGAAACCTCCATCAAAGGACTCTTCGCTGTTGGTGAATGTGCTAGCTCCGGCTTGCATGGCGCAAACCGCTTAGGTTCAAACTCACTGGCGGAACTAGCAGTACTTGGCCGAGTGGCCGGTGAAAAAGCAGCCGAGAAAGCCGCGTCGGGTAGCCATATTTCAGAGCAAGAGGCCATCGCTCAAGCTCAAGAGTCAAAGCGCAAAGCCGAAGAAATATTGCAAGAATCAAATGGGACCGAAAACCTTGGCGAGTTGCGCCAATGCTTGATTGAAACCATGGAAGCGGGCGTGGGTATTTATCGTGAAGAAAGCTTGATTCAAGGCGCTATCGAAAAACTGGCAGAGTTACGCGTACGTTTGGGCAACCTTAAATTGGATGACCGAACCACGGTATTTAATACTGAGTGGCTTAGCGCTATTGAGTTTGGCTACATGCTTGATGTGGCTACCGTGATGGCCCACTCAGCGCTCAACCGGCAAGAGTCACGCGGTTCGCATCAACGCATTGATGGCTACGAAAAACGTGATGATGAGAATTATCTCAAACACACGTTGGCGTTCTATCAAGACACTGGCGTTCCAAATATTGAATACCAAGATGTAGTGATCACCAAATCTCAGCCGAAAGAACGCGTATATGGCGCCGCGGCAGAGCAACAAGAAAAAGTAGGAGGATCAGAATGAGCGAATCAATGATCCGAGTTTCTGTGCAACGTTACCGCCCTGAGCTTGATGAGGCGCCCTTCACACAAGACTTTGAAGTGCCTTATGAAGAAGACATGTCGGTCATTGATGCCCTGCATTACATCAAAGATAACATTGATGGCAGCTTAAGCTATCGCTGGTCATGCCGCATGGCAATTTGTGGCTCGTGTGGCTACATGGTGAATGGCGTACCTAAACTCGGTTGTAAAACCTTTTTACGCGATTACCTTGGCAAAGGCATCACTGTTGAGTCACTGGCAAACTTTCCAATTGAACGTGATTTAGTCGCAGACATTGGCGACTTCGTTGAAAAACTAGAAGAAGTGAAGCCTTACATTATTCGCAAAGATGCGATTGAAATTAGCGACGGCGAGCACCTTCAGACACCCGCGCAATTGACGCGTTACCGTCAATATAGCCTCTGTATCAATTGCGGGTTGTGTTACGCAGCTTGCCCACAATATGGCCTTAATAATGAATTTATGGGGCCAGCAGCACTCACATTACTGCATCGCTACAATCAAGACTCTCGTGACCAAGGGCGCGATGATCGGATTGATATTGTGAATGCAGAAGAAGGCGTATGGGGCTGTACCTTTGTTGGCTATTGTTCAGAGGTCTGTCCGAAAGGTGTCGATCCAGCAGCGGCCATTCAGCAAGGAAAAGTTGAAAGTAGCACCGATTTTGTATTGTCTAAGTTGCGTCCACGGAGGTCAAAATGAGTAAGCGTAAACCCTACGTCAAACCCATGCCAAGAACTTGGTTTTTGAACAACTCATTCCACACCTGGTACATGATTCGTGAAGGCACCAGTGTTTTTGTGGGAAGCTATTCGCTCATTTTATTATGGGGACTTGCAGCTTTAGTGAAAGGCGAAGCTGCATGGGAAGGTTGGCTTTCAGTCATGCAGCATCCCGCTATGATGATTTTTCACACCATTGCTCTAGCCGCCAGCTTGTATCATGCCATCACTTGGTTCTCGTTAGCTCCCAAAGCAGTTCACCTGCAAAAAGGTGATAAAAAACTACCCGATGACCCTATTGTATGGGCGCATTACGCAACGTTTGTCATAGCTACCATTGTTATTATTGGATTTGTCGCTTGGGGAGGTGCCGCATGAGCCATTCAAACAAACCACGTGAACGTGCAGATGAACCCATCTTTTGGGGATTATTTGGCGGCGGTGGCGTTGTAGCAGCTTTTGCAACACCAGTGCTCATCTTGATCACAGGCTTGCTTGTGCCATTAGGAATTTTGCAGCTTGAATACGCCAACGTGGCCGCATTTGCAAATCACTGGATAGGGAAAATTGTGATTGTCACTGTGATATCACTTCCCATGTGGCATGCATGCCATCGAATTTTCCATGCCATGCATGATTTTAAGATTGATACCGCTCGCGGCTTCTTTAAATTATTTTGGTACGGTTTAGCATTTGCAGTAACCGTAGCCTGCGTTGCTTATCTGGTCACTTTATAAAGCACACTTGCTCTTTTTGAACGGCGCATTTGCGCCGTTTTTCATAAGTTTTCCACACTACCAAGCCCCTGCGTAGCTTTTTCGATCAACGAATTCGACACGCTAAAACCGCTCGCATCATCTATACCCAACACTTCCAGTAAATTACGCCGCCCTACACGCTGCAACTGCCCAAAACGGCTAAAACTGACTTCCAGTTCCCGATCACAGGCCACCACAAAAGGCTGAGGTCTTGCCAATACTCGGTCATTTAAACGCGTACCAATAAAAGGCATGTACGAATTAGCTTGCCCTGATGCTAGGTGTACCCACTTAATCCGCAATAGCAGCACATCATCGTCATTCATGCTTTCACGATTACATCGCACAAGAGTTGGGCCGTAACCACACTGCTGCTGAATTTTATACAACAGATTCATCATTTCTTGGGCAGGAAACAGCGGCACAGAACAGGCTTTACCTGCAAAATTAAGCTGCCAACCCAGTCGGCTTTGAAGTTGACATGCACGAGCCGAAATTAGGAAAAAGGCCAGCAACTCACTGTCGTTCACAGCGTAGGGGAAACTCAAACGTGGAGCTGAAAGCCCGTCCCACTCAACAATTCCGCCATTCCAACATTCAAACAAGGTGTTCATAGGTAACTCTGCCAAACAATCGCCTGAAGCAATCCAAAAGGTCCAATAACTTGCATTTGGTCTATTGCTTAAATGTAGTCAATGTTTCTATTTTCACTACTGAAATATTCGATGAAAGCTTTATAAATAGGGCTTTTGGGGCGGATTCAGTAAGTTACGCGCCATAAAAAAGAGGTCTTTCATCAAACTTCCAATTGCGACCGCGTTTTTGTCACAATTTATTAACAAATCAGAGTTAGATTGAATGAGGAATAAAAAGGAGAAGTTTGATGCAACATACAGCCATATTGCCAACAGAGCGACGCGGCAGCAAAGCTCAAATAAAGCTGACCGACGCGCAACGGCTATGCGTTGAAGGCATGAAGAAACTAGGTTGGGATATCTGGTTTGTTCGCATGACCCAACGCGGTCCATTAGTGGTTGTTTGTCGTGGCGATGCCATGTGCACTATTGATAGCCTAGGCAATGCGAACTTCTCATCTGAAGTGATGGTTCGCCATACCGATGCCAATTAAGCCCGCTGGACTGAAAAAGCCATCACTTCAGCAATGCTCTGTTTTGACTGCTGTAACATCAGCAGTCGGTCGATACCTAAGGCAACACCTGAACAGTCAGGCAGCCCTTTTTCCAACGCTTGTAAAAACAGCCCGTCAATTGGAGCTTCTGCCAACCCCATGCCCACGCGGGTTTGGTTATCTACACGGAAACGTTGGAGCTGCTCAGCCGCATCGGCCAATTCATAAAAACCATTGGCCAGCTCAATGCCTTTAAAATAGACCTCAAATCTGTCGGCTACTCGCTTATCCTGTTGATTAATGCGCGCGAGTGCCGCCTGAGAAGCCGGAAAATCATAGACAAATACGGGGCTATGCAGGCCGATATGTGGCTCTACGCCCATACTAAATAGGAGTTGCAGCAAGGTGTCTCGGTCGGTTTCAATAGCGGCTAGATCGGTGCAAGAATCTGGCGCTGACTGCGCTAGTTCCGTCAAACTAGCACTGAGAGGGTCAACGTCGAGCGTTTGCATAAATGCTTGCTGGTAGGTGATTCGGTCACACTGGCCACATTCTAAAATCAGCACCAATAGCGCTTCCATATCATCCATTAATTGGTGATGATCAAAACCCACTCGATACCACTCGAGCATGGTAAATTCTGGATTATGAAAGCGCCCTTGCTCTTCGTTACGAAACGCTTTTCCAATCTGATAAATACAGCCACTGCCAGAGCACAACAAACGCTTCATATGGAACTCAGGGGACGTCATCAAATACAGAGACTGTTCATCGCTTGACTCAGGCGATGCAAATTGGGTTTGAAAGGTATGAAGATGAGGGTCCGTAACCGATGCTTGCGACAATGCAGGTGTTTCAACCTCTAACACATTGCGCTCGGCAAAGAAGTTCCTGATACATCGCAATAACGCCGCGCGTGCGCGCAACATGTCTAAGTTTGCATCAGGTTGCCACATACATCTCACTCCAATTTATACCTACAGCGTCTGAGACGCTCAACTCAGCTTACTTGTACAGCAACTCAAAGCGCATGAACACCATCTGCCAAAAAGCCAGCCACATTAAACGGCTTTAGCGAGGCTCATTGGAGGAGTAGTGCGAAGGAGTACGACTTGATGGCGCGCAGGAAGATTCACCCATAATTCACGGCCGTGCGGCAATAGCCGCTCTGCACCACCGAATAGCAAAGTCCATTGTTCTGCGTCTGCTAATCGAATGGTTTGCGCTTCGCTGCCACGGTTGATCAGCACTTGCACCTGCTGATCATCCAATGTTCTTTGGTAGCCAAGCACTTCAGGTGGTAAGTCGGTATCAAACTCAACTTCGCCGGTACGCAATGCCGGTACTTGATGCCGTAAATGAATAATCTCACGCACATAAGCTAGCATTCGTTTGTCGGCCAAATCAGGCTGGTGCCACGGGTAAGCGCCTCGACAATGAGGGTCGTCTTCCCCGGTCATGCTAATTTCATCGCCGTAGTAAAGGCAAGGAGCACCGGGCATGGTCATTTGAAACAACATAGCTTGCTGTAACGCACTAATATCTTCGTGCACAATCCAAAGCGGGCGTGCCATATCATGGCTGCCCAGTAAGTTAAATTGTACATCGTTAATGTCTTTAGGCATGGCTCCGAGCATATTGCCTACGCCTTCGATAAATTCTTCGGTGGTTAGCGGCTCTAATGGCAACGCGTTTTTCTTGTAGTCCGTGCGCAAAGAGTGGTGACCAAAGTAGCTCAGAGCAAGGCTGCAAAATTCATAGTTCATGGTTGCATCAAACATGTCCCCTTGGAGCCAATGCGTTGCCCGCTCCCAGATCTCCCCGCAAATATAGGCCTCTGGATTAATGGCTTTGACGCGCTGACGAAACTCTCGCCAAAATAGGTCATCGTCAATTTCACCAGGCACATCTAATCGCCAGCCGTCTATACCAAACTCCAACCAATATTCAGCCACAGAAAAAATGTACTGACGCACGCCCGTATTATTGATGTTGAATTTGGGCAGTGCAGGCAGCCCCCACCACGCCTTGTAATTAGGTGGGTTGTCATCGTCGGAGTGATAAGGCCTTAACGGCCAATCCTCAATTTCAAACCAGTCGATATAGGGCGAATCTGTACCGTTTTCGAGAATATGATGAAATGCCCAAAAACCTCGACTGGCGTGATTAAATACACCGTCGAGAATCACTTTCATGTCGCGTGCATGGGCTTCATCAAGCAATTGCCGTAACGCTTGATCTCCGCCGAGCAGAGGATCCACGGCGAAGTAGTCGTAGGTATGATAGCGGTGATTGCAGGCAGAACTAAAAATAGGATTGAGGTAAATGGCATTGATGCCAAGATTTTGCAGATAATCAAGGCGTTCGCAAACGCCCAATAGGTCGCCTCCCTGAAACCCCTGCTCTCCGGGACAACTCCCCCACGGTTTTAGTGAAATTCCGAGAGGTAAGTGAGCGCCGCCCTGCCGCGCAAAACGATCTGGAAATATTTGATAAAAAACTGCGTGTTTAACCCAATCGGGAGTATTGACCATGATGCGCTCTCCACAGCTTGTTGCTGTATAAAACTAAGCGCTCAACTATTGCTTTTCAGCAAGCGCCGTTATTTGATCTTGATACTTAGCCACTGCGGCTTGATCCGCTTCACTCACATTCGAGAAACGGTTCGCCATGCTTTGCGTGTGTTGCAATAAATTGAGCATGGCCTCTTTTTGCTCTGTTGTCATGTTGGGATCGTTACGAATATCTTCTATTTCTTTGGTGAAATCTTCTCGAACAGATGTTTGCACCAGAGCAGCATAAGCAAACATGATTTGTTCGCCCGTTTGAGACCATCGCTCAGGCGTTTCAAATCCGTATCCACGCAACAATTTGACCATGTCTGCATACACTGGGGAATTTTGCATGACTTCATTGGTATTACCAATACCGGGAGCCACTGAAGCTTGCAGTGCATCGAGTTCACTTTGATGCTCGTTCGTCCAAAGTTGCACAGCGTCATAGCTTTTCAGCCAATTTGCAACAGTTTGGTCGGTTAAATCAGCGGCGTGCGAGGCTATTGTTGAAAACAACAATGAGAGACTAATGATTGTTCGAATAATTAGTGATGACATGAGAGCACACTCCTAATGCAAATCATTCCATTGACAGTCAGATTGGGCGTCCTGCCCAACCTGAACTCGCGTGACTATTTTACGCGAGAAACGTACTCGCCACTGCGAGTATCTACTTTGATCACTTCACCAATTTGAAGGAACAAAGGAACACGAACAACTGCGCCCGTGATAAGTGTTGCAGGCTTACCGCCTGTTCCGGCTGTATCGCCTTTGAGACCCGGATCGGTATCTGTAATTTCTAATTCAACGAAATTTGGCGGAGTCACAGTGATGGGTGCACCATCCCATAAGGTCAATGTGCAGATGTCTTGTTCCACTAACCATTTTTCTGCATCAGCCACAGCTTTTGCATCAGCAGCAAGCTGCTCAAACGTTTCATTATTCATGAAGTGCCAGAACTCACCATCGTTGTACAGGTAAGCTAATTCAACATCCATTACATCAGCAGCTTCAACAGTTTCACCTGACTTGAATGTTTTCTCGAGAACTTTACCTGAGATCAACTTACGAATCTTTACGCGGTTAAAGGCTTGCCCTTTACCAGGTTTTACGAATTCATTTTCAATGATGGTACAAGGCTCACCATCGAGCATAAATTTGAGTCCGCCTTTGAACTCACTAGTGCTAAAACTTGCCATGTTTTTCCCAATTCGGTTTCAATACTTATATCGCGGTCATGATACTAGAAATCAACGCGAGTGGCAGCACTTGCAACCGCTCTGAAGTGTATTTCGTTATTTAATCGGCATTATTGAAGCCGCTGTGCCACTAAATTTAATGGCAATGGCACATTTGCATTACTTCAGATCTGGCTATATTGTTAGCCCGCATTCGCTCAGGCCAAGATTATGACTTACGAAATCAGCACTCAATCAACAGAACACCCACCTTGGCAGTGGCAGCTCAAGCATGCGATCACAACACCTGAGCAATTGTTGGCAGCACTTAGTATTAATCCTGAACAATTGTCAGACCAAGGGCTTGCCAGGCGCCTATTTCCATTGCGAGTGCCGCGCGCATTTGTTGAGAAAATGGTTCCGGGAGATATTCATGATCCGCTGTTTCGCCAAGTGTGGCCCGATGCACAAGAATTTATTGATGCGCCGGGGTACGTCGCCGATCCACTACAAGAGCATGGCTCCGCCACTCCTGGTTTAATCCACAAATATAAAAGCCGCGTGTTGCTTGTGGTTCGAGGGGGGTGCGCGATTAATTGCAGATACTGCTTTCGGCGGCATTTTCCGTACGCGGAAAACAAGCCGGGAGAGCACCGGTGGCAAGACGCTTTATCTCACATTGCAAACCACAGTGAGATCAATGAGGTCATTTTATCGGGTGGCGACCCACTCATGGCGAATGATCAGCAATTGTTCAACTTGCTCAATAGTTTAGAACAAATACCACATCTCAAGCGCATTCGAATTCATTCCAGAATGCCGGTTGTGATCCCCGAACGCTTAACGGATGCATTGAAACAACGCTTGGCAAATGCTCGCCTCAAAACAATTTTGGTCTTGCATGTAAACCATGCCAACGAAATTGATGACCGCCTTTCTAAACGCTTATTAGAATGGAAAAAGGCTGGCATTTGGTTGCTCAATCAAGCGGTGATATTGAAAGGGATTAATGATAGTGTCGCGGCTCAAGTGGATTTGTCCGAAGCATTGTTTGATGGCGGTATTCAACCGTACTACCTTCATGCTTTCGATCCAGTTTCAGGGGCTGCGCATTTTGATGTAGACGACGATACTGCACGACAGATTTGCCAAGGCATGTTGGCCGAGTTGCCCGGCTTTTTAGTGCCCAAGTTAGTCCGAGAAATACCCGACCGTTCGAGCAAGACTCCATTAGATTTAAAATTGAGGTTCTGATGACCACCACAGATAAACACGCATTGGCAATTTCAATGCTGCAAAGCGAATTAAAACAACTCTATCGAAAGTGTGTCGATGCCGACCAGAAACTGGATGCACTGCGCAAAGACGGAAAAGCCAAATTTGCCGCATTATTTGATAAAGACTCGCCGTTTGAAAAAGAAGCACGTCATTTTGTGGAATACTTGGCTGAGCTTGCAGGCGATATAGAAACACTTGAACAGGAAAAGTCCGAGCAGTGGCCACATCACCTGAAATTGCTTTTACACAAAATCCAGATGATGCACCAGCTGCTGGAACAATTCAGCACCAGCCTCAAAAAGTAATTTTTGAAGCTGAGCGTTATTGCTGCCAGTTTTTAACGTTGAAGGCTTCTGGCAGCCAGTTACGCAACGTACCGGCCACATCACCCACAAAGCATACGCGACTGCGGTCTTCAATCTTGCTGAAGGCCTGCTTCACTTCATTGATCAAGTCATCGCGATCCGAAGAATTGAGAACAAATACATCAATCCCTTCGCGAGTTTCTGCTTCAACGCGGCTAAGAGCTTCTAACGCTCCAACGCCAACTGCTGTTAATTCAACTTCTTTGTCTTTCACTTCACCACCAGACCAACAGCAGAAAAACTGCTTATCATCTACTTTGGTGTCAAAGACCATGTAAGACACGTCGCCCTTTTTGGGGCTATCGACGCCTATCATTTCCAACACAGCAGAAGTACATTCTTCTGTGGCAGTGTTGGCGATCAGTTCACTTGAAATCATGACAATCTCCGGTTGATTATGGTGTCAAAAATTCACCACTCCGGTACTGCTATCAAGATCTATACCAGATCGTTTTCTGTGCAATTTGATTGCAAATTAAACGTCGAATTTCGACACGATATCTCGTTGTTGGCGCGCCAAACTATTGAGTTTATTCCCTGAATTAGATAGCTTTTCCGTCGTATCGAGTGAGTGTGCTGCTCCACTCGAAATGCCATTCACATTTTTCGAGATTTCACCGGCTGTCGCTAACTGTTCCTCTGTGGCCGTCGCTATCTGAGTCGACATATCGACAATACCGGCAATGATGCTGTGAATTTGGCCAATGCTAATTGACGCTTCATTGTTCTTATCATTACTGAGTGTCATCGATTGCATGCATTCACTGACCATCGATACAGCATCATGTACACCGCTTTGCAATGACGTGATCATGCCATTAATCTCATTGGTTGAATCGGCCGTCTTTTTTGCCAAAGAGCGAACTTCATCAGCTACAACGGCAAAGCCTCGACCGTGGCTTCCTGCTCGGGCAGCTTCAATGGCTGCATTCAGTGCCAACAAATTTGTTTGCTCTGCAATCAACTTGATGACATCTAAGATGCCACCAATATCTCGGCTTAGTTTTTCAACCGTTGCAATACGACTAGACGATTCCGACAAGCTATGACTCAAATTCTGGTTCAGCACCACATTCTGGGCAATCACTTGCGCACTTTGATCAGCTACCGATTGTGCTTCGAGCACTCGATCATTGGTCAATGCGGCTGAAGCCGACACTTCATTGAAGCTGTGTTCCATTTCGGTCACCGCCGTTGCCACACTTTCGGTGTCATTCCGTTGGCGGCTATTTTCATCGGCAATGACAGCGGCCAATTTCTGATTATTTTCGGCCACATCCGACATCTGATCCACACTAACGTTGATTGAGTGCACAATTTTCTGAAGATTCGCCACTGTACTATTGAGATGCGAGGCTAGTAATCCAAACTCGTCATCTCTTTGATAGTCCACTCGTTTTTGTAAATCCCCTTGTGCCAACTGTTTCAACACTGTGGACACCCGAGCTAGAGGAATCCGAATCGAGCGCGACACATTGACACTCAGCAGCACAGTGACCAACAAGGATGCCATCAGAATAATCACCGTGGACACCTGACTTTGATTGAGATCGGATACTACTTCAGCCGAGGTTTGTTCTACGTGCTCATTGGCGAACGATAATATGAGCTGCGAATAGGGGACTCCCGCACTGACATGCTCACGAATTTTCGATAACTGCAGCTGAATATCTTGTTGAATCCCTAGCGACTCTGATTCGTCAAGTTGAGACAGCAAACGTTGCTTAGCTTCAAATATACCTTGTGCAAGACGCCTAATTTTTTGAGCGCGATCTTCCAACAAAATCACATACTTGAGCATACCGTCATTGACTTTTTTGTGGTTCATTTCAAGCCTTTGACGAAGTAAACTCAAATCTTGACGAAAGAAGTAATCGGAATCTTTAAAGTCCACTCGTCGATCATCCAACTCGTCTTTTGACGTTGCCGCAGCATAATCAGAGATTGATTTGGTCATGCTGAGCAACGAGATCAACATATAATTCGCTTCTTCTACAATTTTTAGGTAAGTGCCCGTCAGTCGCTCTAACTGCTGACCTTGGTTGTCGCCTGTTTTCCACGACAACGCACTGGTAGCCGTTAATAAAATAGCCACGGTCATGAAGCCTAAAATGACTTTGTGAACCACTCCAATATGCCACCAACGCGATTGCATGCTTGTATTACTCGTACGACTCACTGCACTCATTATTTGACCTACGACTCAATTTAAAAGGTTACCGCTAACATTATCTAACCACATCGTATTAAATATGCCTATAGAATCAGCTCTCACTTTCAACAAATGAATCAAATTAACACGAAAATAGGCCGCTCAATGCAATATCTGATTAGCATTTCATGCATCATTTCACTGTTATTTCCCGCTTCATTAGCAGCGGAAGAATTTGACGTATTTACCTCCAGAGGAAAGCCAGGACGCGGGCTTTTAGAGCTGTTAGGAGACCCAAAATCAAACGAGTGGGCTCGCCCAATTTCGGATCACCAAAGCAGTCCAGCCTTTAATGTTCAATCGATGAAAACTGCGGATGGTGAGCGCGGTCGAACAATTATCATGACGGGTGACAACTGCGGGAATGGCCAATGCTTAGCTATGTACTACATCAAGTCAGCCCGCGGTAATGTAGACTTGTCGAGTTATCGTGAATTGTCATTTGATATAGAGATCATCGACACACCCAAGTCACCACTGCTGTTAAGAGTCGGAAGCTGGCCGAGTCGCATAGAGGTCGATGTTACACCTATGCTGCCCTATTCGGGCCAAGGGTGGAAAACCATACGCTATTCAATGAATGTGCTTCTCAACAACACACACGACAACTTTGACATTGGCGTTGTTCCAGACGTATTTGCACTCAGCTCTGCGCAAGCAGCGAGTTTTAATATCAAAAATATTCGCTGGCAATAACGGAATGGACATCAGACTCTGTAATCCAGATCTCACTATTCTTGAGAGATGATTGACAGCACCATTGATAGCGCTAACACTAATTTAACGATTTTCGGGATATTCAAATTGGATTTTTTATGATGAAGTCATTTCTCTCTTTGCTGGGTGTTTTGTTATTTGCCGTATCTTCACACGTAGGTGCAACTTCAATTGAAGGTAAATACACGCCAAAAGACGGCAAAACATTATTGATTATTGGCCAAGAACTCAGTGCTCTTAGAGGATACAAAGAGAGCCTTTGCTGCCCTACTCCAGGCGGTGTCACCACATATTTAGGCATTTATGCGCTGGATAAAGACGATCTGTTTTTTGGCGGTTTGGGGCTAGACAATGAGCTCAAAGTCGATACACGAGAAGCCGACTGGGGAGGTGGCCCATCCAACGCAATCACCACCATCAATTTGTTTCCGGAATCATCTCTGGCGATTGGATTGTCGCTCACCGAGGACTATACCAAACACGGCTTAGAGCGCCTCGCGAAGGGCGAATTCGATCATAACATTGCCAAGCTTGCAGAGTTGATTAAACATCACTCTCAGCCAGTGTTTGTTCGAGTTGGCTACGAATTTGATGGTGCTTGGAACAAAGGTTATGGCAACGTGGCTCAGTATATTGCAGCTTACCGCCATGTTGCGGACCAACTCCGATCCCACAAGGCCAACAACGCCGTGTTTGTTTGGCAATCAGCATCGTCACCTGCGGATGATTATATCGATGGTGGAGTTGAAGATGCACTGCGCTATTATCCCGGCGATGATTATGTTGATTGGATGGCGATATCATGGTTCCTCACGCCTGACCAGCAAGGCGCAAATAAGGACATCCCTTCGACTCAAAAGAGTCTAGCCAATGAAATTGTCAACTTTGCGCGCGATCGCAAAAAGCCTGTCATGATCGCCGAGTCGTCACCACAAGGATTTCATATTGGCGACTTATATCATGCCAATATTGGTGTCGTGATCGACGGTCCATCCGGTGAAAATAAAACGTCTGTGACGCCGGAATACATTTGGAATACATGGTACGTGCCGTACTTTGACTACATTGAAAGCAATCGAGATGTGATTCGCGCAGTCGCTTACATCAACACTGATTGGGACTCTCAGCCAATGTGGGGCAAGCCTTATCATTCAGGATTCTGGGGAGATTCTCGCGTTCAGGCAAATTCATACATTTTGGAAAAATGGTTAGCCCAAATCAGTCAGCCTCAATGGCTTCACGGCGGAGCTGAACTTACATCGAGCCTGAATCATTAATGGACATTACAACACAAATCACCATCGCTTCCGGTGACGTAGAGGTTGATGTGCTGCCTTGGGGCGGCACGATTCGGGCCATCAGGTTTCGCCATCAAGGCGAGCTGATGAACACTGTTTTAAGCTATGACAAACCAGAGATGTATCGTATTGACCCATTTTACATGGGCTGTACACCGGGCCGATACGCCAACCGCATTGCCAGGGCTGAATTTAAACTCAAAGGAGTCACGCATAAACTCACCGCCAACGAGAATGGCAACATACTTCATGGCGGCCGATACGGTTTTCAGCATCAGCCTTGGCAGGTCATTTATACCAAGCCGGATGAAGTCGCATTGCAGTATGTATCTCGCAATGGAGAGCAAGGATTTCCTGGGCAGCTGACGGTCAAGCAAACCATCAGGGCGACCGAAGATTCGGTCTCTATTTCTTATTATGCGGAAACCTCAGCCGCCACAGTGGTCAATTTAACCAACCATTGTTATTTCAACTTGGATCGAGAAAAACAGTACATTGGTGATCATTGGTTGCAGATCAATGCGTCGCAATTTACTGAAGTGAACGAGCAAGGCATTCCAACCGGACACTCAGCGCCCGTCAACAATACGCCGTTCGATTTTCGCCAAGCTCAACAACTTGCCAAAGTATTGGATGCAAAACATCCGCAATTACAGCACTCCGAAGGATTTGATCATAATTTTGAAATTGAACCCAACGGGAACCCATTGCATTGGGCTGCCATTTTGTATTCACCACAAACCGATTTGTCGATGACAGTGCTCTCCACTCAACCTGGCTTGCAGCTGTATTGCGGGCAATATCTCACCGGTCCATTTAAGCCGAAACAAGGTTTATGCTTGGAAGCGCAGCAATTTCCTGATGCGCCCAATCAGCCTCATTTCCCGAATGCCGAAGTGCATCCAGGCAAACCCTATCAAGAGAGAATTGTGTATCGATTTTCACAAGGACATCAGTCAAAGTAGTGGCACTTTGACTGATGAGGGGGAAAGAATTAGAGCGACAAGTTACGTGAACCATACAGCATTAACATATTGCCACCCATGCCCGTGCTATAAAGTGTGTTGTTACATTCTGCACGTTTGTTCAGCACAAAGTCGGTCACATCATGCTTTAAGTCCAATGGTGTTCGGCGCAAGTAAATCTCTGCCCATGCGGCTTTGTAGCAAACCATCTCATCTTTTTTCAAGAATATTTCCGAAGGCTCAGTACGAAGCTGTTCTTCAATCATCAGCTGCGCTAAACGAACTAAAGCTTCATCATTGTAACCATATGGATAGAATGGATCTGGCATGTACTCTAAGTTCGCAATTGATAATTCAGCAAGGCCAATAAGCGGCTGTAATGCATAGATATGATACTGATGAGCTTTGCTACCTCGAGCCATTTCAAGCGGCAATGTCCCATCGGCTTCAACTTCATTCAGGCCAATTTTAAGCCCTTCCATCGCCCAACCAAACTGCGCTTGGTTTTGCAATAAAACAGCAGAACGCCCAACACTAAAGCCATCCCAATAGCGGTGGTTATTACGACTCGTTTTTGAGCCTTCGATCGAGTCATAATACTCAATCACGGTGTCACCGAGCTGTGTCATCCAGTAACCAATCGAAGAGTTTTCATCCAATAACGGTGTACCTTCTGCATTACGGATCTTGGCAAATGAAGACGCTACCGCACCGAGTAAATCTGCAGATTTGTGATACCCCAAATTCTCGGCATGATCCCCTAACATTGCATCGGCATTGGCCCAATGCTCCAAATGCTCCACCACACACTGAGCAATCTCTTCACGCTCAATTGGCGTTGCAACATAACGATCTGAGTTCGAAATCAGCACTTTATTGAAATCATCCAGTGCTTTCTTTTCTGCTTCGTATATCGCCTGCTTTACAGGGTCAATTTCGCAACGACATGGTGTATCAAGATAAATACTACCAGATTCGAACTGATGTAAAGGTTCGATTAAGTCAGGACATGTGAACGACTTATTCGATAAGCTTTGGTTGTCTTTCTGCCAGATATGGCGTGCGTTATACGTGTCGTTTACATAGCCTGGTAGCATTTCTGCAGAGACCAACGCAGAGGCAAATGTGCCCGAAACAGCAAGTAAAGCAGTGAATAAAGAAGTTTTAATTTTGCGCACACGAGCAGGTGCGAGACTCAAAGAGTTTTGCATGGAAATTACCTTATCTAATACATAACACAGAAAAGGAAATTACCTTGGTAGGTAATTTGGCAGCCCCGCTATCGTAGGAATAAATTCCCTTAGACCGGTGGTTTTGCGTCACTGGTTTTCGCCAGCTTTGCCCTTTTCAAATTCGGGAGAAATTTTACGAGATATAGAACAAAAATCAACCAAAAATTTAAATTTTTATTAAATCGACAAGTGAAAATAAAACTTACCAACAAAAATCATCAACTTACGATCTCTGAAATATCTGCAACAAACAAAAGTATAGAACGATAGTTAGCGCCCGCTAACATAATATTTAAATGGCTGACACAAACTGACACCGATCAACAAAATACCAACAAACAATAATTGATTGTTATCAAGGAATGATATTTGCAATACCTGTTCGCGGCTAATTTCATCACGTATCGTTCAAAAAACGATAAATAAGGCGAACGTTCCGTCATAACTGGCTCTTAAAATAGTCGATGTCAGTCGCCATAAATGACACACTGGTGCGTGTTTAAATCAGCATGAAATAGATCTAACTGAGGAATTGTTATGACCGCAGATTTTCGTTGGGGCTTGATTGGCCCTGGCCGCATTGCCCACCGTTTTGCACAAGCTCTTGCTCACCATGGGTGCGGTGTTCTTCAGGCTGTAGCAAGTCGGAGTGAGCAACGCGCACAAGCATTCGCAAGCAAATACAACGCATCCTTTGTTTATACCAATTACGACGACCTATTTGCAGCGGCTGACGTAGATGGAGTCTATATTGCCACACCTCATAACTTTCATTTTGAGCAAATCGCGGCCTGCATAAAAGCTGGAAAGCCAGTGTTGTGTGAGAAGCCACTCACAGTGACAGCCGCGCAAACCGAAGCTCTTATTGAGTTATCCAGAAGCCACCAAGTGTTCTTAATGGAAGCGCTATGGAGCCGATTTTTACCGGTTTATCAGAAAGTTGATTATTGGCTTTCAAAAGGACTTATTGGGACGCCTAGACTGGTACAAAGTAATTTTGGATTCAATGTACCTAGGAATGAATCCGATAGGCTACTCAACCCCAATTTGGCCGGAGGTGTCCTATTAGACATGGGCGTCTATTGTATGTCGATGAGCCAATGGGTATTTGGCCGAAGTCCGTTATCGGCAAATGCATCGGGTATTGTTGGAACCACGGGAGTCGACGAACTGATGGTTGCGAACTTAGACTTTGGACAACATCAATTTGCACAATTTAGTTGTAACTTTGTCTCTCAAACCGAAAACTCATTGACCATCTATGGCTCAAATGGCCATATCAAAGTTGATGAAATGTTTTGGGATGCCACATCAGCGTCATTGCATTTGGCAAATGGTACCGTCGAGCAATGCAATGAACCATATGCTCAAACGGGTTTTGAATATGAAATCATGGAAGCGGAGCGTTGCATTCAAGCCGGAAAAATAGAAAGTGACATGATAAGTCACAAAATGACACTAGAAACAATGCAATGGATGGACAATCTTCGCAACCAGCTCAACGTACAATATCCAGAAGATCGGTAAATATCGGCATCGTGCGCTTACCAACCACCAAGGCAATCAACAGCGCCTTGGTGGTGTAGATAAGAATATGTTAAGCCGAACGCTGCTGCTCCATCTCTTGATGCACGTGCACCATTCGGTCATCCGTTAAGGTATAGAAGTACATCACAACCCACATCAGCGCACCCACAATCACACCGATACCAGCGAAGATGATCATAATGCCAGCTAACGATTCTTCGGTTTGTGCTTGGTTGGCGACATAGCCATAGTAAGACAACAACCAACCTGTCAGCGCCCCACCTACCGCAAGCCCTAACTTAATGACTAATAGGTGGGCGGAAAAGGACATACCCATGATTTTTTTACCTGTTTTTAAACTACCGTAGTCGGCCGTATCAGCCACCATCGAGAAGTTAATCGGTACAACAATCATCTGGCAAAAATTGGCTAACACAAACGCGGCATAACATAGCCACAAATAGTCTCCGGGCAACACATATAGAAGTAGATGAGTCACAACAATCATCAAACAGCCAAACTTAAAGAAGCCGACCTTGCATACTCGTTGGCTTATGAAGTTGGTACACAAAGCGCCAATTAAAGCTGCGATCATGCCTGATGTTAAAAAGAAGCTAGTTAAGTCCTCTCGTTCAAGCACATACGTCATATAGTAAGGTGCCGCTGCCGAGCGCATGGCCGTTAATATCAGCAAGAAAAATGCAGCTGTCACAACCAATACAAATGGCTTATTGCCTCGCAACGACCATAGATCTTGCAGCATGTTGGTCTTTTTTTCATTCGCCGGTGGCTGGACTCGTTCACGGGTGGAAAAAAAGCATAGCAAGAAACAACCTACAGCTAAAACCGACAACGTACCCATCGCATATTGATAGCCAACCACACGATTACCTTCTTCCCCACCAAAGTATTCCACCAATGGCATGAAGCTAGACGTCACAATAGCGCCACCTGCCATGGCCATTGCAAAACGAAACGATTGAATCGACGTGCGCTCTTTAGGGTCGTCGGTTAAGACACCTCCAAGCGCCGAATATGGAATATTAATGGCCGTGTAAATGGTCATCAACAATGCATATGTGACATAGGCGTATAGCAACTTACCGCTTTGCTCTAAATCCGGTGTTGTGAACGCAAGAACGGCCAAAATTGCATATGGAATACTGGTGTAGAGCATGTAGGGCCGATATCGTCCCCATCGGGTATTCGTTCTATCAGCGATGCCGCCCATTACAGGATCGGTAATCGCATCGAACAAGCGTACAACAAGCATTAAGGTACCTACTGCTGCCGCCGAAATACCGAACACATCAGTATAGAAAATCATTAAAAAGTTGATGACAACCTGAAATACAATATTGCTGGCTGTATCGCCCAATCCATATCCTATCTTTTCTTTTATACGAATCATGATGAACCCACATTCCCACTGAGATAAACATGTTGAATGACACAAAAATGATACCGCTAACATATAGATTCAATATTAAAACGTCACGCGGAATATGGAAAAAATGGGAGCCACGTCCTCAGAAAGAGGACGTGTTAAAGCTTTAGCTTAAGTTGATATTATGACTTTTGTTTTGGCTGTAACGAATCTCGCTTAACCAATTCAAAGTCGATGACATTGCGATAGTCAGACCGATTTTGCTTGCGAGGTTCATTGAGCTTGCCGGAATAAATCAATTCAATCGCACGCTCTGCCATTTCATTAATCGGCTGGCGAATGGTAGTCAGTGGCGGCCAAATTGTGGTTGAAATTTGAATATCATCAAACCCAACAACTGACACATCCTCTGGCACTTTTAGACCGTGAATATGAGCAGCAGATGTCACCGCAGCAGCCATGTCATCATTACTTGCAAAAATAGCAGAGGGTGGGTGTTCAAGCGCGAATAATTTGTTCGCGGCCTGCAAGCCGGATTTATACGTAAAGTAGCCCTGTTCAATGTATTCTGGTGGGCAGCTAATGCGGTTTGAGCGCATCGCGTCTAGAAAGCCTTGATAGCGCAGTCGGCTTGAGCCTTGATTTGGATGTCCAATCACAAAACCAATTTCATTGTGACCTTGTTTAATTAACTCGTTGGTCATTTCATAGGCGGCTTGGTAATCATCCATGCAAACATATGCAGATGAATCTAAATCAACATCGGGTGAAATCCGAATATAAGGCGTATTGCTCTGACGTAAAATATCGATAATTTCCGGAACATCACACAAAGGCGGCAGTAAAATGACCCCGTCAACACGAGTGGAATTCACCAAGTCGCGTGTGATTTTTAGCTTATCTTGCAAACCACCATTACACTCATCAACCACCAAATGATAACCACTCGCGCGGCATCGTTTCAGAGCCCCTAGCAAAAACTGGCTCACATAGCCCTGACTCGGATTATCGTATAGCAAACCGATAAAATAGCTCTTCGAGCCCGCTAATTGACGTGCTGAAATATTCGGGCGGTAATTCATATCCTGTACCGCTTTCATCACTTTAGCGCGTGTGGTATCACTGACTTTACTGTCGTGATTTAATACGCGAGACACGGTCATCTTAGATACACCCGCCCGCTCGGCGACATCCTGAATTGTTGTAGGGCGCTGTTCTGTGATCATTTCACTTCCATTTATTCGTCAAACCAGTCCTTTGCTGTTACTGATAACAAAAAGGAGTTGCCATAGTTCAGGTGGCATTCACTATAAATGCCATCATAGCTGCAATATAAATATTGATTCTGTAATGATGCCGCAAATTGTCATTCAATTCAGCAATAAATCGATGTAATTCTAGGTCATGATCACCACTTTAGTGATTCGGGTCACATTTGCAATCTATCAGTGAAGCCTCAATCGATCCACCTCTCAAATCCAAAGTTCAATCACCGTAAACAGACCTATCGTTTAAGGTTAAACGTTTAACCTCTCACAAATAATGAACCACAAATGGGAATATAAATGGTATCGGTAACAACGATTAGTTAGTTACATAACACTCAGAGGTAATAGTAATGGCAAAGAACTTCAACCTGCGTCAAACAGCCAAACACTGTATTGTCGCCATTATTTGCACAATCAGTTTTCAAATTTCCGCCTCCACAACCATTCATTACTTTCCCGCTGAAGAACCTAAAGACAAATACCCGCTGGAACTGGTTCAATTTCTGTTGAGCAAACTTGATAAAGAATATAATTACAACGCGATCGAGTTTCAGCAGATGTCGGTCAATCGCCAGATCTCCGAGCTCGACAGTGGACATATATCGTTTGCTTCTTTTGCAACAAATGAAGAGTTAGAGCAAAACCTAAGACCCATACGCATTCCTATTCTAAAAGGGTTATTGGGGCACCGTGTGTTCATTATTCGAGATACAGACCAAAATCGTTTTGCCAAAATTACATCACTGACAGACTTACAGAATCTCCGCGCTGGGCAAGGCCGCTTTTGGGCCGATACGCCCGTCCTTAAAAACGCAGGCATTCCGACCGTCGATCCTGTCAAGTACTTCAGCCTATTTCACATGCTGGAAGGGGGGCGCTTTGATTTTTTTCCAAGAGCGGTTCACGAACCATTCTCTGAAATAGCTACACGACCAGAACTCAATCTAGCGGTCGAAAACAATTTGATGCTGGTATACCCATTGCCCATGTATCTGTATACCTCAAAGAATAATGAAGGTTTGGCACAAGATATTGAAACAGCCTTTGAGATGGCCATTGCTGATGGAAGTTTTGACCAATGGTTTAAAGCACATCCTTTGATCCTAGATGCACTGGGGCGAGTGAACGTTGCAAAACGCACGGTGCTGCGTATCGATAATCCATACTTACCCAAGCAGACACCGCTGGATCGTAAGGAACTCTGGTTAGATGTGAGAAGCTTATAAGCGAGCTAGCAGAAACAAAAATGGCGCCCAACGGCGCCATTTTTAATCACTTATAAATTAAATTATAAGCTGTTTGCTGCTTCCACAACCGCATCAGCTGTAATACCGAAGTGCTTGTAAAGATCAGCGGCAGGTGCTGATTCACCGTAAGTGCTCATACCGATCACTTTACCGTTCAGACCTACATATTTGTACCAGAAGTCTACGTGCAATGCTTCAACAGCAACACGCTTGCTTACAGCAGCTGGCAATACAGATTCTTTGTATGCTGCATCTTGAGCATCAAACACTGAAGTACATGGCATAGATACAACGCGTACCGCTTTACCTTGTTCTTTCAGAGTCGCTGCTGCTTGTGTTGCAAGCTCAACTTCAGAACCCGTTGCAATTAAGATCACTTCTGGAGCGCCTTCAGAGTCAACGAGTACATAACCACCTTTGGCTACATCAGCTTGCTGAGCTGCTGTACGTTCCATAGGAGCAAGGCCTTGGCGAGATAAGATCAGAGCAGTAGGTCCGTCTGTTTTCTCAATACCAGAAACCCATGCAACACCCGTTTCAAACTCATCACATGGACGCCATGTGTTCAAGTTTGGCGTGTTACGCAAGTTAGCCACTTGCTCTACAGGTTGGTGAGTCGGGCCGTCTTCACCCAGACCAATTGAGTCATGTGTGTAAACGTGAACCAAACGCTGCTTCATGATTGCAGCCATACGGATCGCATTGCGTGCATATTCCATGAACACTAAGAAAGTTGCGCCGTAAGGAATGAAACCGCCATGCAGTGCCAAACCATTGATCATTGCGCTCATACCGAACTCGCGAACACCGTAGTGCAAGTAGTTACCGGCAGGATCTTTGTCGGTAATTGACTTTGAGCTCTTGTGGAACGTCAAGTTCGAAGGAGCCAAGTCAGCAGAGCCACCCAATAATTCAGGTAACTCAGCACCAATCACGTCCAATACATTTTGAGATGCTTTACGCGATGCAACTTTCGTTGGCTCCGCAGCAAATTTAGCCAACATCTTAGAAGAAACTTCTTCCCAGTTCGCTGGCAACTCACCTGTTGAACGACGCTTCAATTCAGCGGCTTCGGCTGGATATTCAGCAGCATAGGCCGCGAATAATGAATCCCAAGAAGCTTCTTTTTCGCTACCAGCAGCTTTGCCATTCCAACCTTCGTAAACGTCAGCAGGAACTTCAAAGTCACCGTATTTCCAACCCAAAGCTTCTTTAGAAGCTTTGATTTCATCAGCGCCCAAAGGAGCACCGTGACAATCGTGGCTGCCGGCTTTATTTGGCGAACCGAAACCAATCACTGTCTTGCAACAGATGATGGTAGGTTGTTCAGTATTTGCTTTTGCAAGTTCAATTGCCGCTGCAATTGAAGCCGCGTCGTGGCCATCTACGTTATCAATGACCTGCCAACCGTATGAACGGAAGCGCGCAGGCGTGTCATCTGTAAACCAGCCTTCTACTTCACCATCAATAGAGATGCCGTTGTCATCATAGAACGCAATCAATTTGCCTAACTTCAGTGTACCCGCCAAAGAACAAACTTCGTGCGAAATACCTTCCATCAAACAACCATCACCCATGAATGCATAAGTGAAGTGATCAACAACGTCATAACCAGGCTTGTTGAAGTTAGCGGCCAAGATTTTCTCTGCAGCAGCAAAACCAACAGCGTTCGCAATACCTTGGCCTAAAGGACCGGTAGTGGTCTCGATACCAGGTGCGTAGCCATATTCTGGGTGACCCGCAGTGCGTGAGTGCAACTGTCGGAATTGCTTGAGATCTTCGATACCCAAGTCGTAGCCGCTCAAGTGGAGCAAGCTATAAATCAACATAGAGCCGTGGCCGTTTGACAATACGAAACGGTCGCGGTTAAACCAGTCTGGGTTTGCAGGGTTGTGGTCTAAAAAATCATTCCACAGAACTTCTGCAATATCAGCCATACCCATCGGTGCACCTGGGTGACCTGAGTTTGCTGCTTGAACGCCGTCCATGCTCAATGCACGGATAGCATTTGCTAAATCTTTACGAGATGCCATGTAAACCTCTTAACGAGCCGCTTGAATACCGGCTAATAAGTTACCTTCCATGATGCCTTGGTCTTTCACAAAGCCACGGATACCTTCAGACAACTTCTCAACAGCCATTGCGTCAGAGTTGTGTTGGAAACGATATTCAGCTTCAGTCAATTTAGCATCAACTGTCTTAGAAGCCGCAACTGGAGACAATTTAGTTTCCAACGATCCTTCCATGCCTTGAAGCTCTTCCAACAATGCTGGGCTGATCGTCAGGCGGTCACAACCAGCCAATTCAACGATTTCACCTGCGTTACGGAAGCTTGCGCCCATCACTACAGTTTTGTAACCATGTTCTTTGTAGTAGTTATAGATTGCAGATACGCCGATTACGCCTGGCTCTTCAGCAGCAGCGTACTCTGTACCTGGGTTGGCAGCTTTGTACCAATCTAAAATACGACCTACAAATGGAGAAATTAAGAATGCACCCGCTTCAGCACATGCGCGAGCTTGTGCAAAGCTGAACAACAATGTGAGGTTACACTGAATGCCTTCGCTTTCGAGCTGCTCAGCAGCTCGGATACCTTCCCAAGTGGATGCGAGTTTGATGAGTACGCGATCGCGGCTAATGCCTGCTTCTTCGTACAATGCAATCAACTTGTGAGCTTTCGCAACGCTAGCTTCTGTGTCAAAAGACAAGCGAGCATCAACTTCTGTTGATACGCGACCTGGAACTTGCTTAAGGATTTCTTGACCCATAGCAACAACCAATTTGTCTGCAGCAAGCTCAACAGCTTCTGCATCATCTTGGGTTTGCTCTGCGGCCCACTTGTATAGGTCGCTCAGCATGTCTTTATATGTTTCTAAAGACATAGCTTTAAGGATCAGAGAAGGGTTGGTTGTGGCATCTTCGGGCTTGAAGCGAGCAATCGCATCAACGTCACCAGTGTCCGCAACCACAGTGGTAACTTGCTTGAGTTGCTCAAGGATATTAGCCATGTGGACATCCTACTTAGTTAGTTACTGTACATTCGCAGTTATGTTGAACATCACGACACGATATATGTCGGATGCCGTGCAATAAGTTAGTCGACCCATTGCACTAAAAAAGGCGCGAAGTCGGAAATAATCCAAGAATAGTTTGAATCAACCAATCTCCACATTCGTCATTGAACGAGATCGCTTCGCGAGGCATGATGGTACACAGCCCAAGACGCAAGCTCAATGCTCCGCCTAATGAACAACTACTGTCCCAACCAGTCGGGTACAGTACGCATGCCATTCATTGGATCGTGACCGGGCGCACATTGTACATACACGTAACACCTTTTTGAATAAATATGCTCACATTGGCAATTTTTATTTACTTTTCTGCAATCGAAGCGTTCAAATCATCGAATCGTAACTTATGAGATCGCTTCCATTAAATAAATTGCTATTTTTAGTTTTTTGCTAATAAATTTCACTCGGGGTGAAATTCAACATTTTAATCGATATGAATCATAAAAAAATTACACTTCTGTTCAATCCAAATCAGTATTTTGACCGACTAATCATTGAAGGAATTGGCCAATATTTACAGGCTATTCAGCTCGATTGGAGCATGCATATCGAAACCGATGTTACGCAATGTGTCGGCCCAATTGATGAATGCTTAGGAGATGCTGTAATCGCCGACTTTGATCACCCGGATATACGAGAGCGTTTGAGAGATTACACCAAGCCTATGGTGGCTGTGGGTAGTAGCTACGAAAATGAATTGGCCTACCCTCACCGACCATTTGTCGCGTCAGACAACTATGCACTTATGAATGCAGCCTATCAGCACTTAACCGACCGTGGACTTCATCGTGTTGCATTTTATGGCCCTACGGAAACTCCGTCCACACGGTGGATCGGTGAACGTGAACGCGCGCTTATTCAGCTATCAAACGCACAAGGGCAGCCTCTGAATATTTATCGAGCCCCCGAAAGTGGCTTTAACAGCCCGCACGAACATATCTCGGATATTGCCCAATGGTTGACGAGTCTTGATTTACCTATTGGCTTGATCGCGGCCAACGATTCATGCGCTCGTTCTGTATTACTCGCAGCTCAACAAGCCGAAATTGCGGTGCCAGATCAGCTTGCGGTGATCGGGGTTGATGATGATGACATTACTCGCCACTTGCACCGAATCAGTCTTAGTTCAGTGGTTCAAAGCAATCAAGAAATGGGGTACCAGGCCGCGAAGACTTTACACTTGATGCTGCAAGGGCAAACCACATCGCCAAACATCATCAAATTTGGCCCCAGCAATTTAGTGGCCAAACAAAGCACTGAATTCACTTCACTCAATGACAAACTGGTGATCGAAGCCATGCAGTTCATTCGCCAACATGCAACCCAAGGGATAAAGGTAAGTGATATTACGCAGCATCTAGGCGTGAGCCGGTCCAACTTAGAGGCACGCTTTAAAAATGAACGAGGCCATTCTATCCATCACGAAATTCATCAGGCAAAGATTACCCGAGCACAACGATTGTTGAGTTCCACCATGTTACCTACGCGAGAGATCGCCGAGCTATGCGGCTATCCGTCACTACAATACATGTATGCTGTGTTTAGTAAGAACTTTGGATACACACCCAAAGAGTATCGAAACAAAAACCATAAGAAAAAGCTTTCTGAAGGTTAAAGGATGGCCGTCTACTGTCGCGTGCGTTGAGGTGTTATTCGAAGTCGACTTGATGCGCAATTGAGGCGGATGAAATAGGTAAGACTCGATCGCCGATCCGGTTGAGTAAATGGCACTCGCCGGCAAGCACAGCAACAATTTGCTTTCCATCTTTGTAGCCACGAGGAATAATCGCACGGCCGCCATTTCCAACTTCCAGCTCCAAGCTTTCATCTCTTAAGCGAAGATCGGAGTCGGTGAAGTATAAGACGGTAACTTGCAATGTGTTCATGAAGACTCTCCCTGTGAGCGCGTTATGATCTCGTGCATCACGACTACGGTATATTGTGATTTTATTTTAACAAGAGACTACCACTCTTTTATAGCCCCTTCACTATCAATATGAAACGCTGTGGAACTAATCGCAATACCGTGGCGATCAGCATAAACATAGTCGCCGGAATTCACCGCCACGCCTTCAATATGAAGGACACAATCCAGCTCTCCAATACCTTTGCGTTGCGTTTTAATTGGGCATGCACCTAACGCTTTAATTCCCAACGACATTCCTTTCAATGCATGAACATCGCGTACCGCTCCTAAAATAACGACTCCCGCCCAACCGCAATCCTGAGCGCTTTGCGCAATAAGGTCTCCGAGCAACGCTCTGTTGAGCGAGCCTCCGCCATCAACGAGTAACACTCTTCCTCGCCCCGGCATGGCCAACACTTCTTTCACACGACTGTTATCTTCAAAACAGCGCACCGTCTGAACTTCACCATAAAACGTAGGTACGCCACCAAAGTCACACCATTGAATGGGTAACCATTGCAATTGCTGTGCGTGTTGATCAAACAAGTCAGGTAAAATATCGAGCATTGTGTTGTCTCATCGCAAGGTTAAATGACAGGGATAACAGATAAAAAAATACCGGACAAGTGTCCGGCATTTAATTTATAACTCGTTCTAAAACAAGCTTCGGTTACAGATCGTAACCA
The DNA here is from genome assembly GCF_023703465.1 of Echinimonas agarilytica. Classification (NCBI taxonomy): domain Bacteria; kingdom Pseudomonadati; phylum Pseudomonadota; class Gammaproteobacteria; order Alteromonadales; family Echinimonadaceae; genus Echinimonas; species Echinimonas agarilytica. Next base: position 436,101 of record NZ_JAMQGP010000001.1, on the reverse strand, counting down.
CGCTCATCATGCAACGTTAAGTCTAAGCCTTGCGTTTCCTCTTCTTCAGAAACACGCAACGGAACCATTACACCAATCACCTTCAGCAAGATAAAAGTGACCACTGCGGTATAAGCAAATGTAGAAGCCACACCAATGGCTTGAACAACGAATTGATCACCAATTGTTACGCCTTCAGCAAGCCCTTGACCGCTGAATATACCTAATTCAGATGACGCAAAAACCGCCGCCAATAAAGTCCCTAAAATGCCACCTACGCCGTGCACAGGGAACACGTCTAATGAGTCATCAATGTGCCATTTACGCTTAATCAAGTGCGTTGCATAGTAGCAAATCACCCCCGCAGAAAGACCAATCACAAGCGCGCCCATTGGACCGACGAAACCAGAAGCAGGGGTAATCGTACCCAAGCCCGCAACCATACCAGTCACAATACCCAATACAGAAGGTTTGCCATATTTGATCCACTCCATTGCCATCCAAGCAATTGAGCCTGCAGCCGCAGAAATATGCGTAACGGTCATCGCCATCGCTGCATCACCATTGGCCGCTAACGCAGAGCCGCCGTTAAAACCAAACCAACCGACCCACAGCATCCCTGCGCCACATACAGTCATGGTCAGGTTGTGTGGCGGCATCGCTTGATGAGGGAAGCCTTTGCGTGGACCTAAGACAATTGCAGCAACCAACGCAGCCACACCCGCGGTGACGTGAACCACGGTACCACCAGCAAAGTCGAGAAGCCCCATCTCGCCTAACCAACCACCGCCCCACACCCAGTGTGTGATCGGTGCGTACACTAAAATCAACCAAACGGCAGAAAATAAAAACATCGCGCTGAAACGCATGCGTTCAGCAAAACCACCAATGATCAGTGCTGGCGTAATAATAGCAAACGTCATTTGAAATAAGGCAAACAAAGATGTGGGAATGCCGCCACTCACTGAATCTTCAGAAATAGCTTTGAAGAATGCTTGATCAAGGCCCCCGAAGAAACCGTGTGTCACCTCTCCAAACGCTATGCTGTAACCAAACAGCAACCAAAGTACAGAAGCAATACATGCAATCGCAAAGCATTGCATGAGTACCGACAGCACGTTCTTACTACGAACTAGCCCACCATAAAACAGTGATAAGCCGGGTAATGTCATCATCAAGACTAACGCAGTTGCCGTCAAAATCCAGGCCGTGTTGCCGCCGTCTAGAACGTCCTCGGCAAAGGAGAGGCACGGCAAGCCTAACAGCGCTACCGCGAGAAATAATCGTGTCATTTTATGTATTCCAAAAATTATGAATGGTCAATTTAGAGAGCGTCGTGATCGGTTTCACCGGTTCGGATACGAACCACTTGCTCGATAGGCGTAACAAATACTTTGCCGTCGCCAATGCTGTTTGTTTTGGCGGCCTCAACAATAGTTTCCACCACATGCTCAGCACGATCCGTATTCACAGCGATCTCTAACTTAATTTTTGGCACGAAATCAACTTGATACTCGGCTCCACGATAAAGTTCATTGTGTCCTTTTTGACGTCCAAACCCTTTTACTTGGGTGACCGTCAATCCCAAAACACCAACACTTGAGAGCGCATCACGCACATCTTCAAGCTTATAGGGTTTGATAATTGCAGTTATCAATTTCATGAATTGTCTTTCCTAATTTTTCGCAAGCCACTTGAGCAGCAGCCGGGTCATTTGAAGTGCAAAACACACTTCTCACAATTTTATTTTCCTCTCAGTCGTAAGATTGCCTGTTTTTATGTGGCATACGCGCTAACGTTGCCAGGTCAATTTTTACGACTGCTTAAGATAATAAATTATTCCGTACACATAATTGTCCCCCGTCACAGTCAACAACAATTATTTAACAAAACATTAAATGATCTCCTTTTATTGGAGTAATTCTTTTGCATCTTCTACGCTTAAAGCACGAAGTTGCGTTTAAAGCGGCCTAGTGTCGCCAATTGAGGAAGGTCGTTGGTCACAAGATCCGATGCACTCAAGCTAAAGGAATTCAGCTCTGAGTTCAGCGCAAAACCATTTGTCAGTTTACGCTGGCAATTGGCGGCCTTCCTGTGCGTTACAAGCATGCTCGCCACCTCATTTTTGGTGTTTTGGGCTTATCTTGAAAGCGAATCAGACATCCAGCAGGCAATTCGCAATAAGCAACGCCTGATTCAAACCGAACTCCGAATTTTTTCTCAACAAGGATTTCAACTCCTCGAACAGCGCTCCGGTCAAATAGAGGACACCATCTCACTTGCTTCTTCCCGAGGAGTAAATTTTCGATCTGAGGACTTTCAAAAAGAGTCGCAAGCGTGGCACACCTTGACTTCAATTTTGTTTGCGCAAAACGCCAGCATTATGGGTAGCCCGACGTTACACCTTGCAGGACCTCCGCCTCCTTTAGATCCAAATGCGTCAGAGTGGTTGGAATTATTGTTTGATTCAGGAGGCCAATTCAGCCGTTGGTTTTGTAACGGCCAGTGCGAACTTCAACTATTCACGCTCATCGAGCAATCGACGGGCAACTTAGTCCTGTTACAACGACTTCCATTCAAGCCCACATTGCAGCGCGTCGATCAAACCAATAATTCACGACTTTGGATCGTAGCGGGCTACGACAAAGAAGATAAAATTTTGTCAGGCACCTCCGAGTTACCCCCTCACTTAAGGGCACTCGATTTAGCGATTCCTAGCCAACCCCAATATCTGCGAATAGATATTGACGGCGAGCCTAATGCAATTTGGCGCTTTTCGTTGAGAAATGACGGCATCCCAGCTTCTATTTGGGTAGCATACCCACTTACAGGCGCCATCGCCTCAGCTCGACAGAATTGGCAACATGCCGTGATTTACATCATTACTACACTGTTCTTAACGTCGCTCATCGCCCTAATTCTATTGTGGGCACCTTTGCGGCGACTTCACCATCTGGCCCGTATTATTCCGCAGCTGATGGACGAAAGCTCTGAAACAGAAATCAAAGTTGCCGTGCGCGAGCCCAACTTGGTGCGCGATGAGTCGCACTTATTTACCCATAGCGCACTTGAATTGCATCGCAAGATGAAGAGTAAAAATCGCCACATTCAGCAACAAACCGATGAGCTTAAACGTCTTGCACAATATGACCCCCTCACCGGCCTGTACAACCGGTCCATGTTTGAACAAGCTTTGCATCAATCTGTGATTCAACTGGAACGTCATTTAAGCTCATTGGCAATTATGTTTATTGATTTGAACAAATTTAAACAAGTGAACGATTCACTTGGCCATGATCAAGGCGACATTATGCTCAAAGCCGTTGCCGTTCGGCTATCTGCGGCTATCAGAAGAGCCGATGTTTTGGCACGCTTTGGCGGAGATGAATTTGTGATTTTGCTCCCCAATATGTCCGACTTAGATCAAATAAAGAATTTATCTAATAAATTATTCGCATCGGTTGGACAGCCTTTAGTGCTCAAAGACCAAACCATTTATCCCCAAATGTCGATTGGCGTGTCGCTTTGCACCAAGGCCGACTACTCTATTAGCCAGCTTATGCGCGAAGCAGATTCTGCCATGTACGACGCAAAACACAGTGGCGACAATCAAATGCGATTGTATCAACGTCGGCTGCGTAAAAAGGACGCTTGGAAGTCCAGTCTAGAATCAGATTTAAACACCGCATTAGACAATAATGAGCTAGATTTGGCCGTCTCACCTTTAGTTAATTTACAGACTGGCCTTGTGGATAGTTATGTATTGGATACATGCTGGGAACATCCCAGTCGAGGTCTGATTCATTCCGAAAATTTTTTACCGCAGCTTGAAAAAATGCAAAGTTCTATCTTGCAAAAGTTGTCATCTTGGCAGCTCGAAGCTGCACTTGATTTAATCGACTTGACGCTGGAAAAAGGCGCACATCAGCAACGTTTTTACATCTCAATGTCGCGGCATGACTTAGAGTTTCCAATACTGTTTGAACTCATCACTCGCCATTGCCAACAAGTACCAGAGCTTGCGCAACATTTAGGCATTGAAGTGAATGAGCAAATCTTCGCAGAGTTTTACTCTCAAACACACAGCGAGCTAATGCTATTAAATGAGTTAGGGGTCGCCTTATCATTCACTCAATTTGGAGTAGACCTTGGCTCACTCAATTACCTCAGAGAATTACCGCTGGCAATGGTGCGATTAGATGGCTCCTACACCAACACGGAACAACTTGAAAATGGCATGACTAAGTCACTCATTGACATGATGCATAAATTAAAAATTAAAGTGGCTGCAGATCATGTAGACACCTCGGAAAAACGCGCATTGCTCGTCGCTGCCGGATGCGATCTGGCTCAAGGTCGAGCCATGACATCACCTTTGACTGTTGAACAAACCATTTCTAAATTTATATCTTCAAGTGCAGCTTCCCCTGTGAAAGTCTAATAACACCCGCTACAATGCCGCCAATTTCGTGATAGGAGCCCTCAATAATGGCTTGGATACAGCTTCGTATTAACGCAACAGCCGACACCGCTGAATCAATCGGAGACGCCATGATGGAATGTGGTGCTCTGTCGATTACATTTCTCGATTCCAAAGACGTTCCCATTTTCGAACCTCTCCCTGGTGAAACTCGACTGTGGGGTGAAACGGATGTCATGGGGCTGTGGACGGCTGATGTCGATACGGACATCGCTTTGACCTATCTCAAAGGCTTGTTTGGCGAATTCCGCTATAAACTCGAAGCGCTTGAAGACAAAGACTGGGAACGCGAGTGGATGGATAACTTCCATCCCATGAAATTCGGTCAGCGACTGTGGATTTGCCCTTCATGGTGCGATATCCCGGAACCCGATGCGGTGAACGTAATGCTCGATCCCGGATTAGCCTTTGGCACCGGCACACACCCAACAACAGCACTTTGCTTAGAGTGGCTTGAAAGCCTCGATCTGCAAGGTAAAACAGTGATCGACTATGGTTGTGGTTCAGGCATTTTAGGTGTGGCGGCGCTCAAGCTAGGAGCAGCCCGTGTGATTGGCGTTGATATTGATCCTCAAGCCATTGAAGCCAGCCAAGTAAATGCTGAACGCAATGGCGTGGCAGGCCAAATCGAACTTTACTTAGCCGGTGAGGCTGAGTTGCCTAAGGCGGATGTATTAGTCGCAAATATTTTAGCGGGTCCCCTGACAGAGTTGGCTCCATCCATCACTGAACTGATTCAACCCAACGGTAAATTAGCCTTGTCTGGGTTGTTAGCAGAACAACAAGATCATGTTGCCGCAGCGTACCAATCTAGCTTCCATGATTTTGGCTTTCAGGAGCAGGAACAATGGATGCGAATAAATGCAAGTAAAAATGGCTAATTTTTAGCCTTTTCAGCAGCGCAAAAAGGGCGTAATATAGCCGCCCCTAAATAGTGATTGGTGGTTTTTCGTGCAAATTGGTCGTTACAAACTGGAAAGTCCGGTTATCTGTGCGCCCATGGCAGGAGTAACTGACCGTCCGTTTCGGCAAATGGCTCGAAAGTGGGGCGCAGCGCTCGCAGTATCCGAGATGCTATCGTCCAACCCAGACCTTTGGCACACCGAAAAATCACGAAACCGCATGGATCATAGCGGTGAAAGTGGTATTCGAGCCGTACAAATTGCGGGTTCTGAACCCGAGTTAATGGCAAAAGCAGCTCAACATAATGTCGCCCAAGGCGCACAAATTGTTGACATTAACATGGGATGCCCTGCCAAAAAGGTCAACAAGAAGTTGGCTGGCTCAGCGCTGATGAAAGATCCTGATTTAATCGAGTCTATCGTCACTGCCGTGGTCAACGCTGTGGATGTTCCGGTCACTCTAAAAATGAGAACCGGTTGGGCCCCCGACAATAGAAACGGAGTAGACATAGCTCGACGCATCGCGAATCGAGGTATTCAAGCTCTTACGGTTCATGGTAGAACCCGCGCTTGCGCTTATAGAGGCCAAGCTGAATACGACACAATCCGCGCCATCAAACAGGCAGTGGATATTCCAGTCATCGCCAATGGCGATATCGTGTCAGCGCAACAAGCCCGCCAGGTCATGGATTACACTGGGGCAGATGCCATTATGATTGGTCGAGGTGCTCAAGGGCGCCCTTGGTTGTTTGAGCAAACCGCTCACCACCTAAAGACCGGAAAAGAATTACCAGATCCACCTTTGCATAAGCAAATGCAGGTTCTGTTAAACCATGTGCAAGCACTGCATGATTTTTATGGCCCTGTGAAGGGCTTAAGAATAGCGCGCAAGCATGTGGGTTGGTTCGTCGAACCATTCGACCAGCCTCGGAAGTTTCGAGTAACGTTCAATTCTATTGAAACGGAACATCAACAACTTGCCGAAATCGCTGCGTTTTATAAATCGATTCTGTCCTAAAGCCGTTGTAACAAAAGAGCTAACAACAAATGTTCGAAAACAACTTCAAAACCGATGCAGTAGCAACCGAAACTTCTCCAACTTCTCAATCGGTTCAACCGACTTTGCGTGAGTCTGTGAAGCAATCTGTAAGTAATTATCTGGCGACTCTAAATGGCCAAGATGTGAGTGACTTGTACGAATTAGTCTTGTCAGAAGTCGAAGCTCCTCTGTTAGAGGAAATTATGACTTATACCCGTGGTAACCAAACTCGTGCATCAACCATGCTCGGATTGAACCGCGGTACTTTGCGTAAGAAACTCAAGAAATACGGCATGAACTAAGTGCCACACACAGGGCGAAAGCCCTGTTGTTGTATCTGGCTGGCTTCACCTCCAGCCAACACTTCATTTATTTATCCAATATTATTCAAAGGTTATAGGTATACCAATGGAAACTCCTCGACCGATTCGTCGCGCTTTATTAAGCGTTTCGGATAAGACCGGTATCGTTGAATTTGCCCGTGCTTTAGCTTCACGTGGCGTTGATATCCTTTCGACTGGCGGAACTGCCAAGCTTCTTGCAGAAGCGGGTTTAGCAGTGACCGAAGTGTCTGATTACACAGGACACCCAGAAATTATGGATGGTCGAGTCAAGACCCTGCATCCAAAGGTTCACGGCGGCATTCTTGCGCGTCGCGGCATGGACGAAAGCGTCATGGCAGAAAACGCTATCGAAGCGATCGATATGGTTGTTGTAAACCTATACCCATTTGCCCAAACCGTGGCAAAAGAAGGGTGTTCTCTTGAAGATGCAATTGAAAACATTGATATCGGTGGTCCAACAATGGTTCGCGCTGCGGCCAAGAATCACAAAGACGTGTCGATTGTTGTAAATGCATCAGATTATGACCGCATCATTGAAGAAATGAATGCAAATGATGGTTCGTTACTGCACAAAACGCGTTTCGACTTAGCCATTGCTGCGTTTGAGCACACTGCGGCATACGACGGCATGATCGCGAACTACTTCGGTACAATGGTGCCAAGTTACAGCGACAATATTGAAGGCGATGCAGAATCTAAATTCCCCCGTACATTCAATGCCCAGTTCATTAAAAAGCAAGATATGCGCTACGGCGAAAACAGCCATCAGGCCGCAGCTTTTTACGTTGAAAATAACATCGACGAAGCGTCAGTTGCCACGGCCAAGCAGTTGCAAGGCAAAGCTCTGTCTTTCAACAACATTGCCGATACTGATGCCGCGCTTGAGTGTGTTAAAGAATTTAAACAACCTGCATGTGTCATCGTCAAGCACGCCAATCCATGCGGCGTTGCAGTAGGCAACGACATTTTGGAAGCTTACAATTCGGCATTCAAAACCGACCCAACATCTGCATTCGGTGGCATCATCGCGTTCAACCAAGAGCTCGATGCGCAAACGGCTGAAGCCATTGTGGCTCGTCAGTTTGTAGAAGTGATCATTGCCCCTTCAATCAGCGAAGCGGCCGCTCAAATTGTAGCGGCTAAGCCAAACGTTCGTTTACTCGAATGTGGCCAGTGGAACTCTGTGACTCAAGGTTACGATCAGAAGCGTGTGAACGGTGGACTATTAGTTCAAGATCGCGATCAAGGCATGGTCACTGAAGCAGAGCTCACTATCGTCAGCAAACGCCAACCGACAGAACAAGAAATGAAAGACCTCATGTTCTGCTGGAAAGTGGCTAAGTTTGTTAAATCAAATGCTATTGTTTACTCGAAAAACGAAACCACGATTGGTGTAGGCGCAGGTCAAATGAGCCGCGTTTACAGTGCTAAAATCGCAGGCATCAAAGCCGCCGACGAAGGGCTAGAAGTGAAGGGGTCAGTGATGGCGTCAGATGCATTCTTCCCATTCCGAGACGGTATTGACGCAGCGGCTGAGGCAGGCATCACCGCGGTAATCCAACCAGGCGGTTCTATTCGTGACGATGAAGTGATTGCAGCCGCTGATGAAGCAGGCATGGCGATGGTCTTCACTGGCATGCGCCATTTCCGTCACTAATTTGTTCAAGGGCAGCTCTGAGCTGCCCTTGTTGCTCTTCGAGTATTATCAACAGCAAAAAACATGCTGCTGACGAATAACAAGGACAAAATCATGAATGTATTAGTGATTGGCGGCGGTGGTCGCGAACATGCTCTTGCTTGGAAAGTCGCTCAGTCTGCCAATGTGCAAACTGTGTATGTCGCGCCAGGCAATGCCGGTACAGAGCTTGAGCCCAAATTGGAAAACGTTGCAATTGATGGTTGTGATATTCCTGCATTAGTTGAATTTGCTAAAGCCAACAACATTGGTTTGAGTATTGTTGGCCCAGAAGCACCTCTGGTTATTGGTGTGGTCGACGCATTTGAAGCCGCGGGCTTGCCCATTTTCGGCCCAAGCGAAGCAGCCTCACAGCTTGAAGGCTCAAAAGCTTTCACCAAAGATTTCTTAGCCCGTCACGCCATTCCAACGGCTGACTATGCAAACTTTACAAACGTTGAAGAAGCGCTCACGTATGTTCGTAAAGTAGGTGCTCCAATTGTCATCAAAGCCGACGGCCTTGCCGCAGGTAAAGGTGTGATCGTAGCGATGGAACTCTCTGAGGCGGAAGACGCTATTCGCGACATGCTTTCTGGCAACGCATTCGGCGAAGCAGGTAGCCGCGTGGTGATCGAAGAGTTCCTCGACGGTGAAGAAGCATCGTTTATCGTCATGGTGGATGGTAAGCACGTCTTGCCAATGGCGACGAGCCAAGACCACAAACGTGCAGGCGATGGCGACACAGGTCCAAATACTGGAGGCATGGGCGCTTATTCCCCTGCTCCTGTTGTCACGGCTGAAATTCATGAACGGATCATGGCTGAAGTCATCATGCCAACGGTTGAAGGCATGGCGAAAGAAGGCAACCCGTACAAAGGTTTCTTATACGCGGGCCTGATGATCATGGCCGACGGCACGCCGAAAGTCATTGAATACAACTGCCGTTTTGGTGACCCCGAAACACAGCCTATCATGATGCGTATGCAATCAGATTTAGCGGAGCTGTGTCTTGCCGCAATCGACGGCAAGTTAGACCAAGCAACCGCTGAATACGATGCCCGTGTTGCGGTCGGTTTAGTGCTCGCTGCAGGCGGTTATCCAGGCAGTTATCCTAAAGGCGACGTGATTGCTAACCTACCCGAGCCAGCACAACACGATGCGAAAGTTTTTCATGCAGGGACCGCGATGAAAGATGGACAAATTGTCACCTCAGGTGGCCGAGTGGTGTGTGTTACTGCGCTGGGTCATAGCGTGACGGAAGCTCAAGCCAAAGCCTATGAATTGTTGCATGAAGTGAAATGGCCAACAGCTTACTTCCGCAACGACATTGGCTACCGAGCCATTGCTCGCGAAAAGTCGTAACGTAAATTCAGTCGTTACAAACAAAAACCCGCCTTGAGGCGGGTTTTTTTTAGCTCAGTATGGTAAAAAATGATCTAGTAAGATTTCTCGTCGCTCCAGCAAAGGCCAATGGATAGGTAATTGTGATTTCTCTAAAGCAACTCATTGTTGGGCACTTCAAAAAAATCTTCTTGATTCCAGTCCTTACGCTCGAACTCGCACTTCTATTGATGTATTTTCTGGTCAATGATTTGGTCATTAGTGACGCCCGAAAAGAGCTGCTATTTGAACGCTCGCAAAACGTTTATGAGCACCTTTCAATTCAAGCCCAAGACCTTAACTCACAATTTTTATACATTCGACAGTTAGTCGAATTATTACAACGCCAACACCAAGACTACTTCAGCGAGGATTACAACTGGCATCACACCGCCAAGAATCCAGCAGAATTTAAGATGACCGAGAACGGGGTGTATGTAAAAGCTGAGAACAATTCAGGTAGCAGTGTCTTTATTAGCCAGATGAATGCCAGAGACAGCGAAGCACGTCGAAAAGCCCAAGAAACCGAATATTGGGACGCTCAACTCAAATACACCGCAGAACAATCTCACATGGTGTTAGCGGCATACTTCAACAGCTACGATAACCTCAATCGGTATTATCCTTTTATCGACGATGTACAGCACCAGTTCCCCACTGACATGGTAATCTCTAATTTCAATTTCTATTATTTGGCAGATTATAGCCACAACCCGAACCGCGGAGTGGTTTGGACACCAGCCTACTTAGATCCCGCGGGGCAAGGTTGGCTTGTTTCCGCTGTGGTCCCTATATACAACAGCAACTTTCTCGAAGGCGTCACCGGCGTCGACATTTCGTTAGATAGCATGGTCAAAGAAATAGAACGCCTCATGCTGCCCTTTAATGGCGAATCGTTTTTAGTGGATGAGCAAGGTCGCATGATTTCGATGTCGAGCGGCACGCAAAATTTACTCAACTTACAGCAGTTATCCAAAGGCGTCGAAGGCCAAAAAGTTCATAGAGATACTGAACAACCCGAAGAGTTTTTAATTAACCGCCTACCTTACTCATCGTTCAGAGACACCATTAGCAACATGTTCAGCTATGATGAACGCACTAAATTTGCCGAGCATGATGGTGTTACTTATCTCATAGCAAGCCATCCGATCTCGGAGACTGGCTGGACACTCTTTAGCATCACCAATGCCGATAAAGTTCTCATCCGTATCAATGAACTCGACAAGATGTCGCGTGAATTTGGCATTATGGCTATTTCCTTGATGATCTTGTTTTACTTGCTGTTCTACTACATCGTACAGCGCCAGTCACAAGTCTTATCGAATAAAATTGCAGAGCCATTAGGCGATCTCAGCAACAACGTGAAAAGTGCTGCACGAGCCCGACGACTTCAGTCCATACATAGCTCAGGTATTGAGGAAGTTGAGGATCTTACAAATAATCTGACTTCCATGGTGGCAGAGCTCAACAAACAAGCCGATAACATCAACCGAAGCCACCAGCGGCTCAATGAAGAAATCAGTTACCGAGAGCGCTTGGAACAACAAGTGGGTACCGATGAAGTCACTCACCTCCTCAATCGACGCGGGCTATTACAGCAAGGCGAAATAGTCCTGCAGCAAGCCGTAAAAATGCGTCAACCCATGTCGATGTTGTTATTTGAAATATCGGGATACCCGCAAATCATTGAGCAACATGGCAGCCAGGAGGCCGAGCAGGTGTTGCTTCAATGCGCAGAATGTTGCCGCGCACTGGCTCCAGATCATGCACTTATGGCGCACTTGAGTACCGCACAATTTGTGGCAATTTTACCAAATACCGCACGCGAGCAGGCCATTAACTTATCACGCCGAATTCGTAGTGAAATTTACCTCACGGTAGAACTAGGAGGAAGCGCGGCCACAGTTAGCACTCACTTCGCAGTGACTGAAGCGGCCCTATCTCATTATGAAAGTTTATTGGTAATGATCGATCGAAGCCAACAGCTGCTAGAGCGCAGCCGCCGCAACCGAAACTTGGTCATTGAAACCGATAGCAAAACTGAGTAGCGAACCTCATACAGCGCAGCAAGGCCCGTTGATATAGCAGAGATCCACGTATTTGTTAGTGCGTAGGCTGTTCATGCAATTCCGACAGAGCATCGTTATTAGATTCATCGCGTCGTTGGTCTTCATCAAGCTTGAGTACATTGCGCCATATGGACCAACGTGGCTCAGTATTTTCAGCCCCCTCGCCCAAAATCCAAAAGCGGTATTCTTGATCAAGAACGCCTCTGACTTTTTGAATTTCAACCCAACTGTCGAGATAGTCGTGCAGGGCATCATTTTGCCAAGCCACAGCATACCCAACCGGATAAGGCGTAGCCTTAGATTTAGGGATTACGACATTGAACGTTGGGTAGAATAACGTCCAGGCATAGCCTTCCTCAGCACTAATCAATAGGGCGTCAGCCTGCACCTTTCCACTGAAGAAATCGCGCTCATGGTCGAGCTCAACAATCTCGACCTTTGGATGTTTCTCTCGCACTTCCCTAACGAGCCTCTCATGCTGAGAAACGGCGATGACCAAATTCCCTTCACGCGCTTTCTGGGTCAGAGCTTTGAACGCGTGACGGTCATGATCAAGCACCACCAAAGCTAGATTCAAGGTAAGTACGGGCGGTGTAAAGCGCATCTTTTGAATACTGTCGGCATCCATTTCTAATCCAGAAATAGCAATATCAAAATAGCCCTGCGCCAACAGCGTATTTAGGTTGGCCACCTCATAGGGCACAAATTCAACCTCAACACCCAAATCATCCGCCAAGCGTTTGCTCAACGAAATATCGAGCCCCACCAAATCACCACTGCGATTGAAATATGAAAACGGCACCTTGCCCGGTTGATATCCGATACGAAGTACACCACGCTTTTTAATTTGAGCCACATCAGTAAGTGAGTACTTACCACCCCGGTAAATTTCTGGAAGCTTTGCGTACACTTGCTCAGGTACTTTGCCCACACTTTTCATGGCCACCAGAGGATTGGTTTCAGAGCCATTGTTCACCAACCATCCGGAAAACAAACGTAAAGGCACCACCAGCATGGCTAACCCGATGCCTGCGATAGCAACAAATTTAAGCATACTGCGATTAAATGGCTTCCATTGACCTTGAATCAAACAAACCGACAACAGAACGAACGCGACTAAGTGCATCACTGCTGCTATGGACATCAGACGTGAGGTAATGACTGTTCCCACCAAAAACAACTGATACATATCGGCAGGAAGATGCGATAAATCGAGTAAAAATGGCACTGCTACATTCACCGCACCGAATAAGCTAAGCATGCCGGTAATGCCTAGTTGAGGCATCTCTGCCAACGGAATTGGACTGCCAACAAACCAGCCGGTGAATAAAACAAAAAGAATCACCGTAAGCTTGCCCGCATTTGGAAAACTAAAGGCAATCGGAATCAGCACATCGACCATTTGGTCAGTTTGTGGGTTATCCATCTCACGCTCTTTAAATAAGCGCTTACAGCCCTGTTCCAGCACAGGCAAGACAATTAATACATTGGCTGTTACGAATGCAGTGACGAGAGCATCACGGCTCATTTGCTCCACTTCTCGCCAATGAAAAGGGGTTAAGCGAGCAATTAAATTGGGCAACACAATGTAGGTTAGTAGTAACCCCACACCAATAAAACTCAGCAAAAACACCTGTAAGTTGTTCAGCTCATCAATGGTCATGGTGCCCGCTGCCGATGCTGTAATGGCAAAAATACCCACCGGCATCGTCTTTAAGGTGTAACTCGTGACTCGATTTAAACCTTTACCTGTGGTCCGGCAAATAGCGATCACGTCCATCTTATTTTCGGTTCGAATGAACGCAACACCTAAAGCGATAGCGAACACAACAACGGCTGGGATTGAGCCTTCCGCTAATGATTTAAACGGGTTTGCAGGAATATAAATGGGCAGCAAATTCGGGGGCGGGGGCGGCGAAATAACTGATGTTGAAAAAAAGGATGCTTTTTCCACCGACGGAAACGCCAGCGATGTGAGAAAAATAGTCACCAATGCAACGGCCCAGATCATCAACAAGACAAGACCCGCTTTGGTCGCAAGCAGCTTTGCATGTTCCTTTGTTAAGGAGCCAAAACCTGCAATGAGCGACACTAGAATATACGGGATAATCGTCATTTGCATGAGCATAATGACAGCTTCACCGATGATTTCCATCCAGCCGACTTTCTCGCCAAAAAACAACCCGACCACCAGCCCTAAAATCAGGCCCACCAAAATTAACTGTGACGACGTAATACGAGACCAGCGTTTTGCTACTTTATCCATAACCAGCTTATGAAAGAGATTAACCCCTACAGCATACAACATTCACACTTAAAGCCCAGCTTGACTCACATCAAACCAGAGCCGGAAGCCTCCGGTTTTGGTTGCTCTGCATGCATTGTAAGACTATGCTTTGCCCCGCTTAACTTTATTTTTTTAGGAGAAACGCTATGCGCCGCAAGATAGTCATGGGTAACTGGAAACTCAACGGAACCAAAGAGTCTGTAGAAGCTCTTTTAACAGGAATTTTGCCAGCTGCACAAGCAACAACTACGGCAGATGTTGCAGTATGTGCCCCAGACATTTTCATTGATCAAGTGAGTCGTAAGCTTGCTGACACACCAATTGCTTGGGGTGCGGAAAATAACGACGTTCACACAAGCGGTGCGTACACAGGCGAAACTTCACCCACAATGCTCAAAGAGTTTGGTTGTACTTACGTTCTTGTGGGCCACAGCGAACGCCGCCAATACCACGGCGAAAGCGATGCCAGCTGCGCTCATAAGTATGCATTACTGCAAGAGCACGGTTTGATCCCTGTATTGTGTATTGGTGAAACATTGGAAGAGCGCGAAAGCGATCGCACCAACGATGTGATCCGCAAGCAACTTGCCCCTGTATTGAACGACTTAGGTGTTGAAACACTGAAAAATGCTGTGATTGCATACGAGCCGGTATGGGCTATCGGAACAGGTAAAGCAGCAACGAAAGAAATGGCGCAAGAAGTTCACGCGTTTATTCGTCAGCTCATTGCTGAAAAAAGTGCTGAAGTGGCACAAGGTGTTCAAGTTCTTTACGGCGGAAGCGTAAAAGGCGCGAATGCTGTTGAGTTATTCGCTCAAGAAGACATCGACGGCGCACTCGTTGGCGGCGCGGCATTGATTGTTGAAGAATTCGACGCAATCATCAAAGCGGCAGGCTAATATCCAATTCGGATCTCGGACATAAAAAAGGGCAGCTTAGGCTGCCCTTTTTGTTTTGAACGGTTCAACGTTAGTCTTGGTGATATTTCACACTCTCACGCTGTACGGCTTCAATAAATGCGCCCGCATGTTCAGGGTTCACATCCGGATGAATCCCATGTCCCAAGTTAAATACATGCCCATTACCATGACCGTAAGAAGCCAATAAGCGTTTCACTTCTTGTTGGATCGCAGGTACCGGCGCATAGAGCATTGATGGGTCCATATTGCCTTGCAAGGCAACTTTATCGCCAACCCGAGCACGGGCATCCGATAATTCAGTGGTCCAGTCCAAGCCCAAAGCATCACAGCCGGTTTCAGCCATCGCATCTAGCCACTGCCCACCATTTTTAGTGAATAGTGTCACAGGCACTTTTCGGCCATCAGCTTCGCGCTTTAAACCATCGACAATCTTCGCCATGTATTGCAACGAAAACTCTTTATAGGCCGGTCCTGATAACACGCCACCCCACGTATCAAATATCATGAGCGCTTGCGCACCGGCTTCAACTTGAGCATTCAAGTATGAAATCACCGAATCTGCCACAACATCCAGCAACTTGTGCAAGGTTTGAGGCTCACCAAACGCCATCGCCTTGAGCTTGCTGAAGGTTTTACTAGAACCGCCTTCAACCATATAAGTAGCTAAAGTCCACGGGCTGCCAGAAAAGCCAATCAAAGGCACAGAGCCTTTGAGTTCGCGACGAATCGTACTGACCGCATTCATCACATATTGCAACTCTTGGTTTGGATCAGGCGCAGCTAATTTTGCTACGTCTGCGGCACTGCTAATAGGCGAACTAAACTTCGGCCCCTCGCCCGTTTCAAAGTAAAGCCCTAACCCCATCGCATCAGGAATGGTGAGGATGTCTGAAAATAAAATCGCAGCATCCAATGGAAAGCGTCGCAAAGGTTGCAACGTGACTTCACATGCCAATTCAGCGTTTTTACACAGAGACATAAAGTCTCCAGCTTCTGCTCGAGTGGCTCTGTATTCTGGCAAATAGCGCCCCGCTTGGCGCATCATCCAAATGGGCGTTCTATCGACAGGTTGTCGGAGTAGTGCTCGTAAGTATCGATCGTTCTCTAGATGACTCATTTATTTACAACTTATTAAGTTTGGCTGTTGTGATTATATGTTTTTACCAGACATAGCCCAAAAACAATAGTGTGAGACGCTGCATAGTTTTATAGAACTGCGGTTGTTACCTGAGCAGACCAGTGATTAAATCATTCTCGAGCTAGCGGTATAATAACAAAGAAGCTCGTCACAACGAGCCTGTACCTTCGCTGATTGCTGAGCCTCACATTTATGTGAGGCTTTTTTGTTTCCGCCCTATTTCTCCACTCTAAATTCTCCGAGCAAATTCCAAATCTAGTGCCATACTTCCTACATAGGAACTTGTTTATGCAGGAACTCATTGTGCAAATGGCGCAGAAAGTATCCACCATGCATAGCCATTGAAGTAGCGCAATTTGGAGAGCAGTATGTTAAGCCGATTAGAGCAAGCCCAAAAAACTTGGGGCGGATCAGATAAAGCAATTGATAAGTGGTTAAGTGAACGAGAGACCTTATTGGTGCAGTATTGTAAGTTGTCTGGCTTAAAACCATTTGAGCATGTGGATAAATTACCCAGCGCTAAAGAGCTACATAATTTTTGCGATGAATTACTAGACTACACTTCTGCCGGACACTTTGAGATGTACGACAAATTGGTGGGTACCGAACAACCTGAAGGTGCGCACCTCGCCTCACGTGTTTACCCTCAAATTAATGCCACAACCGATGTGGTTCTGAATTTCAATGATAGCTACGGTGAAAGCCCCGACGATTCTGAATTTCAAAACCTAGAGCAAGATTTATGCACGCTCGGCGAGGCTTTGTCTCAACGTTTTGAGCTTGAAGACTTATTAATTGCAAACCTTGCAGAACAAACCAAAACTAAAGATTCAGTGTCTGCCTAGTTGTCAATAATCAGCGATACGAACGCATAAAAAAGGCGCCTATTGGCGCCTTTTTTACATCACAACAAAAGCTTATTGAACAGCTTCTGCAGATGGGTTCACAGACAACAATTCAACATCAAAAATCAACGTTGAGTTACCTGGAACAGAATCACCTGCGCCACGCTCACCGTAAGCAAGGTCAGAAGGGATATAGAAACGGTACTTAGAACCAGGCTTCATCAATTGAACGCCTTCTGTCCATCCAGCAATCACTTGATTCAATGGGAATGTAGCGGGCTGGCCACGGTCGTAGCTGCTATCGAACTGAGTGCCATCGATAAGCGTACCACGGTAGTGAACTTCAACTGTGTCTGTTGCCGCTGGAGAATCACCTTCACCGGCTTCAACCACTTCATATTGAAGACCAGATTCAGTGACAACAATCCCTTCTTTCTTAGCATTTTCAGCTAAGAATGCAACACCTGCAGCTTTCGCTTCTTCAGTTGCTTTGGCTTGCTCTTCTTCCATCTTGGCTTGCAACGCCTGTACGGCTTCCATTCGCTCGCTTTCAAGAGCCGCTAGAACTTCTTGAAGTTCAGCTTCTTCTACTTGAGAGTTGTTGTTGATGCCATCAACAATGCCTTGTTCAATTTGCTTAGCATCTAACTCAATTCCAAGCTCTTTATAAGCTTCGAGCATACGGGTCATTTGCTGTCCCATGAAGGCGCCAGTCACGTAAGACTGTTTTTCGCGCTCATTTGCAAATGTTGCTACCGCGGGTTGCGCCTGTTCTGTAGCTGCAGGGGCCGCCGTTTCAACAGCTTTCTCTTCAGTACAAGCAACAGTCATTAATGCCGCAACTACGGCAGTTCCCAATGCGAGACGTTTCATCGATTATTAACTCCTAGTGGTATTGCCACACTATTTATTTGCTGTGGCCTATATCTATCATTCCAAATCGGCAGATAGCGAAACAACTTTACTAAAGCTATCATACCGTTAGGGTCTTAAATTTTTATGTCATTCATGAACCATAGGTGCGTCCAATGCTGACAGTCAGAGCGTTACTGATCACGTGTATTATCAGCTTAATAAGCGCCTGTTCCGACTTCCAACAACCTGCCGAGCGTTGGGAGCATGCCACTGAAGGCAGCTCTGCTGCAGCGCTCTCAGCCGATGGTCGTTGGTCTCTCCATGCTTCAATCCACCATAACTTAGCGCTTTGGGACAATGAAAAACAAGGATTGATTTACCAATGGCAACTTGGAGAGTCAAGTAATCCTGTTTATTTGACCCACTTCTCACCCAACGGAAACTTTGTGGTGACCGCTTCGGAAAACGAATTTGCCGTTTGGTCACTGCTTAGCGGAGAGTCGCTTGGCTGGTATTCCATTGGTAATGAGCGCATTCGCGATATCGCCATTGCCGATGACGGCATTCGTATTTTATACGGATTATCTTCCGGCAGTGCAATTCTACTGAATCGCGAGAGTGGGCGGCGTCTCGAATTTCTTGGCCATGGTGAAAAAATCAATACCGTCGATTTATCTGCCAACGGAGTGTACGCCCTAACCGGTAGTAACGACTACTCCGCCAAGCTATGGAATACCGAAACCGGTCAAATTATCCAGCAATTTAACCATCCAAGCCGCGTCACTCAAGTTAAGTTTGACCAACAAGGTCGCTATGCGTTCACTGCCGATAGCTTAAAACAGGCTCGAATATGGCAAATTCCTACAGGTCAGATGACCAGCCAGCTTAAATATAGCGCTCGTCAACATGTGTTCAGCGCGGCTCGTTTTTCAAGTGACGGACAATGGCTTGCCACTGGATCACCGTCAAGATCGGTGGAGTTATGGCATGTGCCCACAGGAGAGCGGGTGTCGCATTGGCAGGTGGGCACGCAAACGGATAATCGCTGGCGCAGCGCAGTAGTGTATGATGTGGCCTTTGTTGATCGCTGGCTGTTTAGTGTCAGCTCTTCGGGCTATACCGAGGCGTGGCCACTGCCGGAACAAGCCAGCCAATAAGGACGAATATGACGACCTCAAACGAGACTCAAGCGTTGCTTGAGCGCATCGCTGAACTTGAAACTAAAATGGCATACCAAGATGTCACTATTAGCGATCTAAATGAAGAAATAGCCGTTCACCAGCAGCGCATTGATGTTATCCAACAGCAATTAAAAGCGATGTTCGGTCAAATCAATAATATGAAAGGCTCGAATATGGCCAGCGAGAAAGAAGAAACACCCCCGCCCCATTATTAGCGCCCCGAAGTTTAAGAATCTACATTGGGATCGAACGTCGCAATCAGCCCCGGCGTTCCACTTTCTCCCGCAGGTTCATGTTGCACATGACCGCAATCGACACATTCCACATAACTTGAATCGTCAGTGGCCACCAATGCAAGGGTGTCTTGCGCGTTGCACTTCGGGCAGGTTGCCCCTGCAATAAATCGTCGTTTTAGCATAATTTTATTTTCTAATTCATTTTCGTTCAGTTTACCTTGTCCCTTGTCGGACTGCACGGTTGGGCTTAACGGCTAACTCAAGTAAACTAGCGCTCCATTTTCGGTAAATTCGGTGTTCCATGATTCAGTGCCAACAAATTGATCTTTCCCGCGGTACAAAACAACTGCTGAGCCAAGCAAATTTACACGTGCCTGACGGCCATAAGTTTGGACTGGTTGGATCAAATGGATGCGGTAAATCGACCCTATTCGCATTATTGCTTGGCCACATCGAACACGACCAAGGCGATGTGACCATTACACC
Organism: Echinimonas agarilytica; assembly: GCF_023703465.1. NCBI lineage: Bacteria > Pseudomonadati > Pseudomonadota > Gammaproteobacteria > Alteromonadales > Echinimonadaceae > Echinimonas > Echinimonas agarilytica. The sequence goes on along the minus strand of NZ_JAMQGP010000001.1, from coordinate 416,285 downwards.
GAATTGGCGCATTGGGCATGTAGCCCAAGAAACCCCCGCGTTAGACATTTCAGCCATTGATTACGTCATCTCAGGTGACCGTGAATATATGGATGTTGCCGATGCATTAGACATTGCAGAGCAGCAAGAGGATGGCACAGCCATTGGCGAACTACACAGCAAAATGGCGGCCATTGATGGCTACACTATTCGCGCCCGCACCGGTGCAATGCTCTCTGGTTTGGGCTTCACTCATGAAAAGCAATTACGACCCGTGCGCTCGTTTTCGGGGGGCTGGCGTATGCGCCTCAATCTGGCTCAGGCGCTTATTTGCCGAGCTGATTTACTCTTGCTGGATGAACCGACCAACCACCTCGACTTAGATGCTGTGATTTGGTTAGAGCGTTGGCTTCAACGTTTTGACGGCACACTATTGATGATTAGCCACGACCGTACCTTTCTCGACAATGTCATTCAAAGTATTGCGCACGTTGATGCCAAGAGCATCATCACTTATACCGGCAACTACAGTTCATTCGAACGCCAGCGCGCGGAACGATTAGCTCAACAGGCTGCGGTATTTGAAAAACAAGAGCGCCACCGTGCACACTTGCAATCATTCGTCGACCGCTTTAGAGCCAAAGCATCGAAAGCCAAGCAAGCACAAAGCCGAATTAAAGCACTGGAAAAATTAGAAGCCCAAGCCCCCGCCCATGCTGGCAGTCCTTTTAACTTTGAGATTCGTTCGCCAAAACATTTGCCCAATCCCTTGGTCAACTTAGAAAAGGCCGACTTGGGCTATGCCGACAACGTCATTTTAAACGGCGTGAATATTAGCCTAGTTCCGGGCAGCAGAGTCGGACTCATTGGTCCCAATGGTGCAGGTAAAAGTACACTGATTAAGTCGCTTGCTGGTAGTTTGTCGCTCTGCACTGGAGAGCGAGAAGCGAGTAGCAAACTTCAAATTGGTTATTTTGCTCAACATCAACTTGAACAACTCGACGGCAACCTGTCACCGCTCGAAGCAATGACCGCACTTAGCCCAGAACAAACCGAGCAAGCGCTGCGCAATTACCTCGGCGGCTTCAACATTAACGGTGATGACGCCCTACGGAAGCTAGAAAGCATGTCTGGCGGCGAGAAAGCGCGTGTGGTGTTAGCTCTGATTTGTTGGCAGCAACCCAACTTGCTACTAATGGACGAGCCCACAAACCACCTCGATTTAGAAATGCGCCACGCCCTCGAACTTGCGCTGCAGTCATACGAAGGGGCATTGCTTGTGATTTCGCACGACCGAGAACTTATCGCTTCAACCACCGATGAACTGTGGTTAGTGGCACACGGCAAAGTTGAACCCTACGACGGGGATTTAAACGACTATCAATCCTACCTACAGTCAAAATCTGATGAAGATGTCAGCACTGACAATGCACCAAAACCATCACAAAACAAAAAAGAACAAAAGCGACTTGACGCCGAATTTCGTCAACGCACTAAACCGCTTCGTCAAGCTGTTGAAAAAAATGAGAAAGCAATGGCCAAACAAGCGGAACAACTTGCTCAAATCGAATTAGAAATGGCTGATCCCGCCTTGTATGAATCAGAAAACAAAGCTCGGTTAAATGAATTAATCATGCAACGTACCCAAGCTCAAATAGATTTGGAAGCACATGAAGAGCAGTGGCTTGAGGCATCATCAGAACTGGAAGAGCTCACGGAATCACACAACAATAATGCAACATGAAGAACAAACAATTTACAACTAACTTTCTGTATTTATTGAAATTTAAAAATTTTATCAAATCATATTGGTGGTTCTTTCATGATTTCAGATAGTTAGCGTAATCATTATTTTTTGTTCAAAAAACAACCAAACTTATTCTATAATATAGTGTCTGAATAATTGTATGTAGAATTGAATTGGGGGTTTTATGATTGGTATTTCTTCATCAGCAGGGGCGTATTCGTATACAACCTTGCAGCAAAATCAGCAGAATCAGGCAAACCAACAGTCGCAAGTTCAAACACTTGAGACTGATCCGGTTGAGACGCGCCCGCAAGCGCCTGTTGCCGTTGCACCAGAGCGCCCGCCAGCAAACTTAGGTGCTGAAATTTTACCTGCTCCAGAATTTCCGATTGAAGATGACGAGACACAAGAGACAGTACAAGATCGAGATCAGCTGCGCGGAGCGGTCGTCTATACCTCAGAGATCAACCAAACCAATCGTGTAATTGATGCGTACGCCAGCCAATACCAAGATGAAGAAGACACATCATCTGTGGGTCTCACACCGGCAGATTATGGCATTGATTCATCCCAACTGCGCGTTGCCACTGGCAATAGTTTGATCAGCAATATTTACCAAAACAATCAGGCTGAACCCTATGGCAACCAAAGTATCGGCAGTATTGTAGACAACCAAGTTTAGCTTTACGCAATCCCTTCGGTCAGTTACTTTGAGCCCCCCATCACAGGTAACTGACCGACATGATCATACCCATCGAACAACTCCCTCCAGAAACACTCACTGCTATCATTGAGGCTTTTGTACTGCGTGAAGGCACCGACTACGGCGCAGACGAAGCTACATTTGACGACAAAATCGAACACGTCAGGATGCAACTAAATAACGGCACAGCCGTATTAGTGTATTCTGAACTCCATGAATCGGTTGATATCGTTCCTGCCAATCAGTTCGAATCCGACTGATTGTTGATTTTGTTGGGCAAGCCAGACAACATGGTACATTGATGAACTCTCGCTAAGGCTATATATGTCGGTTAAACATCCAATTATTGCGATTACGGGCTCCTCTGGAGCAGGCACTACTACTACAAGCACCGCCTTCGAACATATGTTTCGTCATCGCAACATCAATGCTGCACTGGTAGAGGGCGATAGCTTTCACCGATATTCACGCGCAGAAATGGATGTCGCCATTCGCAAAGCTCAAGAGCAAGGTAAACACATCAGCTACTTTGGTCCTGAGGCCAACGATTTTGGTCAACTAGAATCGTTTTTCAAAAGTTACAGTGAAACAGGTAGTGGCCAAGTGCGCCGCTATTTGCACAGCTTTGACGAAGCAGTGCCCTACAATCAAATGCCCGGCACATTTACGCCGTGGGAAGAGCTCAAAGAGAATACCGATTTACTCTATTATGAAGGGCTTCATGGTGGGGTTGCATCAGAAGAGCATAATGTTGCTCAACACGTTGATTTATTGGTCGGTATGGTGCCCATCATTAATTTGGAGTGGACTCAGAAAATCATCCGGGATACAACCGAACGCGGACATTCTCGCGAAGCGGTTACCCAATCGATTTTACGAAGTATGGAAGATTACGTGCGATTCATTACGCCACAATTTTCTCGCACACATATTAATTTTCAGCGCGTTCCTACAGTAGATACGTCGAATCCATTTGCAGCTAAAAATATTCCATCGCTTGACGAAAGCTTTGTGGTCATTCGTTTTCAAGAAACACGCGGTATTGATTTTCAATACCTACTGCAGATGATCGACGGTTCCTTTATGTCTCGCTTAAATGTGTTGGTCGTTCCTGGCGGAAAAATGGGGTTTGCGATGGAGCTTATTCTCACACCTCTTATTGATGAGCTCATGGAAAAGAAACGCCAAGCCATGGAATACTAAACCTTCGGTTCACAGCAGACCCATAAAAAGGCCGATGTGAAATCACCGGCCTTTTTCTTATCACATTGTGCGCTTGTTAAACTTCATACCGCGCAATCAATTCTTGCTGACGGTCTGCCAATTCAGCTTGGCTGCCACTCGCATTGCTAATGGTCGAGATCAGCTGGGCATTATCATCAGCGCTTTGGTTAATCTCATTCACCGTTCGAGTCACATCTTCGGAAGTCACTCGTTGCTCTTCAGTTGCTGCACTAATTTGCGCTGCCATATCTGAAATTTGTAGCACTGCACTTTGAATTGACCCCATTGCTTCATCAGCGTCAGACACTTTTTCTAAGTTGCGCTGCATGCTCTGTTGAGCTTCCCGTACCACGGAACCTGCACCATCAATACTACCTTGAAGGTTTTCAATGCGTTGCTGAATTTCAGTGGTGGACTCTGCTGTGCGCTGCGCTAAATGGCGAACCTCATCTGCCACCACCGCAAAACCACGACCTTGCTCACCCGCTCGTGCGGCCTCAATGGCTGCATTTAAGGCTAATAAGTTGGTTTGCTCTGCAATACCTCGAATCACATTGAGGATGTCGCCAATTTGCTCGCTGTCATGTTCAACATCGCGAATGCGTTCAACACTATTTTCCAGCTCGCCCGACACAACATTGGTACTTTCAATAGTCTGAGCCATGATCTGGCTGCCCAAAGTGGCCGATGTCTCGACATTGGACACCTGATCTGCCGTATCACTTGCAAGCTGGGCAACTTCAGCAAAAGATGCTTCCATTTGCGTCATCGCTGTCGCAAGCATGTCAATATTCTGGGATTGCATGTGTTGGCGATCATTCGCATCAGAACACACTTGATTATTGCCTTTGGCAAGATCTTGAAGTTGTGAAGACACATCTCGTATATCAGCCAACGAGCTTTGCATTTGTTTAGCGAGGCGATTGACATCCGTGGCAATGATACCAAACTCATCTTTATTGCCGTAATTTGCCCGCACACGCATATCACCATCACTCAGTAACTCTAGAGCGCCGCCCACTTCACGCACCGCCCGCTTCAATAAATGTCCCATACGAACGCCTTGAAACACACCAATCGCAACCGATGCAAGAACTGCGATAATCAACGTGGTTATGCCATTTCGATATTGCGTGGAAGCATTGTCACTTGCCTTGGTAACGCGCTTATCCGCATCATCAATCATGCTCCGAATCGCTGTACCAGCTCGCAATTGCAGATCAAACAATTGTGTTTTGTCTGAAGCACCTTTCTCGCGAAGTTGAAGCAACTCATAAAAAAGCTGGTAAGTACCGCCACTATTAATCAGTAAATTTTTCTTAATATTTAGAAAGCGCGGCTCAAACTCAGCTTTATAATCCGTTCTTGAGTCCTGATAAATGGCCATCTCACTCATCAAGGCATTAAATTTTTCTTCAAGTTGCGGCATGATTTTGGTGATGCGGGCCGAAGTGTCATTTGCAGATGGAATGCTCGCAGTGGTCAGCGATTTTGTCAGTAACACTTCAGCTTGTTCTAGTGGGTTTAGAAACTGAGTAAAAGTCCAACGCACATAATCATCACTCAATTCATAACTCTTGCCCATTAAGTGTTGTTTTAGCCGAGCAATTTCTAGCAACAATGTACGAGAGCTTTCATCATTTTCGCGCTCAGCAATAATCCGCTCAGCATGGTCAGATAAGATCTGCTCAGAAATAGCATCAAGTTGAGGAAGTGTCTCAACGAGAACGGCTAACTCGCTGGCATTTAGGTCCGTATTCGCTTTTAAATGTTCTAAAGCTTGCCCTGCTTGCTCACGTGCAGTGAGGTAATTACTTTGGGTATCGGCCAATTCGGCAGAGGTTTCGGTGGCGAGCGCGTCAGAAACGACTTGGTTGCTCGTTTGTAGGGCGCTTAAAAAATCTGAACTCGCCATCAATGCGGGCATTTCTGTGCCAGCAACCTGCTCCACACCATCATTCAGACGATTTAATAAGTAGTAATTTACAATGCCTGTGAGCACCAAAATTAATACTAATATGCCGGCACTTATATAAGTCCGTTGTAAAAAAGTGATATTCATTTGAACTAGCCTTTTTAGAAAAGATCAGCAATAAAACGCCAACCTGCTAACGTCAGTATAGAAGCTCGAACAATCTTGTGTTGTTTTCTACGCTCTAATTCCGTTTTCGGCATTATCCATAATATCTTGATTTACAAGGCGACTTTAGCTAATAAAAAACGCCACTAGAGTGGCGTTTTGTGAGCTAGAGATTTAAGTCGAGAATTAAATTTATTCCGGCAGGTTACGTGCGTAAAAAATTTCCTGCATTTCTCGCTGAATTCGAGCACTAATTTCATCTTGTTCGGCACGGGACAGCGTCTCGGCAGCCTTATCAAATAGGTACGTTGATAAGTTAAAGTCTTTCAACAACATCTTGGTATGAAACATATTGTCTTGATATACATTCACATCCACCATCTGATACAAGTTCTTTGTATCTTCCGATAAGAAATTCTGAATCGAGTTAATTTCATGATCAATGTAGTGCTTAACTCCATCCACATCGCGGGTAAATCCTCGCACTCGGTAGTCAACCGTAACAACATCGGAATCAAAACTGTGAATGAGAAAATTAAGCGCTTTGAGCGGTGATATAACACCACAAGTCGACACCTCAATATCAGCACGAAACGTCGCAATTCCGTTATCTGGATGCATTTCTGGGTAGGTATGTACACAAATATGACTTTTGTCTAAATGAGCTACCAATGAATCAGGCAAAGGGCCGGGAGTCTCTTCCATATCTTCAGCAGAGACTTTATGGACAGGCTCTTCAGCAATAAGAATAGTAACGCTGGCGCCTTCGGGATCGTAGTCTTGGCAAGCAATATTCAATACATTGGCGCCAATGATATCAACGACCTCTGTTAATAGCTCAGTGAGCCGGTCGGCATTGTATTGTTCGTCAATATATTCGATGTATTGTCGCCTTTGCTCCTCTGTCTCGGCATAACAGATGTCATAGATACAAAAACTTAGGCTTTTAGTTAAGTTATTAAAGCCATGAATACGTATTTTCTGTTGCGGTTCAATCACGCTCATTCGCCTCAAAATCCCCTTAGTTGAGGGTGTTTTACGACACAAAACAGCACAATTTAAATGACTCTAAATTATTCCTGCCTTAATTTTCGCGAGAATCTAACACAACAAACCTATTTAGACACCGCAAAAGCATCAAAAAAAAGCACAATTGTTGAACTTTTTACTTGTTTTATACTAGTGTGTTCGCAAAGCATTGTGTTAGTTTTAAGGAAAGGTCGTTTAACTTTAGCCCTCAACGTTAAATTGAACAAAGTTAGAAGCAAACAGTGCCGCGACCTACACGTATTATTATAAGGAGTTTACATGGCCATTATTGCGAAGCCTCAGCCAGATCCTACTCTGGAATGGTTCCTCTCACATTGTCATATCCATAAGTACCCCGCAAAAAGCACTATGATCCACTCAGGAGAGAAAGCGGACACTTTGTACTACATCATCAAAGGTTCCGTTGCTGTTTTGATTAAAGATGAAGAAGGTAAAGAAATGATTCTTTCTTACCTGAATCAGGGTGACTTTATTGGTGAGTTAGGATTGTTTGAGGATGAACCAGAGCGCACTGCTTGGGTTCGAGCAAAAGCTGCCTGTGAAGTTGCTGAGATTTCATACAAGAAATTCCGCCAGCTAATTCAGGTAAATCCTGAAATCCTCATGCGCCTTTCTTCTCAAATGGCACTGCGCCTGCAAAGCACATCGCAAAAAGTAGGTAACCTAGCGTTCCTAGATGTTGCCGGTCGTATTGCGCAAACATTATTGCACTTGGCAAAGCAGCCTGATGCAATGACACATCCAGACGGCATGCAAATCAAGATCACTCGCCAAGAGATTGGCCAGATTGTAGGTTGTTCTCGTGAAACCGTTGGACGTATTCTCAAAATGCTGGAAGAACAAAACCTCATCCATGCACACGGTAAAACAATTGTCGTGTTTGGCACTCGCTAAACACAGGTGAAGGCGCTAATGATTAGCGCCTTCTTTCACAATGGAATTTGCCTTCACGCTTCTATTACTTTGCCCCATGATAGCCTCTGCAACCATGCAGCAAGGGCTACCATTTCGCTCATTTGCAATTCACTTCCCGCTCTCTTTAGTCGCAGGCTTTGCTCTGGCCTACCCAGCAAGTATTTGGCTCGGCCCAAAAGCAGTCGCGGTTGGCTATATCGGTTATTACATCACGTTTTATGTGCTGGATAAGCCTATCCGCGAATTTGTGCGCAAATATTGGCCTAAAAAGAAATAGCCTCGGCACATCATACCTTGGCTCTTATTGAGCTAGTTTTTGTGGGTTGATTCGAAGATTTTATCGGCTGAAGCAGCAATAAACCCTGTATATATCTCACCCTGTTGATCGGCATAGCGCCTTGCAAACTCGTAAAAACAGCTTGGAATTTCAAGCACGCCATCTGAAAATTCGCAAAAGGCCGTATCAGCCATGGTGCTGGACTGCTCCAATAACTCCTCAGGCGTACCTTTGATACGTCCGCCACCAAGATTCAATACAAACCCTTGAGCCATGAGCGCACGGTTCACATCCTCGAGGCGCTCAAAGTTATCCAGATGGTTCACACTGACCGTAAAATGATTGGCCCGATAGCCCCAAGCAGCCAACCAACCGGCATATTCACTTTCTTCCAGCAAGGCATAATAACCCGCTTGGTCAACTTTCCATGGTGTACCCGAAAATACAAAGTCATCCCGAAGCGGTGTATCAGCCGCTACTTGCTCAATCAAACCATTCGCAATGTGCTGTAACGATAGCGAGCATTGCTCCAGCAGCAATTCGCTAATAAACACCTTGGGCAACAAAGGATCAGGATGTTCAAAATGCTGTGCGACCAACTTCTTCGTTTTAAATTCGTAATGACCGCAAGAGGTGTACCCAACCTTTAAAAAGGGCCGGGCAATGACATCAATATTTACTTTTGGGTGATTAAACGTACGCAGTGCAATATGGTCATTCACAATCGTACTATTGGCAGCTAATAACTCGTGAATGCGCTCAGCCGATGGCGTCACTTGTAAAAACTGACGCCAAAGGTTGTCAAAAATCAGTGTGGCGGGCATCGACATATCAATGACTCCTATTTTCAACCACTAAAATGTAAGACCTGGACTCAACGATGCAGGCATCGCGACCCGTTCGGCTTCCACAGATGCTACCGGGTATGCACAATAATCTGCTGCATAATATGCGCTGGCGCGGTGATTCCCGCTGGCACCTACACCACCAAAAGGAGCGGCCGAACTCGCGCCAGTAATGGGCCGATTCCAATTCACAATACCGGCTCGAATATGGCTAAAGAAAAATTCGTATTGATGTTTGGAGTCAGATAGCAATCCCGCGGACAAGCCAAACCGAGTGGCATTTGCTGCATCCACGGCATCACTCAGATGTTGATAACGCGACACTTGTAACAAAGGCCCGAAATACTCTTCGTCTGGGCATTCGCTTATGTTCGACACATCGATAACCCCCGGCGATAAAAATGCATCGCCTTGCTCTAATCGCGTTGAAGCTAGCAGTATTTTTCCACCGAGTTTTTCCAGTTGGGTTTGGGCCGTCAAAATGGCATCCGCTGCAGCCTTTGAAATAAGGCTTCCCATGAACGGTTGCGGCTGTGCATCATGCGGCCCAACCACGATGTTTTTCGTCACCTCAAGCAATCGTTCAAGAACTTGATCGCCATGCGCCGTTGCCGGCAAAAATAGTCGGCGAGCACAAGTACAACGCTGTCCAGCAGAAATAAACGCCGACTGAACAATGTCATGCACAACTGCGTCTATATCTGACACTTCACCCACAATGAGTGGGTTATTGCCGCCCATTTCCAACGCCAGTATTTTGTTGGGTTGGCGCGCGAAGGCCTGGTGCAATAAATGCCCGGTGCTGGAGCTACCGGTAAAAAACAAACCATCAATATCATTGTTTTGTGCCAACGCTTGACCCGTTTCAATAAGGCCCTGAACCAAATTCAGCACGCCAGCAGGTAAACCAGCAAGTTGCCATAAGCGCACATAAAACTCGGCAACAGCCGGTGTTTGCTCACTGGGTTTGTACACAATGGTATTGCCAGCGATAAGTGCTGGCACGATATGACCATTGGGCAAATGTCCCGGGAAGTTATACGGGCCAAAAACCGCCACAACGCCATGCGGTTTGTGACGCACATGCGCAGTGCCAACGGGCATTTCTGACTGTTTCTCGCCCGTACGTTCAGTATAGGCTTGTTTAGAGATAGCCACTTTTCCAACCATTGCAGCCGCCTCTGTGGCCGACTCCCACATCGGTTTGCCCGTTTCAAGCGCTATCAACTGTCCCAGCTCATCTTTGTGCGCACTGAGCACTTCAGAAAAGCGGTCGATGATTGTTAGACGATGTTCTAACGTTGTCATGCCCCAGATCACACTGGCCTGCCGTGCTGCAGTGATTGCCGCTTTTACTTGCGTTGAAGAAGCCGCTTGGCCTTGCCAAACCGTACCCTCAGTTGACGGGCTAATGGACTCAAAGGCAGCCCCCGCTCCGCTGAGCCATACTTCTGCAATATGATGCTGACCGGTCAACGACGACACTGATAGATTAGACATGATTCTTCTCCGCTGTCACTCAAGGTAGGGCGATGCAGCGAATGCTGTCACCGGGGTTTAGTCGCAACTGTTGGGCATCGTCAGCAGAAATAATCAGCTCATCATCATGGAGCCCACCGCGCAAGCAACCAGCACGGAAGTCTTTCGCGTTTATCGGTGCCACTAAAAACTGAGCCGCTTGCGATGGAACTTGGCCGCAAACCACCTGACAAACAATGCTATTTTGAACACTTTCAATCTTGGAGGTTTGACACTCAACCGTAGGGCCAGCATCAAAAATATCGACGTATTGGTTATACACAAACCCTTCTTGCTCAAGCAACGCTAAAGCCGGAGCCGTGTCTTTGTGAACTTGACCGATGACTTGCTGCGCGGGTTCACTGAGTAAATTCACGTAAATAGGGTATTTCGGCATGAGCTCAGCGATGAATTGCTTTTTGCCAATGCCGGTGAGGTAATCTGCCGTTGGAAAATCTAAATCGAAAAAGTGATCTTGCAGCCACACCCAAAATGGTGAGACGCCCGTAGCGTCAGACACGCCACGCATTTCAGCAATAATGGTTTGACCAAAGCGCTCTAGGTTTGAGGCAATGAACAGAAAACGGCTTTTTGATAGCAGTCGGCCGTTCAAGCCTTCACGATGAGTCGGTTTCAAAAATAAGGTACACAGCTCGGCAGCGCCCGTGTAGTCATTACACAAACTCAACGTACCCACGGTTTTATGTACACCTAATTCTGGAGAAGAATGCACCACACTGCCCAGTCGATAGTGGTAAAAGGCATCTTTAAGGCCAACAGCAGCCTCTATGCCTGCTGTGCCCACAACTTCTCCTGTGACTGTGTCTTCAGCAACAAATAGATAGCTTTCGCCAGCAGGCGCAGACACGCTTGACGCAAAAGACGCTTCAGACAATGCAATCTTTTGCATCAACAAATCATCGTTGACAGGCAGCGAGGTAAAGCCAACACCGGATTGAACCGCTATTTCTTTTAAAGCCTCGAAATCAGCGTTTTCAATCGGCCGAATAACAATCATGCTTTACCTCAATTCGCATTGGTTAGCCGTTCACAACAGCGGCAACGGCACGTTCGATTCGAGCAAAAGCTTCATCAATATCGGCTTTTTCAATATTCAGTGCAGGTGCAAAACGAATAACATTCGCGCCAGCAACCAACATCATCACGCCCTCAGCGACCGCTGCGACTAAAAAATCACGCGCTCGACCTTGATATTGTTCACTCAATACCGCGCCCAACAACAAACCTTGGCCACGGACTTCAGCAAAAACATGATGCTTTTGATTAATCGCTTCAAGTGCGTCACGGAACCATTGCTCGCGTTGAGCAACACCACTGAGGGTCGTTTCATTATTCACTTCGCTCAGTACTGCAGAAGCAACGGCACACGCAAGCGGATTACCACCATAAGTGCTGCCGTGGGTGCCCACTTTTAAGCTGCTAGCAATCTTGGTTGTTGTGAGCATAGCTGCAATTGGGAATCCACCGCCGAGCGATTTCGCCGTGGTTAAAATATCGGGAACAACATCTGTGCCCATGTAGGCATACAAGTCACCGGTGCGACCCACGCCCGTTTGCACTTCATCAAAAATCAACAGCGCATTATGCTTGTTACACAGCGCTCTGACGCCATTAATAAATTCAGCGGTTGCAGGAATCACACCGCCTTCGCCTTGCAGTGGCTCAACCATCACTGCACATGTTCTGTCTGAGATCAGCGCTTGCAATGACGACAAATCATTAAACACGCCATGCTCAATGGCTCCCGGTTTAGGGCCGAAACCATCCGAATATGCAGTTTGTCCGCCAACGGTCACAGTAAAGAAGGTGCGTCCGTGGAAGCCATCTTTAAATGAGATGATTTGGTCTTTGTCTTCACCAAAATTCTCAAGCGCAAAACGACGCGCGAGCTTCAAAGCGGCCTCGTTAGCCTCGGCCCCTGAATTTGCAAAGAATACTTTTTCAGCAAATGTTGCATCCACCAATTGCTGCGCCAATTTTAAAGCAGGCTCGTTGGTGTACACATTGCTTAAATGCCAGAGTTGATTACCCTGCTGCTGCAACGCTTCAGTCAGTACAGGATGACAATGCCCTAAACAGTTCACCGCAATGCCACCGGCTAAATCAATGTACTCACGTCCATCTTGGTCCCACACGCGAGAGCCTTCACCTCGAACTGGGATCATGGCTGCTGGCGCATAGTTGGGCGCCATGACTTCATCAAATGTCTCACGTGATACAGGGTGCTGATCGGTCATTATTATTTCCTCTACTCGGGCACTGGAGTCAGCAGTATTTGGCAGTTATTCTGCTCTGGCTAACAGTGCGATTCATTATCTTTAAGGTTTCTATCAAAGTACACTTTTGAATAAAAATAGAATTTTTATTCAAAATGTGAATATATTGTGACTATTTCATGCACAAAAAGTGCATAGTTCGACTTTCATTTCCAAAAAAACAGAAACGTTTATCGTCGTCGTAATCGGGAGAGAGTTGTTAAATCGTGCTCACTCAGGGCAAGCTCGGATAACAACATATGACTTTGGTGTGGTGTGAGAACGCACGCGTCATTCAACCAGCGATATTGGCTGTAGCCCCGCGCTTGACGAATGACTTGTGCTAATTCCGACAGTTGTTCAACGGGCAAATCGGCATCCACTTCACGGGTCAGTGACGCCAACAATTTACCCGTTGCCCCAAGCTCAGCCAGCAATGCATGCTGCAAGCCTGTGCTTCGCGTTAAGTGTGCCAGTAACACACGAACAGGAGGCTTAATACTATTCAGTTGGTCGTACGCTTGCTTCTGCCCAGAGTCACGCGCTTTTTCCAACGCGAGTTTGATCTGACCATCAAACAAATGTACAAAATTCTGGCTAATGGCAAGAGGCGCAAGGCCCTGCACAAGGGACGCCATGCTCACCGTTGCAGCGCATAAACCACGTTCATGCGCTAATGCAGCGGCACATTGTGCCAGCTCTTGCGACCATTCTAAAATCCGCCGATTGAGTAACTTGCAAAACCGTGCCTCGCGTGCAGCCGCTTGCACCATGGCAAATTCAATCAGCTGCCGAGCCAACATTTTACCGTTAAATTCCGCCAACGCTTCATCCAGAGAGGTGACAAAATCGTTGTGTGAACCTGTGATTTGCCGAAACCTTGGCGCATTCACCCACTGCAATAGCTCTTTGGAAAGCCACGACTCGCTATTTACCGCACGTCGCATGGAATCGTCGGTGTCAGATTGATCCATCACCAAATCCAGCATACCAGGCAGTTGTTCGCCTAATGTGAGCCTTACAAATAGAAGTCTGGCAGGGTTTTGCGACGATTGTTGCATCGCCAATTCAAGCCGCTCGGAAAGTTTGGTTTCAATCGCGCCAGCTGTGACTTGCTGTTGTTGATGACCAAACCACGTGAATTGCTGACGCACCAGATAATCAAAGAATAATCCCTGGTAGTCAGTGTGGCTTGTGTCACTTTGCGCAAAGGCGTTCATAGGTCTCAACTGTTTGAATCAACGGCAACATTACATCTATGTCTGTACTATCGCTCGAAATGAAGACTCAGCCAAGTTTTTGCGTTAAAAAATTGTTTAATAACGCATGGCCGCTCTCAGTTAGAATGGATTCTGGATGAAATTGCACACCCCACAAGGGCAATTCAAGGTGCTCTATGGCCATGATTTCTTGTTCACCCGTTTCGGGCTGAACGCAAGTTGCAGTCACCTTGAAGCAATCAGGCAAGGAATCTGGCGCAAGCAATAATGAATGATACCGCGTCACTTGCAGTGGATTGGCTAATTCAGCAAACAAGCCGCTCGCTTGATGATCAATCAGCGAAGTTTTGCCATGCATCACGCGATGCGCTCGAACCACCTTGGCACCGAAAACTTGGCCGATGGTCTGATGCCCCAAGCACACGCCTAAAATCGGTAATTGACCGGCAAAATGACGCACCAACGCCAGCGACTCTCCCGCTTCGTCGGGCGAACACGGGCCTGGAGAGATGACTAGGTAATCGGGATTTAGATGTTCGACCTCGGCAATCGACACCTCATCATTGCGACGCACCACAACTTCTTCACCCAACTGCTGAAAATACTGCACAAGGTTGTAGGTAAACGAGTCATAGTTATCGATCATCAGAAGCATTGAATAAGCTAAACCTTTTAAATGAATACAGGCCCTATCGGTATATCTCTGCTGCCCGCTATTTAGAGTATCGCAACTCACATAGTTACGAGCAATCAACTGCGCGCGCATTATCGGTTATATACATCAGAACTTAAAGTTCGTTCACACCAGTGCGCCACATCAGAAATGATCTAGCAAGGAGGGATATTTGGTGCAAAGCCAGTTCTTGGGCTGGCGATACTGGATATTTACTGCCCGTTAAAAGGCCTGACCATTAAAAACTCACAGCGAATACTGCTCAAAAAATTTAGGCGGTTTGGCTCGAACTTATCCTGCTTAAAATTCATCCAACATGTCGTAAAAACTCTCTATTTATCACCCTCCGATTTGTTTCGATGAGCGAACAAAACATTTAGCTGATACGCTACGCAAGCCTTGCTACATATAGACATAGCGTTATCTAGATCACACTAATTCATGAGTTCAACGGAGCCAGTACCACTTCATCTAGTGACCAGTCCATTTCAACGGATTTATCAAATTACACCCAAACAATTGAGTTACCGTTTCGCTACAAACTGATAGCAAATAAATGACTCATTCAAATCTGCTGTCAGGTTCGTCATAAGAACTTAAGGTATTACTGGAGACATGAATGAACACATGTAGCGCTAAGCACCTCAAAACGGTGATCATGACATCGCTTATTGCCGCAGTTGCCGGTTGTAACGGTGCCAATACCGACTCAAACTTTGAATCTGTTGACACATCGGCTCCGCCTGTCAGTTGGCAAATGATTTGGAACGATGAGTTTGAAGGAACAGCGATCGACTCAAGGAAGTGGGAACACGAAGTCAACTGTAGCGGCGGCGGCAACAACGAGAAGCAGTGCTATACAGATTCCCCAGAAAACTCTTTTATCAGCGACGGAATGCTGCACATTGTGGCCCATAAAGCCGAAGAAGGGGCTACTTTGCCGTACACCTCGGCAAGATTGAGAACCAAATACAAGGGCGACTGGACTTATGGCCGCTTTGAAATGCGCGCTAAGCTTCCAAGTGGCCAAGGTAGCTGGCCAGCTTTTTGGATGCTTCCAACCGACGAAGTGTATGGTGGTTGGCCCAAATCTGGCGAAATCGACATTGTTGAAGCAGTGAATCTCAAAGTAGAAGATGATGACGGAGTCGCCGAAGCATTTGTTCACGGCACCTTACACTACGGCAAGGAATCACCTAATAATTCAAATTCTGGACGCGCCTACGCATTGCCTGATGGCGTTAATCCAGCTGACGACTTCCATACATACGCAGTGGAATGGCAGCAAGGTGAAATTCGTTGGTACGTCGACGATTATTTATATGCCACTCAACGACAGTCTGACGTGGCATACAATGCCGATGGTGACCCCTTTACGCTCAAACATCGCGGCTGGTTCGCAGAATATTTTGATGGGGTGACCGGGGAACTTGAAACGCAGTGGAACAGCGCACCTTACGACCAAGATTTTCACCTGCTATTAAACCTTGCTGTGGGCGGTGACTGGCCAGAAAACGTCAACGACTTGGGCATTGACGACTCGGCATTTACCAACGGTCAGTCCTACATTGTTGACTATGTTCGTGTGTATCAATGCAGTACAGATCCACTCACAGGCAAAGGGTGTGACACGGTTCGTGCCGGCTACGACCAACTCGAAGACGAAGCAAATCCAAGCTATGCCTTAGTGGAAGGTAAAGCGCCCATGCCAACGCCTCCATCAACCGGGCCTGCATCGGATTTAATCATTTTTGATGATGCCATCAACCCAGATTGGCCTGCGTGGGATTGCTGTGGAGGGTCAACGCCAGCAGAAGTCCAAGACGATGCCGAACATGGCACAGCCATTGAATTCTCAATTGGAGCAGAGCCCACTGTGATGGGGTTTGTCACCAAAACAGGGAATGGTGGTGGCGGCACGCCCTATGATGCTTCATCCATCCTCGAAACCGGTACCATTACATTTGAAGTCAAAGTGGAATCGTTACCCACTGTAGCCAATGCGCAGTGGCTATTCAAAATTGAATCGAACGATACGTCTTCAGCCGTAGAAATGCCCCTTACAAGCAGTGTTGAAGGCGTTGCCCCCCCTGTAGGTCAATGGCAGCAATACACTTACAACATCAAAGACCTTGCCGATGCAGGTTTAGAACTGAGCGCCATTGATGTTTTGATGATTTTCCCGGCGTGGGGGGCGGGTGAAGGTGCGGTATACCGCGTTGATAACGTAAAAATTAATACCGGACTAACAGCACCTGAATTGGTGTTATTTGAAGACACTCAAAATGCTGCATGGCCTGCCTGGGATTGCTGTGGAGGGTCGACTCCGGTGGAACAAACAGACGATGCAGACCACGGTGCAGTGATTGAATTTTCAGTAGGCGCAGAACCCACAGTAATGGGATTCAGCACCAAGTCAGGCAACGGGGGCGGCGATCAACCTTTTGATGCCAGCAGCATTTTTGAGAATGGGGTTGTGCAATTCGAGATGAAAGTTGAATCAATGCCTACCACTGCTGATGCCGCTTGGTTGTTCAAAATCGAATCCGGCGATGCGACAACGGCAGTTGAATTACCACTATCAGACAGCGTTGAAGGCGCAGCCCCCGTCACGGCGCAATGGCAAACCTACACCTTTACATTAGCCGATCTTGCATCTGCAGGCTTAGACCTCAGCGCAATCGACGTGTTGATGGTATTCCCAGCTTGGGGAGCCGGTGAAGGCGCAATTTACCGCTTAGACAACGTTAAAATTTTTGACCCTACGGCGCAAAATTCCGCGGGCGGTTCGCTCACTTTGTTTGCCGATACCGCTGCCGACCAATGGAGCATTTGGGATTGTTGCGGCGGTAGCACCCCTCAAGAAATACAAGACGAAGACGGCACCAAAGGCACCGTTGCTGAGTTTTCAATTGGCGCCACTGAAACCGTTATGGGCTTCTTAGCAAACGATGACGTGTACTTCGATGCATCGAGCTTGCTCAGTGGTGGTTATATCCGCTTCGAGATGAAAGTTGTCTCTATGCCAAACGACACTAGCGCGCCTTGGCTATTTAAAGTCGAGTCTGGCGACACCACAACGGACGTTGAATTATCACTTTCAGACAGCGTAGAAGGCACCGCTCCTGAAGTAGGTGTTTGGCAAACTTACACCTTCATGCTTCAAGACTTACTCAGCTCAGGCTTAGACGTAAGTGCCATTGATGTCGTCATGGTGTTCCCCGCATGGGGCCAAGGCAATGGCGCGGTTTATCGCATCGACAACGCTGTCATTGCTGCGGATTAATCAACACACACTAGCGATTGCTGGCAGCCGAACTGCCAGCCCTTACGCACAAAGTACAATAATTAGAAGGGCAGTTATGAAAAATTTAACTTTCAAAAAGACTCGTCTGACACTTGCGATTTCACTATTACTCGGGTCGGGCGCAGCAGCACCAGCATTTGCTCAGGAACAAGCACTTGCCGAAAAAGATCTGGAAATCATTCAAGTCAAAGGGATCCGCGGCAGCTACATGCGTGCCAGCGATATGAAACGTGAAAATTTCGGTGTTGTAGATGGGATTTCAGCCGAAGACATCGGTAAATTTCCAGATACAAACTTGGCCGAATCATTAGGTCGGATCACAGGTATTTCTGTCAGCCGAACCAATGGCGAGGGCAGTGAAATTACGGCGCGAGGATTTGGTCCTGAGTTTAACTTGGTGACGCTCAATGGCCGTCAAATGCCAGGCACAGGCAACACGCGCTCATACGATTTATCCAACTTATCTCCCGAAGGTGTGAATGCCTTAGAAGTCTACAAAACGGCACGAGCAGAGCTCCCAAGCGGAGGTCTAGGGGCAACCGTAAACATCGTCACATCCAAGCCTTTTGGCGCTCCAGGCCAACAGTTTTCGGTAATGGCCAAGGGCATCCATGATTCGTCAGTAGAGACAGGCGATGACATCACTCCAGAAGTGTCAGCCATGTATAGCAACACCTTCATGGATGAAACTTTTGGGATAGGCTTGACGTTTTCAGATCAACGTCGTGATTTCCGTCAACAAACCGCCAATATTCAAGGCTGGCAAGCCAATGTTGACCTGCCCGACTTAGATGCCGCGTCGGTGGTTGATCCTCGTACTATCGACGCCGATGGCAATCGCGTGGGCAATCACTTCTTCCCGAAGGATATGAACTACAGCATTCGTGATGTAGAACGCACAAAAACCAATGGTCAGGTTGTGCTTCAATACGCTCCATTCGACAGCTTAGTCGCCACAATTGACTACACCATGACGAAGTCCTCCACCGCTGAAGAAGAGTCAGGCTGGGGGATTTGGAATGACTTTGGCAGTAACATCAATGCTTACGAGCTTGATGCAAACGGCACGGCCATCTACGCCGACATTTCTGGCAATGACGGGTCATTTACCGCCAGCAAAAGCACCACTGAAGTAGAAGCCAAATCACTCGGTTTCAACCTCGACTGGGCCATTAACGATGAATACAGCTTAGCCTTCGATTATCACGACTCCAGCAATGAGGTCGATAATGGTGCCGACAGCCAATTGGGCGGCTATGGCCAAGTTATTTTGGGTTCGGACCAACTCGATAGCAAAATATATGACTACCGCACCGGTGAAATTCCGCATGCTCAGATTTATTGGAGCAATGGTACAACCGAGCTAGCGCCCGGAGAAATTGACTCGAACTTCAGCCAGTTCATTCACAGCCCAGGCGAATCAACCATTGAGCAGTTTCAACTCGACGGCTCATGGACAGGCGATTTAAGTGTTGGCCTGATTCGGGTTGATGTCGGTGCCGCTTACACTGACCAAGAGATGAGCGGTTGGACTGCATGGAGTGGACTGCGAGGTGGGCCAGGATTTAATCCAAGCTTCACATCTGTCTTTCCCGATGTGATGTTCACACGCCAATCCACCAGCGGCTTACTAGATGCATTCAGTGGCGGTGGCAGCAGTCTGCAACCCAATTACTACTATACCTTCGACTTTGACGAAGCTGTTGCTCGCCAGCAAGCGATGCTCACTGAAGATCTATTGGGCGATAACTACTACGCCGTCGACCCATATTTTGATGGCATCGACAGTCAGCAATCGGTTCAAGAAGAAACGAGCAGCGTATACCTTCAAACTGCTTGGGAATGGGAGTTAGGTGACTATATTTTGTCGATGAATGCCGGTGCCCGCTACGAACAAACCGATGTGACCAGTGTGGTGCGTCAAGCGGTGCCAGAGGAAGTGCAATGGGCCGGTGCTTCGGAATGGATTATGGTAAACGAACAAGGAGGGGATGATAACTTCGCAACCTTCGAAGGCGACCACAGCGTGTTCTTACCAATGATCGATTTGAAGCTCGATATTACCGATGATCTTGTGGCACGGGCGTCGTGGGGGAAATCGATTTCACGCGCTCCTTTGAGCAACTTGGCCGGTGGTCGAAGCCTTACGGGAAGTCCAAAAGTGGGCGCACGAAGTGGCAGTGAAGGGAACACCAATTTACAACCATTTAAGTCGAACAATATCGACCTGTCGATTGAGTACTATTACGAAGAAGGCAGCTATGCATCTGTTGGCTACTTCAAGAAAAAGGTCGACAACTTCATCGCCACTGAAATTGTTAAAAAAGAAATTGATGGGCTGCACGACATTTATGAAGGGCCGCGTTACAACCAAGCCGTCGCAGATATCGAGGCTCGTGGAGATCAAGCCACCAGTACAGCTATCTTCGATCAAATGAAATCAAACTTGGGGCTCGGTGAATTGGATCCCATTCGTCCAACATCTGACGACCCGTTGATTGTTTGGGATATTTCAAGGCCTTTTAACAGCGACACCAAAACTGTAGATGGATTTGAAATTGCGGTGCAGCATTTCTTTGGGGACAGCGGTTTTGGCTTTGGTGCCAATGCCACCTTTGTTGATGGTGATGTTGACTTTGATACTGAAAGCCTTGAACAACAGGCTCCACTCGTAGGTATCAGTGACTCTGCCAACCTCCAGTTGTTCTACGAAAAACATGGTCTGTCAGTGAAAACAACCTATTCATGGCGCGACGACTACCTCATTGGTGTAGGTCAAGATCAAGGTTCTTCAGATGCACCACCGCAATACGCCAAAGAATTTGGACAACTCGATTTGAGCGTAAATTATGACATTAACGAAGACTTCACCGTGTTCTTCGAAGGCATCAATTTAAATGATGAAACAGAGCAAGGGTACGGACGTTACGAAGAGCAATTCTTATTTGCTCGCCAGTACGGTCCTCGTTATGCCATAGGCGCCCGATATAGCTTTAAGTAAAACATTGACTCCCCAATGTTTGGCGAATGTCAGCAACGATTGTCGGAGCTGACACTCGCCTTTTTTGGTTTCAGGTTTGAGATGATATAAACAATGAATATGATGACCGCAATTGCGCTAATTCTGACACTCGCCGCGCTTCCCGCACTCACTGCGCCTATGCAACAATCTCATGAGTTACTCGCTCAACAGACGATGGCGGTGGCTTATTCTGGCTTTCGCGAAGGTCAGCACCCCGATCGTGGTAGCGGAGCCGTGAACCCAAGCGATACAGAGATACTGGAAGATTTACAGATTCTGCAACGCCACGGCTTTGAACTCATTCGATTATATGATTCAGGCGACAATAGCGCCGCCACACTTCGTATCATTCAGCAGCACCAAATCCCCATCAAAGTATTGCTTGGCATTTGGCTAGACGCCGAAGTCAGTAATCATGAAGGATGTGCTTGGCTTGATGCCCCCATCCCCGAGGGCGAACTGCAACACAACATGCTAAAGAATAAGGCGGAAATTCAACGCAGTATCAGTTTAGCGAATGAATTTCCCGATATTGTCATTGCGGTGAATGTAGGCAATGAAGCCCTCGTCAGTTGGAATGACCATATGGTACCTGTGGCATCGGTTGTCCAATATGTTCGACAAGTCAAAGCTGCCACGACGCAACCTATTACCGTGGCCGACAATTACGAGTGGTGGATTAAACACGGTGCAGTACTTGCCAAAGAATTAGATTTTATTGGCGTACATACCTACCCCATGTGGGAACACAAAACCATTGAGCAAGCGATCGCATACACAGTCGACAATATTGCCGCCGTGCAGCAAGCTCTGCCCCACAAGCCCATTGCTGTGCTCGAAGCCGGTTGGGCGACCACCGCCCGCGAGTTTCCAGTACAGGCCAATGAAGCTGCTCAAGCGCGTTACTATGCGGAAGTATCGGAATGGGCCAAGGCCAACAATATGACGTTTTTCTTTTTCGAAGCATTTGATGAGCCGTGGAAAGGCGATCCTACAAAGGCTGACGGTGCCGAAAAGCACTGGGGATTATTTAATGTGAAACGACAACCCAAGCAAGCTATGCAACACACGCTTGAAGTAAAATAATAGCTCTGTAGGCGAGTCCACAATGCCGTATGTGAAACGCATACGGCACTGCGCTAACTACTCCATAGCGGTTAAGTACGACTTGATCACGTCTTTATAACTACGACTCACCTTGATTCGGTCAAACTCTCCTAGCTGTAAGAAGAATTCGCCTTTGGTGTGCGGAATCACTTTTAAAATACAATTGAGGTTCACAATTGTAGAACGGTGAACGCGTTTGAAGATTTCTGGGTCCAGCTCTTGTTCCAACTCTTTTAAGGTCGTGCGTTTAATATGAGTCTCACCTGCCACATGAATACAGCAATAATCTCCTGCAGCATCAATCCATTCAATTTCTTCTTGGTTAAGTAAGGTGATCTCTTCTCGGTCACGAATCACTACCTTGCGATCAATATTCTCACTGAGCGGCGATTCCGGCTCCTCTAAATGCGACTGCTCGCATTCATTAATGTCATGAATTGCTTGTATCACACGGGACTTCTCGTCACCCATGGGGCCTTCATTGAGCCTAGCCATCGCGCGTTTTACTGCCAGTTCAATGCGTTCTAAATCCAATGGTTTGAGAATGTAATCCACGGCATGCACTTCAAAAGCATCCAGCGCATACTGTTCATATGCGGTGGTAAATATCACCAAAGGAGAACTGTCATTTTGCAGTCGTTTAACCACATCAAAGCCGTTTAAACCTGGCATTTGAATATCCAAAAACATCAGGTCGGGCGTGAGATCCATCGCCGCTTTGATGGCTTCTCGGCCATTTTTGCAGTCACCTATAATCTCGATTTCAGGAATCGTGCTCAGCTTAGACTTTAAAAGGCTAATTGCTAAAGGTTCGTCGTCCACAATCAACGTTCGGAGTCGAGTCATAAGTATCATTCACCGCCATAATAAATCAGAGAGGGCTCATCAACGATGACACCTCAGGATGAGTGTAATAACACACTCTCAAATTTCATTGAGGGTTTGAATCAAATGAGAGTGTGATCGCACTTCTTCAGCACTGATGATTAGGTCTGAGAGCTGGATTCAGCTATACCCATCTTTCCTCGTCGGCGCTCTAATTTTAACCGAACTTGATGTGCAATATCTTCAGTAATGGGGTAATGATAAATCATCCATATCGCCAACGTTGAACACACCATAGGGACTAGCACATCAATCAGTCGCATCCAAAATAGAGTGTCATCCGATTGCGCACTGCCCAGCTCGACATCAAAGCCGGTTGCATTCAGCAAGAATCCACCCGCGGCGAGTGCTATTGCCATACCCAACTTCACAACCCACCAAAAAATAGAGCCAAACATACCTTCTCGACGTTCATTAGTTTCGATTTCGTCCAGGTCGCATACATCGGCAATCATAGACCCCATCAGGGTAAATAAACTGCCAATACCACAAGCGTAAAATGGCACTGGAAGCAAGAGTAACAATGGGTATTCAGGGTGATAACAAAACCACTTCAAACCATATCCAAAAACGGACATACCAGTGGCCAAGAAAAACGCTTTTCGCTTACCCATTGAGATGGATATTTTACTGATCACCACAATAATGCAGAACGTTGCGATTGCCGATACCGTGCCAGCCCAACCTGCGTATTCAGCCCCCAGAGACTGATCGCCACCGAATACATAGTAAATAATGACGTAGGTTTGAAACGAAGCCACCAGCATAAAGCCGTTAAACACCAAAAACGTAGCGGCACATAAACACAAGAATGGCTTGAATTTAATCGTGAGCAAGAAACCCTCAAAAAAACCTCTTACACCGCCATTAAAGCTCTGAGTATCCGTGTCTTGAGCGTCGCTGCGAATGGTATTTAGATACGGTTCTTTTAAGAAAATGGCGGGCAATACACCAACAAAGATAGTAAAGGCACCAATGATCATGGCCAACCAGGCTGCACCATCCACCATGTTGTCAAACAAACCGTCATTTTGCATAAACCATAAAAACCACGGCGACACTAAGTAAGCCATCTGCCCCATGAAATTTTGCACCGCCATCAAGCGAGTTCGTTCATGGTAGTCGGGAGTTAGCTCGTACCCCAACGCAACCCAAGGGGTTGCAAATAGGGTATATGCAAAATAAAACACCAACGATCCGACGAGAAAAAACCAGAAGTAAAAATCTTCGCTTTGCCCATGCGGAAGCTGCCATAACAGCGCAAAAATGATACCTGTAAGAATTGCCCCCCCGAAGATGTATGGACGCCGCCTTCCCCACCGCGAACGAGTTTGATCAGAAATGTATCCCACTAAGGGGTCGGTGATTGCGTCGGTTAAGCGTGGCAAAGCACTCACCAACCCCACGAGTGCCGGGTTCATGCCTAAACCTAGGTTCAGCACTATCACCATGCCGCCAATCGCAGCGCCCAATAGACTGTTCACGAATGATCCCAGTCCATAGATAAACTTTTGAAGGAAAGAAATTTTGTCACCTGCGGCCGTTTCGAAATGCTCTGCGTTGCTCATAGTTCCGCTTGCTCTTGATAAAGACTTAAAATCCCGAGTGCAACGGCATAATTGCATTCGACTGAATAGCCAAAAATACGGAAATAAAGTGTGGCAACAACGCCAACGCGGCAGGAAGTTTGTATGGTGCGATGAAGTGGATTCGAGGGTGACCTAGATCACCCTCTAAAGCGGTTATTGCGGCAGTTGTAATTGCACAGTTTGAAGTGAATTTGCTGGAACGGTTAAGTTTGCCTGCTGAAGGCCTACTTTAAGTTTGGTGGCAATGGCTTGCTTCGTTGTATTCAACACTTGAACACTCAATAATCCACTGGTACTCAAGGTTGCACTGGTATGGAGTGCATCATCGTCTAGATTCACCAGCGTTTTGTTCGCTTGGACAGCTTTGTCACCGGGACGAATGGTTTGGCTAAATTGTTTAAGAATGTGATACACAGGGGTGTAATAAATTTCGCCACTGTCGGTATCTATCATGATTGGCGCCCCACAAAAATTACCCACATGATTGGGACCGCCATTTGCATCTAGCACGACATTCCAGTCAATCCAACCACTCATCCAATGGTTCAAACTCACAATAATATTACGCGCGTAGCGATGCACGGGCGTATACATGGGATGATCTTCGGGAGACGGTGCCCAAGTTGCGGTATAAGCCCAATCCGTCGCGTTTTGATTCCACCAAAAATCGTCATTGGCAAACCATCCGGTTTCAGTAAATCCGTCTGGATCTAACACACCTTCTGGGGCCGGCTTCCCTAGATCATCAATGGTTCCTTCGGTATGGATAATGTCGAATTTAGGAAATTTTTGATGCACCCGCTCCAATATATCTTCATGCACTTTGAAGGTACTGGAATACCAATGCACCGCCGACCCATAGACATAGTCAGCGCTTTCAGCATCGCCCAAAATGGTGTCCGCCCAGGCTTCAAAACCATCTCGGTTTTGGTCATAAATCAGTAAATTAATGTCACCGTGAGCGCTTGCTTTAAGCGTGGGTCCTAAATGTTCTTTAATAAAGTCTCTCTGAGTTTCAGGGGTAAAGTGCATGCTTTCCCATTGGCCACTGTTGCCATGAGGCTCATTGACTGGTGTCAGCCCCCAAATATCAACCCCCGCTTGGTGGTAAGCATCAAGGTACTTCACAATATAATTGGCGTAAGTGGCTTCATATTCAGGTTTGAGTATGCCTCCGGTGCCTTGATGATTATTCTCGGCCGTTGGCTTGATATACCAAGTTTCAATATCTTTCATCCAAGCCGGAGCCGTCCACGCCGATGCCACAATGCGCAAATCTTTGTCGGCTTGAGATTGCTTAATTGCTAAGGCTTGCTGAATCATAGGCAATACATCAAATGATTCATCTTGAATGCCCGAATACTTAGAACGACTAAAACCGTCACGGTCAGGCCCAATAGAGAAATGCTCTAAGTCTGCATCATCTGCAACATCGGCATAGGAGTAGCGGCCTTGCACTGAGAAGTCGGTCGCGCCTATCGGCGTTCGAGTCAGTGAGAAGTTCGCCCCTGATTCACCATAAATATCCATCATCACTTGCTCTCGCTGCTTCGGCGTTAAATGCGCTAAGACGAAAGCCGATGATTCGGTAAATGACGATCCAATACCGGTGATAGTTTGTTTGACCTGATCAGGATGAATGCTCAATACATGGTCACCTGATTGCGGCGCTGCTGCATCAAAACTAATATTGTTCGTACGCTGTACTTTGTCTCCGGCTTCACTGGTCACCCAAATGGCCGATGTTTCACCAATTTGGTAGTTCATTGAAGGTGCTTGAGCAGAAGCTGTCTGATTCATTAGACTACTCAATTTAGGTTGGCCACATGCGCCTAAAGTAGCGGCCAGCATAAGCGCTGCCGGAGCCTTTAATGCATTAGGGTTCATAAGTTATTCTCTTCATTAGTCACGTTGCATGAAGCTTAAAAAAACGAGCTAAATACATCCAGAGAGCGAACACCCAACTCACCTTGTTGCCAGACCCGTTGAGCGAAAAACCCCCACAATAAGTGATCAATATCTCTGCATTGCCGATCACCTTCATCGCTCACATCAATGGGGCACCAAACATGCCCACCGCCTACCCCATATCGATTACATCGTGCTGAAGGATCACACTTCAGGATTAAACAAACGCATTCACCGCAAGGCGAGTCCCGCTTAACGCGTTTCGATTGAACCTGTCACTGGCTGAATTATTGTTCAATTCATTCTATTGAATCGCTGATTGGGAATGTTACAGCCATGCCTATTGAAATTTATGTCACACGTCTTTGCTTTTGGGCGACTCTTGGCTTCAGCAGCTTGGCGTTTGCAACACCAGTTCCTCTGAACAACACGCAGCATAGTTATCAACAGAACGTTGTGTACGCAGTAAACCTTGGGGGCAGCCAATACACCGCCACCGATGGCATTATTTATCAGGCCGACACACTCAAGACTAAATCCCAGAGCGGTCAATCAACAGCTATTAAAGGCTCGCAAGACAGTGCACTGTATCGCTCATATCGACTCGGCAATATGTCATTTGATGTGGCTTTACCTCCGGCTATTTACGACATCACTTTCAAGTTCGCGGAACCAACCAATACCCCCGTGGGTCAACGCGTGTTTGACGTAATAGCACAACAACAAGTGGTCATTCCAAATTTAGATGTGCGTCTGGCGCGAGACGGTAAAGCGCTGTCATCGCTGGATCGCACCGTTACCGATATTGAAGTCACCGATGGCATATTGACGGTCGAACTCAAAGGCCATGTTGGTTTGCCTGTTTTACACGCGATCATCATCCGACAAAAACAAGTGCCGAACACGCAATGGAAGCTGGTGTGGCAAGACGAGTTTGAACAGGCTGGTGCGCCTAACCCAGAGAAGTGGAATTTTGACATTTGGCCCGCTGGTAAGGTCAATAACGAAGATCAGGCTTACACCAATCGTCTCAAAAATGCCCGTGTCGAACATGGCAAGCTCATTCTAGAAGCCCACAAAGAAAAATATAGCAACGCGAACTACACATCCGCCCGACTCAATAGCGCACACAAAGGCGATTTACTCTATGGTCGAGCCGACATTCGCGCCAAATTAGCCTCCGGCCAAGGTTCGTGGTCTGCCCTTTGGATGTTGCCAACCAACCCCTTTAAGTATGCCACTCGTTGCAAGCCCGATGCCGATTGGCAAGGCAGTGAGACATGCGATGCATGGCCTAACTCGGGTGAAATCGACATCATGGAACACGTGGGATACGACATGAACCGGATACACAGCACTGTACATAATTTAGATTATTACTGGATTAAATGGGAACAACGAAAAGCCAGTATTGAAGGTAAGAATGTGGCCGAAGATTTTCACGTGTATTCCATTGAGTGGACGCCCAGTTACATCACCATCCTTTTTGATAATGTGCCTTATTTTTTCTACGTAAACGAAGGGAATGGCTGGCAGTCATGGCCCTTTGATCACCCCTTTCATATCGTCATGAACCTTGCTATTGGCGGCGATTGGGGCAAAGCAGGCGGCCCCATTGACGATGCAATTTTCCCCGCTCGGATGGAAATTGATTATGTCCGGCTTTTTAAGCCCGCAGCATCAGTCGAGTAACCCCCTAATTCATACAACACGCTTTACACCCTAAAACAATTACGCAGTGAGTAACCGACTATGACGACCAATGCTTCAGAGCAACCTGTGACAAGCGGTAAGTTTGTCACTCTTGATGGTGAACGTTTTTACGCCATCCACCATGCCGACAAAATGGACTCTTTTTTCATCACGCTGATATCGGACAGTGACCATTGGCTGTTTATCGCCTCTAACGGCGGCCTTACCGCGGGGCGAGTGTCTCCTGAAACAGCTCTTTTCCCTTATGAGCCGGTCGACAAAATTTACGACAGCACTGCACATACTGGCAGTAAAACCATCTTCAAAATTCAGCGCGATGGCACGGCACATGCTTGGCATCCGTTCAGCAAAGAGCATTCGCAAGATTACGCCATAGTGCGCAATCTCTATAAAAACACATTGGGCAATAAACTATGCTTTGAGGAAGTGAATCATTCCCTGCAAATGACGTTTAGGTATACCTGGGTCTCCAGTGACACATACGGATTCTCGCGTCAATGTGAGCTCATGAACCACGCCACAAGCGATGTGAATGTGGAAATGATAGACGGGTTGCAGAACATATTGCCCGCAGGGACACCCCGCTATACGCAAACAATTTCGAGTAATTTGGTCGACGCTTATAAATGGAATGAACTCGATGCCAAAACGGGAGTTGCCGTATTCACCTTGTTTTCGGGTATTACAGACAAAGCTGAACCCTATGAGTCACTCAAGGCGAACACTGTGTTTTCACTGGGGTTAGATCAAGCTTCCGACCAGCTCACCACTCTATTAAGCTCCCGTCAGCTGGCAACATTCGAAAACAATCAAGCTCTCAGCGATGAATACCATACTCGCGGTATTCGCGGCGCCTACTTCGTCAACGCCCGCTATACACTGGCTGCAAATAGCTCAAAAGCATGGCAAATTGTGGCGAATGTTGAGCAAAGCCAACGTCAAGTCACGGCATTAATGGCCGAAATGGAAAATCCACAACATGTCGCATCCAACTTGCATCAGTCTGTTGCGCAAGGCAGTGATGCATTGGCCCGCATCATGGCTTCTGCCGATGCTTTTCAAGTCACTGCTGAAGAAAATGTATCGGTTCACCACTACGCCAACGTGCTCTTCAATGTGTTGCGCGGAGGCATCTTTGACAATCAATATCAGATTGATAGCGCCGATCTTTCAGGTTCGATTCAGCACTTTAATCAAACGGTATTTGCCGCCAATCGAGAGCTGTTTGAATCACTACCTGCACATATTAACTTTAACGATTTACTCCAGCGCGTTGCGAAACAAAACGACTTCCAGCTCCTCCGTTTATGCATGGAGTATTTGCCCATTACCTTTGGCCGTCGTCACGGTGATCCATCGCGTCCTTGGAACCAATTTGCGATTCAACTCAAAGGTGACCAGGGCAATCGTCTGCTTTCCTATCAAGGCAATTGGCGAGATATTTTTCAGAACTGGGAAGCCCTCAGTTTCAGCTATCCAGAGTTTATCGAGAACATCATTGCCAAGTTTGTGAATGCATCCACTATGG
This sequence comes from Echinimonas agarilytica, assembly GCF_023703465.1. Taxonomy (NCBI): domain Bacteria; kingdom Pseudomonadati; phylum Pseudomonadota; class Gammaproteobacteria; order Alteromonadales; family Echinimonadaceae; genus Echinimonas; species Echinimonas agarilytica. The sequence goes on along the minus strand of NZ_JAMQGP010000001.1, from coordinate 386,719 downwards.
ACGGCTACAACCCCTATCGTATTACTAAAGAAGGCATTGATTGGGAGGTTGAAGAGCCCGATAACCCATGGAGCTACATTGGCTACTGGGGCGATCATCAAATAATTTACTTGTTGAAGCTGCTGGAATTGTCGCAGCAATTCCACCCCAAAAAATTGAGTGAAATGCTTCACCAACCCATTTTTAGCTACGCTAACGTGCCTTATAAAATCAAACCTTTTGACGAAATAGTGACGAACGCAAAAGACACAGTTGAGTTTGATTCCGAGCTTGACTTAGAGATCGAGCGCCGTGTCAAAGAGCTTGGTGCCGACGGTAAGTTAGTGCTCACAAAAAATGGACAAGTTTATCAGACAAACTTACTAGAAAAGTTACTTGTGCCCTTGTTAAGTAAACTCGGAAATTTGGTGATTGATGGGGGGGTTTGGCTGAATACTCAGCGGCCAGAATGGAACGATGCCAACAATGCCTTAGTCGGCCAAGGCTTGTCGATGGTCACACTATATTACATGCGCCGCTACATGAACTTTATGCAACAACTCCTGCAGCATGAAACACAACACCCTATGCTGTCGTTAGAAGTTGCGCAATGGCTGGCAAAAACATCGTTGATTCTTGAGCAAACTGTGGCTCAAACAAGCCACCAGCAAGTAGATGACACGCTTCGTTTTAATATTTTAAAGCAGCTAGGAGAGGCTGCAAGCGAATATCGCCAAACGCTTTATAAGGCCCAATGTTTTAGCGGTACCGTTGAAGTTAACCTCCAAGAAATACGCGCATTGCTCAACCATGCGCTGACCATTGTGGATCAAACTATTGCGAATAACCAAACCGACGACGGTTTGTATCATGCGTACAACTTATTGTCTGCTGAACATCAAACGGCGCATGTCGATCACTTGTACGTCATGCTTGAAGGTCAAGTTGCCGCATTAAGCTCTGGTGCAATCGCCGCCGAGCAAGCAGCTAACATGCTCGATCAGTTATTCGATAGTGACGTGTATCGAGCGGATCAACATACCTTCATGCTGTACCCCGATCGGGCACTTCCGTCTTTTTTCCAAAAGAATACAGTGCCGGCATCTATCGTGAGCAATATATCGGCGCTACAACAGGTGTTAGACACCGGTGATAGCCGGTTACTGACCATCGATGAACACGGGGTTTATCGCTTTAACCCCGACCTTCACAATGCTGCTGCATTAAATCTACAAATCAACGCCATGCTAGAACAGTTTCCAGCATTGGCTGAGGCTCGAGATGCCATTCATTGCACCTATGAAGAGGTGTTTCACCACAAAGCATTTACCGGCCGCTCAGGCGGCATGTTCGGGTTTGAAGGCTTAGGCTGTATTTATTGGCACATGGTATCCAAATTGTTACTGGCGACTATGGAAAACTTCTTCAAGGCCGTTGATGGCAATGCTGATCCTCAAGTGATTACACGCTTGGGCGACCTATATTATCGGGTTCGCGAAGGAATTGGCTTCAACAAAACACCGCAAGCTTACGGCGCGTTTCCAACCGACCCATACTCACACACTCCAAAGCATGCAGGCGCACAACAGCCCGGCATGACCGGTCAGGTCAAAGAAGAGGTATTAACTCGCTTTACCGAGTTAGGGTTGCGCATTCAAAGTGGCCATGTGGCATTTCAACCTGCTCTGCTACAAGCCTGCGAATTCAATTCAGAGACCCACGAATTGACCTATTTGGACGTAGCTGGGCAATGGCAGAAGCTAACCGTTTCCCAGCAACAATTAGCATTTACCTGGTGCCAAGTGCCGGTGCTATATTGTTTGACGGACAATGCTGCCCCCTCGGTCACTCTGCATTTTGCCAACGGTGTTGAACAGTCTCAACAAGAGCTGAGGTTGAGTGCTGAACACAGTCAGCAGTTGTTCCAACGTACGGGGTTCATTCAACAAATATCGGTGTCGTTGAATCAAAGTATGTTGCTCCGTTAAGGCCAATCAAACCTCCAACGTTTTTAAAGAGTTGGCGGTTTGACACCACACATTCGGTCACAGATTGCGACAAGAACAGCCTTTGGTGAGATGTAAGCCACGTGCTTCACCCATCACTTTATATTTTAGTACATGAATAAATGGGAGCTTCGTAGACTTGAACACTCAATCCGATCATCAGCCTCCACGGCGGATGCTAACTCAAGCGACGATGGTGCAACGCGTGAAAGAAGCATGTAAAAATCACCCAGTTTTTTTATTCTGGTCTTGGCAAGCTGGTTTTTGGATGTTTTTTAGTGTCGAAAATTTCATCACGCTGACGCTTTGGTATAGTGCGCCGAGCTGGCCTTATATTGTTCATACTGCGCTACAAGCCGTACTGGGATTATTGCTGTCGCTGTGCATGTATCCGGTTTATCTTAAACTCTGGTATAAGTCGGCGGTGACGCGCATCTTTTGGATTCTACTCATGGTCAGCGTGGTGTCATTGGTGTGGACACTTATCCGTATGCAGACCTTTATTTTAATGACCGGAGAACAACATATTTGGCCTGATTTTGGCGGTTGGTTGCATGCCAGCGTATTTATTATTTTATGTTGGACCTGCATGTTTCATGGCGTTCGCTATTACCAATTACTTGAATCGGAGCATCGAGATTTTCTTAAAGCAGAGGCCGAAACTCGCGAAGAGCAGTTGAAACGTATGAAAGCCCAGACCGTGGCTCGAGACGCACAAATCAAAATGCTTCGCTATCAACTAAACCCACATTTTTTGTGTAATACGCTCAATGCCATCAACTCTTTAGTTGAAGCTAAGATGTCGGAGACCGCGCAGGAAATGACGGTCAAGCTCAGCCGTTTCTTGCGCTATTCGCTCGACAACAACCCCGATACCGAAGTGCAATTAGTAAAGGAAATAGCCGCACTGAACCTCTATTTGGATATTGAAAGTACTCGCTTTGGCGAACGACTTAATGTGGATTTAAATATTGAACCCAATGCCGAACAAGCATTGGTTCCGAGCTTGCTTCTGCAACCCATCATCGAAAATTCAATGAAATACGCTATTGCAGTCAACGAAGACGGTGGCACCATAGGTATTCATGCTTCAGTGAATGAGCATCAATTGCTGATAGAACTATGGGACACAGGATCCGGCTGTGATATTCAAGTCAATCATATTAAAGCGGGCAATGGCTTAGGCGTAGGCTTACGCAACACAGAAGAGCGACTGAATACACTCTACCCTAATACGCACCAATTTGAATTGAGCATTACGCCCAATGGTGGTTTAAAAACAACCATCTCAATTCCATATCGCTGCGCCAATTAATGCGACGGTAACAGAGTGAGTCGAGATGTGCAGAGGAATGAATTAAAGCAACTTACAGCTCCATTAAAAAAAGGTGCCCGGCCTAGACCGCGCACCTCATGACGACTCACAAAGCTCAATGAGGTCGTTACAACGTAGTAATGACCTCATCAACACTTAAACGCGCTTTCGGCAAACCGTGATTGTAATCTTCAACAGGCAAGTGGTACCCCATGGCTAAAGCCACTTCACATACATGACCATCTAATTCTTGTTTGAACTCTTCACCAATAAGCTCGCGATCAACCCCTTCCATCGGTGTTGAATCGATCCCCAAACGCGCTAACGTGTGCAACAAGTTACCCAAGGCGATATAAACCTGAGCTTTGGTCCAGCTGCCGTTATAACCGGTGTCGTCAGTATTCGACTCAGCAAAAGCGTATGCCCCCATCATTGAGTCGTACATTTCTTTAGGCAGGTGTCCCGAAGACACTTCAACGTCAACTCGTTTGGCATATTTGTCTTGGGTAAATTTAGGATCGTATGCAAGCAAAATCGTGTGTGACGCTTCTTTGGCATGCGGCTGATTAAATTGATACATGTTGGCGAATGTGTTGTGAAAGCGCTGCTTTGCTGCGTCTGATTCCACCACAATAAACTTCCAAGGCTGCGAATTGATTGAAGAAGCCGACATGCGAGCCGCCTCTTTAATGACCTTCATGTCTTCATCGGAAATGCGCTTACTAGCGTCATACTTCTTGGCGGTGTAACGCTTATTTAAGTCACGAATAATTGGGTGAGTCATGGCAATTCCTTTCAAGTTGAACAATCAAAGCAAACGAACTTAGGGTGATAAATTTAGTGGTGAATGAGCTCAACGACAATCAAAAAAGACTTAAAACAGTTTCAATTTTTCATTGATAATGGGGTGTCTATTGGCTTTACACCTCGCCCAAATGAACACTAGCCCCTAAATATTGCACTCTACATGACTCTCCGCAATGAGGGCTAACGTGCTTAAGCGGCGCGACCGAACGAATTCGATCATGCCGCTTGGGTGTCAACCTCTTAGTGAGTGAATTCAATCACCTGGCTGATAGGTTTAGCCGCGCCCAACTCTAAGCTTCGTTGAATAGGGAGTGCGTTTGCTACATGAAGTCGATATTGACCAGCAAGCGCTACTGACTCACCCTTTTTGGTCATTCGTGTGAGCGCACTATGTGGTACAACAAACTCATGACGCGTGGCATCTCCGGCTTCAACCTGCAAGCGCTTAAAGCCTTTAAGATGGAACTTAGCTTCCTCATCGCTTGGATTTATGGGGGTTAAATACAACTGCGCCACATCACTTCCGGCCCGCTTACTGACGTTAAGCACTTCAAACGAAACACGGTAGCTCGAGTCATTCTGAGTGATTTTAAGATCACGATATTCAAACTCAGCATACGACAACCCAAAACCGAATGGGAACAATGGCTCTTGTTCCATAAATTTATAGGTACGTCCTTGCATGCGGTAGTCTTCATACGGTGGTAGTTGCTCAACTGAATGCGGGAAAGTGAGCGGTAAGTGACCCGAGGGATTAGCATCGCCAAATAGCACATCGGCGACTGCATTGCCGCCCTGCTCACCTGGATACCAAACCTGCACCACGGCATCGGCTAAATCATACAACTCACCCAAGGCAACGGGGCTACCACTCGCAACCACTAGCACAAGGGGCCCTTTTTTGTTTTCTGCCAATTGTTTTACATAGTTGATTTGGTTTTGTGGCAGCTTCAAGTCAACGCGATCGCCTTTATGCTCAGAAGCAATCGCATCCACTTCTTCGCCTTCCATGTCGGCAGAAATGCCTACCACAGCAATCACGGCATCAGCAGTTTTAGCAACAAAAGGTGCCCAGTTTTTAGGGTTTTTGTTGTCATTGAAGGGCAATGCCCCCATGCGATAGTTCAATGCAGAGCCCTGCGATACTTTGTTGGCAATGCCTTCCAAAATGGTCACCATGTTGCCCGAGATACCATAGTAGTTGGCCATCAACACATCACTTGATGCAGCGAATGGGCCTGTGACATAAGGCACCTTGATGTTCTTATCCAACGGCAACACGTGGTTGTTATTTTTAAGTAGAACAATCGATTTAGTCGCCACTTCTTTTGCTAACGCAAGATGCTCTGGAGAGTTAATGACCGATGCGGGAATAGCGTTGTATGGATTTGCCTCTGCACCATCAAAGAAACCTAAACGAAAGCGAATTAGATACAATTCTTTTAAACGCTCATCAATGGTTTGCTCGGATGCAAAACCTTGTTCTACCGCCTGTTTTAAGCTGGCATTGTAAGTAAATCCACAGTTGAGACTGACACCCCCGTTGAGCGCCTTCGCCGCCGCCTGCTCTGGAGTTTTAACCTGTTTGTGACCATGATGAATGTCGTATAGCGCTCCGCAATCCGACACCACATAGCCCTTAAACTGCCATTGTTTTTTGAGCAACTCCGTCAGCAAAAATTCAGAGCTACAAGCAGGCTCTCCGAATACCGCATTGTAAGCACACATCAAGCCTGCAACATTCGATTTGGTGATCAAATATTCAAACGCGGGCAAGTAGGTTTCATACAAATCTTTTTGGGTTGGCACTGCATCAAACGAGTGGCGCAGCGCTTCAGGCCCCGAGTGCACACCAAAATGTTTGGCCGCGGCAGCGGCCTTCAAGTACTTGGAATGATCCCCCTGAATCCCCCGAACAAAGGCATCGGCCATAATGGAGGTCAGTAACGGTGATTCACCAAACGTTTCTTGCCCTCGACCCCAACGTGGATCGCGGAAGATGTTGATATTCGGACTCCAGAACGTCAGTCCGGTGTATTTTTCTCGATTGCCCATGGCTTGAGAAATATTGTATTTGGCGCGAGCTTCAGATGAAATCGCATCAGCCATTTGATATGACAGCTCAGGATCAAACGTGGCTGCTAAGCCAATCACCTGTGGGAAAATCGTCGCTTTACCGTTGCGCGCCACGCCATGCAACGCTTCATTCCACCAGTTGTATTTGGGGACTCCCAAACGTTCAATGGCAGGACTCTCATCTGATAGTTGGCTGATTTTTTCATCCAGCGTCATCGCACTAATGAGCGCATCAGTTCGAGCATCGAAGCTGAGCTGTTCATTATTCCAGGGCTTTTCAGCCGCAAATGTAGATGCGGTGATGAGAGTAACAGCCCCGATGAACAGGCGCTGCAACCGTTTTTTGTGTGTACATACAAGCATGAGTTTTAAACCTTCCTTAGCTAAGTTTATTGTCACCACGGTTTTCGCGCTGATGAATGGTGACAGGCCAACCATCAAACTGGTTACTAGCCTTTCCGTCGGTGGCATCGACCATGAACTTATAAGCTTCGAGCGTGTAAGTTTTTGCTTCTGTGTCGATATACACAAAGCCAAAACCACTGCTTTTTTCATGTGCGCGCACATAGCGATTACGCGCCTCACTAACGATGGGATTTCCTACGGCATACACATAGTTTCTGTTACCGAAGCTATCTAAATACTCACCGGTATTGGGCAGACCGTGGCTTGGGCGCTGTTGATGCTTTAAACCGACACTGTCGGGCAGCCACCAGCGTTGCCATCCCACGGCAATGGCAGGCGTACAGAATACCCAGTTACTATCGCGCTGAGCTTCAATGCCATATTGCGACAGGCTTGGAAGATGGGTATCGCCACACAAATGCAGTGCTTGTGATTTTTTAATCGCCTGAATGGCTCGATTACGCGCAGTTGCAGGCCAACCGTTACTGTCAAAATCATATTTAAGGTAATGATCAGCCTTCCACTGATGTGTGGCTAAACTGGCTAAAATAGTCTGACTCAGCAGTACCTTAAGTTTGTGGCCGCGCCAATCATCGCTCCACTGCTCTAAGAACTGCTCTTGCCGTTGACCCAGTAATTGCAAATCTTCTCGATCAAATTTGGGGTTAAATTCATTGGGCTCTTCGTCATTACCGGAGGTTCCCACAATAATGTCTAAGTGCTCTGGGCCACTTTTCCACTGTCGATCGGCAACAATCGCAAAGCTCACATCGCCATAAATCATTTCACCGTAGTAAACGCTCATGCCGCGCAATGAAGGCGTTGGATCATGCGGTTTCATATGGTGCGCGGTGTGGGTGAGATGCACAGCATTAACCATACGGATAGGTTCGATATAGCCACCGGTTTTATCAATGGTGTTTTCAGCTATCGCTCGCTCTGGCATTGGCGCACCGCCTTCCCCCCATAAGTTGCCTTGCAGCACATCATGGTCATCTGGCAGGCATATCGTGGGTTGATTGCGCATCGCTTCGCGGAACGCCCATCCAAATTGATAAAACTTGCGCAGATAATTCAGAATGGCGGGTCCGGCAGGCGCTCGTACCACACCAAAACCTCCGTGTGATTCATAAAGCTGATCGCCTGAGAAAAACACCAAATCTGGGTTCATATTGACCACATTATTGGCCACCGGCTCATACGGAAAGGCGTAGTCATTTTGGCAGGTTAAGCCAGCCATTCGCAACGGTCGGCCCACAGGGTTGGCTTGGACTTTACCGGGGTATACATCAATGGCCTCAGTGCCATCACTTAATTGCTCGCGATACACCACACGATAATCGGCTTCTAATGTTTCATCCCAGTTGGCAATTCGAAAAGTAGCGGTCCATGCATCGGGGTCAAGCTGGGCTTCACCTTGAGACTGCCAAATTCCATCGCGCTGTATTTGTAGCTCAACCGTGTGCTTATCTTGCGCTCCCATTGGGCCGGTTAGCGCACTAAGGCTCATCACAAAGCCTTCATCCGAACGGGAGTCACTCAGGGTATACATGGTCCACAAAATGGGGCCAAACTTTTGTTCAGGTTTACTGGCGAACGCCGCGCCCGAATGTGTCCAATCGGCAAAGCGGTAGCGCCCTTGCGGTGTTAGTTTGTCATCGCCGTATTCAATCACCGGAATTGAGAAATTACTGACCACAGCTACGTTGCCCACAATATCTTCTGCGGCAACCAAATGCTCTAATTCACCAATTAACTCTTGGCTATTGGCAAGGCGCACTTCCAACCGCAAAGACGAACTGCCCACTTGGGGGGTTCCTATCAGCACCAGTTCAATTTCGTCTGATCCAGCACTGCGCTTCAGCGTGCCGCGTTTATCGCCAATCACGATCTCATTACCAACCACACCGGCATCAACACCATTCAGAGCAAAGCAGTTGCTGCGATATTCATTGAGCTCACTGCGAACACCAATGCGAATGCTCGCGCCGCCGTCATTAGCCGCAATATCAAGCTGTTGTGCGCGTGCGGTAATTTTAAAACTCTGTTTGGGATCAACAAGCTGATGGGTCAGTGAATGAACGCTTCGGTTTCCACCGTTGTCGACGCATTCAGCGCCACCGCTTTTAATTCGCCAATCTTCCATTGGATTGGCCCAATATTCACCGCCTAACCAAACGCGGTCGTGGCGGTTGTGCCATTGGTCCTGAATGGTTTTATAACCCAAATTCTTCTCAGTTTCGGCTGTCGATTTAGAGCCGCTACCACTCACGCAGCCTGCTGTTGTGGAGGCCACTCCTGCGGCTAATATTTTGAGCGCGTCTCGGCGTGAAAAATGACTCGTCATGTGTGTTCTCTCTATTTTCGGTTATAGCGACGCTGATACATGGTGCTATGAAGCGTTTTGGCAGCTTTGATCATTTCTTCGTATGGCACATCGGCAACGGTAACGAAGCCAACATTGTAGTTTTCACCATCAAAGGCTCGGCCCGTCAGTGGTGAATCCATGTACTGAAACCAGTGCGCACCAATGAAATAGTTATTATCGAATACGGAATTCATGTAGTCCGAATACATGCGGGCACGATCGGTTTGGTCTGCAGCGTAAACCAAACCTGGGTGGTAATACCCGGAGTCGGTTGCGCCAAAGTGAAACTCACCAATCATGACAGGCTTATCCAGTTCCTCTAAAAATTCCCACTTGCCTTCAGTCACCCCTTGTTTGTAATGATTTACACTTACTACATCGGTATATTTAGCGGACGCATCGACGACTTCTTTGGGCATACCCCAATCTGCAAAGCGCACACCGAAGTACATATGATTGGGTAAATGTTTTTTAAGCGAACCTTGAACAACGCGGAAATATTGCTCTGCATAGGTTGTCAGCAGCAGGCTATAGTCAGCGTCTCGCGCTTCACTGAGTTGGCTGTCAAAATCACCTCGATTGAAGGCTTCCCAAGAAGCAAAGTCGGTCTTCCACACAGCATTCAGTGCAGCAATCTCGCCATACTTGTTGGTCATTACACGGGTAAATTCAGTTTTGGTAGGCACGTCTTGACCATTGCGCTTGAGGGTATGAATGACCACCCCTAACTGTGCTGCGCGAGAGTCAGCGCGGCCCCAACTTTTCTCATTGTCGATAAACACACCAACACACCAAGGAGATGCTTGCGTTTCGTCAGCAATGGTTTTTAAAGTCACGTCGGCGCGGCGGGCAAACTCGGGGTCAAACACATCAGGCAATGGATGCCAGAAGTCTGATCCGCTAGACACTGTTTTAAAATCGCCAATGATCCAGCCATTGGCAAAAAATGGCACTCTGGTGGTGTCGTAAAAGCGTGGGTCTGTCCAATTTCCCAATGAGGTGAAGCCCCAATTGCGCATGCGATCAATCGTCACATCCTCCCAGTCTTGTAGGAATGATTGGGGCGATGTTTCGCCATATTTGCGCTCGAGGTTTGCACTGTAGAAACTGAATACCTCTCCGCTTTTGAGCGGGCCTGAGTGCACGTCTTGCCGGTAACCGAAATGATTACCAAGCGGATCGTCATATGAACTAGGCAGCCATTCAAACATGTTCGCGCGTGTGCTTGATACCAACTTGCGTGTTTGCTGAGCGGCCTTGTCAACTGGATTGAGCCCTTGCGAATCTTCTGGCGTTACATCTTCGCTGTCGCGTGCTCGAATGGTTTCTTCATCAAAGCCGTAACCCGTCATAGTGGTTGAGTTAGCTAAGCGGATAATATCTACACCCGTGGCCAAATAAAGATAACCTTCGGGATCCACCAACCACCATTTTCCGTCCACTTTCTCAGTTCTAAAGTAGCCGGTTGCATTCAACTTTGGACCTTGCTTCCAGCCACTAAAAGTGGAGCGGTCAGGCATGAGCGCACCGCCATTTAAGGCTGCAATTTCAGCGTCTTTTTTGGCGAAGAGCTCCTCATCTGAATGTACTTTTTCGGCAAATTCAACATTAGGGTTCTGTCCAAATTTGTCCACAATGGCCACTAAGAATCCATCATTCATAGCAGGATTGGGCATCAGACGGATGTTGTCTAAAGTAATTTCGGTATCGTGCAGGTTATATTCAGTGCGCAATACAACGCGGGTAATGGCTGAAAGATCAAGGTTTTTAGTCCCCCACATCCATACCATTTGATGATCGTCGGCAGTCCATGTGGCGGGGTTTGAGCGAAGACCTGAGCTTAAATTCAATTCAATAGCGGCATCTTCTTGATGATTTGGAGAACCCAGATCATGACCATCCATTTTGTTGTAGTACGTATTACTTGCCCCCACGGGAATATTGATCGCGCGGGTGGAAGTTTGACCTGTCGCATCTTCAATACTTACAAACAAGAAGGTGGAATACTGTCCTTGGTTTGCAATATCAAACGCTAAATTAAAGTCCTTAAATTCACTCCAATCGAACGGGGTTTCCGGAACAATGGCTACTGCATTGTGTTCATGTGATTTGGAAGAAAATTGTATTCGGAGGGCCTGTTTGCCTTGCGTCACGGATGAAGCTTCAGTGGTCATTGAGGCTTTGGCGTTATTCAATTGAATCGCAGAGGGAGCGGTATCATTTTCAAAACCAAACAAAGTTTCAAGCGGCTGAGCGGCGAGGTTTACATCGATGGCTGCATCTGGCGCGGGGTCTGTTTTTGATGCTTCTTGGCACCCCATGAACAGTAAAGCTGAACAGGTTAATAGTAATTGGGGGTTGAATTTTATGTGTGGCACAAGGTGGTCTCGCTCACGTTGATGTGCTGAAAGGACTCGTGACGACTCATTCTTCAGATACTAACCACAGTAAGAAATGAGTCATCAAAATATCGAAAATGTAGTGGCTTAACCTATTACCCTGCAATGTTAATTGTCAACAATTCGAGTTGAGTTATGTTAATCCCCTCATACTTTTAAATTCCAGGTGAATTTAGTGGGGGGCGGTTGAGATTTCGGTCGCGATAAAGAACGGGACGTGCGAGGGGTAAAATGTTTACACCTGCAATAAAAGCACGAAAGGACTCCTTATGCAGGTCATGAAAAAGCGATAGATTAGGTCATTAAGTCAACGGCTTGGCGCATATCTCCACAACGTGAATGATAAATAATCTGGTTGCTACTGCCGCGCCACTTTAGCGAAGGGTCCGACTGTTGGCGGCGATATTGCCCATCAATAATCACATCAACTTCACGAACGACTTGGCGCTGTTTGTCATTCAGTTGCGCCACCTCATACCCTGACCAAAGCCAAATATCTTTACCAGAGCAGTGCTCTCTAACCGTTTTAACAAGTGATAAAATGGCGTCAACATTGTTCGGATGCAACGGGTCGCCTCCGCTCAAAGACAGTCCTCTGCGGCGGACTCGTGTGTCGTTTAAATCAGCAATGATGCGCTTGACCATTCCCTCATCAAACTCATGTCCGGCATCGCAAGACCATGTTGACTTGTTATAGCACCCCTTACATTGGTGCTCACAACCCGACACAAACAAGGTGGCACGGGTACCGGGCCCGTTTACCACATCGACTGGATAATATTGACTGTAATTCATGATACTTACGCGGGTTTTAAGTGTTTCACTCGACGAATCACTTCTTCTTGTTTGCCGGCATTGAAAGGTCTGGCATCGGGGCTACCTAGATAGCCACACACACGGCGCGTGACCGATACGGTTTCGGGTTCAGAATTACCACACGAAGGACAGCTAAACCCCTTGCTAGTGCAATCGAACTCACCAGTAAATCCACATGAATAACACTCATCGATGGGCGTGTTTGTGCCGTAGTACGGCACGCGCTCATAACTGAAATCCCAAACATCTTCGAGCGCTTCTACATTATGTTGAATGTTGGGGTACTCGCCGTAACAAATGAAACCACCGTTGGCGATATCGGGGTAGCACATCTCAAATTCGATTTTGTCGAACGGATTAACCTTTTTCTCAACATCCAAATGGAAGCTGTTGGTGTAGTAACCTTTGTCAGTTACACCTTTAACAACACCAAATTCTTTGGCATCAATCTTACAAAAACGGCTGCATAAGTTTTCGCTAGGCGTGCTGTACAAACTAAAGCCGTAGCCCGTTTCATCCTTCCAACGGTCAACTGCATCTCGCAAATATTGCACGATGGCAATGGCTTTTTTCTGTAGTTCTGGCGTGTCGTATACATGATCATCGTCGCAATACAGTGCGTTCATTGTTTCATGCACACCAATGTAGCCCAATGATATGGATGCTCGGCCGCGCCGGAATATTTCGGCCACGCTGTCATCTGCTTTGAGGCGAACACCGCAAGCTCCTTCCATGTATAAGATGGAAGCAACCTTGGCTTTCACATTTTTAAGACGATCGATACGGGTATCGAGAGCGCGTCGCGCCAGCTCCAACCGTTTATCTAACAATGCATAAAACGCACGTTCATCGCCTTTGGCTTGCAATGCAATGCGTGGCAAGTTGAGGCTAACCACACCAAGGTTATTACGCCCTTCGTGAATCAATTCACCATTCTCTTCATAATCTGACAAAAAGCTTCGGCAGCCCATTGGGGTTTTAAAAGACCCTGTTACTTCAACCACTTTGTCGTAGTTCAAAATATCTGGGTACATGCGCTTAGATGCGCACTCTAATGCCAGTTGTTTGATGTCGTAATTAGGATCTTCGGCTTTGCGATTCAAACCTTCTTTAATGGCAAACACTAGCTTAGGAAATACCGCTGTACGACGATTCTTGCCCAAACCTTCAATACGATTCTTCAAAATGGATTGCTGAATTAACTTCGCTTCCCATGATGTTCCAAGCCCAAAGCCAAAGGTCACAAAGGGTGTTTGACCGTTGGCGGTATGAAGCGTATTCACTTCATATTCAAGCGACTGAAAGGCGTCATAACACTCTTTATCAGTGCACGATCGGGCATATGCTTCAACATCAGGAATGTCCCATTTTTGCGCCACTTCGAGATGCTTTTTGTAACTCGCTCTGACGTAAGGTTCTAACACTTCATCAATACGATTAATGGTCGTACCGCCATAGATATGGCTGGCAACCTGCGCAATGATTTGTGCGGTCACTGCGGTTGCTGTGGCAATAGATCGCGGTGTTTCAATTTCCGCATTACCCATTTTAAAGCCATTGGTGAGCATGCCATTGAGGTCAATCAGCATACAATTGAACATTGGAAAAAATGGGGCGTAATCTAAATCGTGGTAGTGAATGTCGCCACTTTGATGAGCGCGTGAAATTTCCTTGGGCAGCATGTATTGCAAGGCATAGTGCTTCGCCACAATTCCCGCTAACAAGTCACGCTGTGTTGGAATAATTTTGCTGTCTTTATTGGCATTCTCATTGAGTAAGTCCGAATTACTCTGCTCCACCAAGCCTTGAATATCTGAACTTAAACGACTTTTCTGCTCGCGGATCATATCGCGGTCATGTCGATATTCAATATATGCGCGAGCAAGCCCCTTGTATGGGCCTTGCATTAACTCATTTTCAACCGCCGATTGGATCTCAGCAATATCCACTTCTTCGTAATGTTCGAAGTGAGCCGTCACGGTTAATGCCACTGAATCAGCATAGGCATTGTCTTTGTAATTGCCAGCAATACTGGCTCGGATCACAGCTTCCCTGATACGCTGACTGTCGTACGGAACACGGCAGCCGTCACGCTTGATCACCACTGGTTTCACTTTTAAACCCTCTCACAAAAAAACACTACATATGGACTAATGAGGGTAAAGATACACAAGATGTAGAAAATTCGCTTCTATTAGTCAGACAATGGATTGATCTAGATCAGTACATTGAACGATCATTTAAAAGCTGTGATCTACGTCTAATTAGCCAATTTGACCGTCAACTCTGGGTTGCAAAAAGTAACGAGTATAAACCATTAAGAAAGTCACAATACTCAATAACCACAAGGTGGCCGCAAGGTGATAAGCACCTACCGTCCATATTGGGAAAAACCAAGGAATGACCACCCGTGAAACAGCCGCCAACAATATCGACGCCATTGACACCCAAGCCAACGGATGTGACTTCAGCGGACGCCCGGTATGGCCCAAACTCACCCGACACATCATTGCCATAATCATGCCGCCGATGAGGCCCACACTGAGCAAATGCATGACGGGGCTGTATTGGTTGATCCCACTGACGGCTAATAGAGCAAGCGCCATGGGCAAGCATAAATAACTCAAATACAGTGACCACAATAATGGTTCTTGCCAAATGCCATTGCGGTACCAAATGAACGCTCGCCGTGCATGAATTAAAAATGCCATCGCTGCTACGATCTGCACCCATAGCTCAGGCGCACTGAACAATGCGCACAGCGCCAATAGAAATAGCGGGAACTGAGCCAACACAATCCAAGGCACAGAATCTCTTTGTAATGTATCGCTCAAGCGTCTTTCAATAAAAAACGGGATGACTCGCGCACCAAGTAAACTAATCAATAAGGTGAAACACCAAATGGTCGTGAAGCCAAGCGCGCGCGCCAACATCACATCATGATTCATGGCCCAACTTTGCGCTAAATGTAATACCAAGAAGATTGACAATACCGGCACAAACACCAAATTTTTATAATTACGCACGAGCAGCACCTGACGCGCCATTACGCCAATTGCCACCAGCATAAAGCCCGCATCTGCAAGAACTTGCAGCAATGTGGCTGGTGCAAAGTTTGCGGTGATTCGAGCCACCACCCAAAGCGCAAAAAGCCCCATCAATGGAGTGCCATTAATGCCTCGGTGGCCAGTCCAATTTTGAACCGCAGTGGTCAAAAATCCCACAACTATGGCCATGCCAAAACCAAATAGCATTTCATGGCTATGCCATGCAGTCACAGGCACCGCGTACTCCCACGGCAGAACACCGCTCAATACCAAGATCCAACGCACCATGGCCCACCCCGCATAGACGGTGCCAAACAAAAATAGTGGACGAAAGCCAAGGCGAAACAATGGCATGGTTTTGTCTTCAACTGCGCGATCAGTGATTTGCATAGAGCGTATTCAATGTTGGAAGTATGTTTTAAGTGTAATTGATTTCATTCGAGTTGGTTGCGCTGAGTTTTGCTAGAATCACAGTTTTGTTGACGCGGAACGATTTAATGGAGCTTCAAGCAGGCTTGTTCACCTTTAGCTTAATTGCCTTGGCTGAACTTGGCGATAAGAGCCAATTGGTGTGCATGACGTTGGCCGCAAGACGTTCAGCCAAAGCGGTATTCTCCGGTGCAGTGGCTGCATTTGCAATGCTCAATGGGTTGGCGGTATTGGTAGGCGGCTCTATCAGTCATCTGATAGCCCCGGAATGGGCTGTGTTAGCTGCTGCCGTATTGTTTGCCGTGTTTGGTCTTCAAGCACTGCTTGAGTCTGCGGTCGCACAAGATTGCGGTGAGATAAAAGTAGGCAAACGTGTGTTCTTTTCTGCCTTCAGTGTGATTGCGTTGGCTGAATTGGGCGACAAAACTCAACTCAGCGTAGCAGCGCTAAGTACACAATATTCTGCCGTGGTGGTTTGGGCAGCATCAACCTTGGCGCTGAGCACGACCACGGGTGTGGCAGTTTGGCTGGGGCGGTCGGTGCTACGGCAAATGAATGTGCAGCTTGTACACCGCCTGAGTGGTGTATTGTTTTTGCTGATGGGCGTGGCTTTAGCGTGGCATGCTTATGCATTGTTAACTTCGGTGTAGCGCGGTAAGGCAACCGAGATACACGACGTCAGCACCAAGAACACCACAGACACCCACAAGCATGCGGTAAGCCCAGCAAACTGATACACAGCGCCAGACAACACAGTTCCAATTAAACGTCCCATGGCATTGGCCATGTAATAGAATCCCACGTCTAATGACACGCCGTCTTCTTTGGCAAAACTTACAATTAAGTATGAATGTAACGATGAGTTCACCGCAAACACGGCACCAAACACCAAAAGTCCAATCACAATACTGAACTGAGGATACCACTGCGCGCTCACGGCAATCGCAACAGCGGCAGTCACAACGGCAAGAGCAGAGGCCCACCATAGCGCTGTTGCACCGTCGGGATGACTCGTTTTACTGCGTGTAATGGCGGGGGCAAACCCCTGTACAATTCCGTAACCAATTACCCAACATGCCAAAAAGCCAGCCACTTGGGTATGGTGCCAATGAAAGACAGCACTCAAATACACCGGCAAGGCCACCACAAACCATACATCGCGCGCGCCAAACAGAAACATGCGGGCGGCTGAAAGCACATTCACACTGCGACTTTTAGAGAAAATGTCTTTGAACTTAGGTTTGCTTTTGGCTTTGCCTAAGTCGCGTTTTAACACCAGTAAGCTCAATATCAGCACCAGACTTAATACACCAGCCATCAGCCACATCGATGCCGAGAAACCAATCGCTGCTAACAACAGCCCCCCGACAAAAAAGCCCACGCCTTTCAGCGCATTTTTAGAGCCAGTAAGTATCGCAATCCAGCGGTAGAGAGCGCTTTGCTGATCGCCTTTCACCAACATTTTAATGCTGCTTTTGGCGCTCATTTTATTCAAGTCTTTTGCAATACCCGACAAGGCTTGCGCAGCCATCACATAGGGAATGGTCAACCATGCAGACGGCATGGCCAAGGCAACTAAAGCCGCTATTTGCAAAGCTAAACCTATGTTCATGGTGGTATTCAAGCCTAAGCGGGCACCTAACCAGCCCCCGACTAAGTTGGTCACTACACCAAACACTTCATAGAACAAGAACAGCATGGCAATACTAAAAGCCGAGTATCCTAACTGATGAAAATACAGCACCACCAACATGCGCAATGCACCGTCAGTCAGGGTGAAGTTCCAGTAGTTAAAGGTCACCAGCGCATATTGCTTTAAGTTACTGTTCATTGCTCTCCCCTCATCCACTATCAGATAGGCTTACTGGTCCGATTGCCCAACTTTAAGCACCAGTTCACTGGTCCGAGTGGCATAGCCCATTTCATTGTCATACCAAGCGTAAATCTTGAGCATGCGAGATTCGAGCATCATAGTACTTTGCGCATCCACCACTGTTGAGCGCTGATCGCCCTTGTAGTCGATCGACACCAGAGGCTTTTCTTCGTAGCCCAAAATGCCCTTCATTTCGTTCTCTGAGGCCGCTTCAATCGCCGCATTTACCGCTTCAACTGTGGTTTCTTGGCTCAGCTCAAACACCATGTCGGTTAACGAAGCATTGGCCAATGGAACACGCACTGCATGACCATTAATTTTGCCTTTGAGTTCTGGAAAGATCTCTACAATCGCTGTGGCTGAACCTGTAGACGTTGGAATTAACGACATGCCACATGCGCGCGCGCGACGTAAGTCTTTATGCGGCGCATCTAAAATGGTTTGGGTATTGGTTAAGTCATGAATGGTCGTCATCATGCAACGCTCAATACCAAACTGCTCTTTGATCACCTTAATCACTGGTGCTAAACAGTTCGTGGTACAGCTTGCTGCGGTAACGATCGGGTGCTCGTCAGGCTGATAAATGCCATCATTTACGCCCATTACAATATTGGCAACACCCGGCTGTTTTACTGGCGCAGAAACCACGATGCGTTTCACGCCCTGGTCAAGGTAAGCTTGCAAAATAGCCTTGTCGCGGTGAACCCCTGTGGCTTCAAGCACAACATCACATTGCGACCAATCAACAGCATTAATATCTTTTTGCTGATGACAGGCAATACGTTGTTCGCCAATCACCATGACTGAGCCTTCAGCATCAACTTGATGATGCCAACGACCTTGAACGGAATCGAATTCTAATAGGTGCGCTAGCGTTTTGGTGTCGCCAGCAACGTCATTAATCATTACAAATTCAAGTTCAGGCCAATCAAATGCTGCGCGCATCGCTAAGCGACCAATGCGGCCAAAACCATTAATTCCTACTTTAATCGTCATTCTGTTCTCCTCGTTTAGTCAGTGGTGCAACATTTTGCAATGCGCTCGGGCCGCTGCCCCATCAATTCTAGGTGCTGCCGCATTTGCGATAGCAAAACACGCTCCTGTTCAGCCATAGCCTTCAACATATTGAACAGCCAATCTGGGATAACATCTGATAGGCGATAGAACACCCATTTGCCTTGCCTACGGTCACTGAGTAGACCCACACCACGAAGCTGAGCAAGATGGCGCGATACTTTGGCTTGTGGTTGCTGCAGAGCTTGCATGAGTTCGCACACACACAATTCTTGTTGTTCATGAACCATCAGGGCGATCGCCAAGCGATTACTGTCTGCCAACGCCTTTAGATAATCCGTCGTCACAACAGGGTCTGTGACATTGGCTAAATTAGGGGAGGTGTTCACAATATATTGATGCTCAAAGCTATAGTAGAGCGCACATCATATTCGATATCTCACATATATGAAATATCGAATATATTAATATTTCATGACAATAGGTGAAAGGTTCTACGCTTGTTTCCATTTCGCTAATGCGAAACCAATGAACATAGAAACAACAAATAATCCGATAGATGGATTGCCGCTCAGCAAAGAACTCAGCGCGGGCCCAGGGCAAAGGCCTACTAAGCCCCAGCCTAAGCCAAATAATGTTGCGCCCAAAATGAGCTTTCGATCAATTCGTTGAGATTGCGGCCACTGCATATTACCGCCACTAATAGCCTGATTTTGATGGCGCCCGTAAAACCAATAGCCGGGCAGATAAATCATCAATGCTCCGCCCATCACAAACGCCAAAGATGGGTCCCAGTGCCCGGTCACATCAAGAAAGCCGATCACTTTGTCTGGGTTCACCATGCCCGAAATGGTTAAACCAATACCAAACAAAACGCCTGAGATGAGAGAAATAAGATGTGTCATATCGAGCCTTCTAGAGAATTTGTGCGACAAAGACAGTTGCAACGGCCACGCTCATAAATACCAACGTAGCCACCATTGAGCGCTTGGATAAACGACCCAATCCACAAATGCCATGTCCCGATGTACAGCCGCTACCTAGTCGCGTTCCTACCCCCACCAACAGACCGCTAATCACAACTAAAACCGTGTTTATCGGTGCAATGTCAGGCAACCCATAACCCAATAAGGCCGCGACCAAAGGACCCGTGATCAGTCCGACAACAAAAACAA
Organism: Echinimonas agarilytica; assembly: GCF_023703465.1. Lineage (NCBI taxonomy): Bacteria > Pseudomonadati > Pseudomonadota > Gammaproteobacteria > Alteromonadales > Echinimonadaceae > Echinimonas > Echinimonas agarilytica. Next base: position 367,010 of record NZ_JAMQGP010000001.1, on the reverse strand, counting down.
AACGCCATAACCACTCTTGGCTAAACCGAGCCAAGAGCCCAGCAGAAATGCCACTAATGCCTGCAATACGACCGTTGCCAATTAATAACAGCAATGCGCCAGTACCTAATATTACGCCGCCGATGAGCGACGACCACGGGGTAAATTCTGTCATGACTAGGCCTTAAATTGTTGCTTTACCATTTGATACGTCTTGAAACCGCCGGTCATGTTCTTGGCCTTGAAGCCTGAATTGACCAACAACCGATACGCGACATGTGCCCGCAATCCCACCATGCATGTCACTAAATACTCTTTGCTGCGATCAAGCTCATTGAGTCTATCGCGCAGCGAATCCAATGGAATATTCAACGCGCCATTGATGGCCCCCACATTTTCAAGCTCTGGCGGATTGCGTACATCGAGCACCACTTGATGTGGTTGAGGGTCAATGATGTCTTCAACTTGGCAAATATCAATTTCTCCACGCAATAGATTACTGGCGACGAACCCCGCTAGATTCACCACATCCTTGGCAGAGCCATAGGGCGGTGCGTAACACAATTCAAGCGTTTCTAGGTCAAACACTGTCATCCCGGCTCGAAGCGCTACGGCAAGCACATCAATACGCTTATCAATACCATCTTCTCCCACCGCTTGAGCGCCCAAAATAACGCCCGTGTCAGGCGCAAATAATAGTTTGAGCGATACAGGTTTAGCACCTGGGAAGTATCCGGCGTGACTCATGGGGTGCACATAGATTTTCTCGTACGCCACACCATGTTTAAGCAAAGACTTCTCAGAACTACCTGTACATGCAGCTGCTAAGTTAAACACGCGACAAATTGCCGTTGCTTGAGTATGACCATAGATTTTTTGCCCACCGAGCATATTATCGGCCGCACTTCGCCCTTGTCGATTGGCCGGCCCTGCCAGTGGGATCAGTGCCGGCTGTTGCGTGACCAAGTCAATATGTTCGACGGCATCTCCCACCGCATAAATGTCTGAAACGGAAGTTTGCATTGCCTCATTCACGGCAATACCGCCAGTTTTGCCAATATTCACTCCCGCAGATTCAGCCAAGCTTGTGTCGGGCTTCACGCCCATAGCGGTGATCAGCAATTCGGTATCTAATCGATCACCATTATTGAGCGAGAGTGTCAGCCCATTTTCAGTCTCACTCACAGATTCAAGTGCGGTTCCCAACCGCAAATCAACCCCGTGATCACGCAGCGTTTGATGCAATGGTGTCGCCATTTCAGGGTCCACTGCGGTCATCACTTGCGGCGCAAGTTCCAGTAAGGTGACATTGATATTGAGTTGCCGAAGAGCTTCTACCGCTTCAAGACCAATGTAACCGCCGCCCACAACCGTTGCATGCTGCACCGAATGTTGTTGAATGATCGTCTTGATCTGATCCATATCGGGAATCGTGCGCAAGCCAAATGTGCGAGCATTGTCTAAACCGGGAATATTCGGTCGCACTGAAACTGCACCGGGCGAGAGCAACAACTTGTCATAGGATATTGAGTAGCTTTGTTGGGTTTGCAGATCCTTGACGGTAATAGTTTTGGCGGCAGCGTCGATGTGGGTGACTTCTGAATGAACTCGTACATCAACATTAAATCTTTGTTTGAAGCTCTCGGGTGTTTGCAGCAGCAGAGCATCGCGCAATTCAATATCACCACCAATATGATACGGCAAACCGCAGTTGGCAAATGACACATATGGGCCACGATCGAACATGATAATTTCTGCTTCCTCACTCATTCGACGGGCTCTCGCTGCGGCCGAAGCGCCTCCCGCAACACCTCCAACAATTAAGATACGTGTCATTTTGTTCTCCCTAATTAAGATATGTGCCAGCTTCCGCACCAATACATTAGAATATACTAATATAAATTAGCACATTCAAATTAAAAGTGAACGAGCAGATACAAAAAAGCCAACCCGGAGGTTGGCTTTGTATGATTTATATCAAGTGAAGCTTGATTCTGTCTCGTTTACGGACGAGGGATAAATCCTACCTTTGCATATACATCAGCGAGTGTCTTAGAAGCACGTTCGCTGGCTTTGTCCGCACCGGAGCGCATCACACTGTGCAAGTAGTCTTGGTTGTTGCGCAAGTCGGTATACTTTTCTTGCACAGGAGCCAGCATAGCAACCACTGCATCAGCAACATCACCTTTTAAGTGGCCATACATTTTGTCTTCATACTCAGGCACTAAATCGGCAATTGGACGGCCCGTTGCGACCGACAACAAGGTCAGCAAGTTGGACACACCTGGCTTTTCTGCGGTGTCGAAGTAAATACGCGCTTGCTCATCTGAATCGGTCACCGCTGACTTAATCTTTTTAGTCATTTGCTTCGGTGTGTCGTTCAGCAGAATGAAACTCTTTGGGTTGTCATCTGACTTCGACATTTTCTTAGTCGGTTCTTGCAATGACATGACGCGCGCGCCGACTTTTGGAATCATCGGTTCTGGCATCACAAAGGTTTCACCGTACAGATTATTGAAGCGGGTGGCGATATCACGCGTCAACTCTAGATGTTGCTTTTGATCTTCACCCACCGGCACTTGGTTCGCTTGATATAATAAAATGTCAGCAGCTTGCAATACTGGGTAGGCGTACAAACCCACATTAATATTGCTCGCATTCTTGGCCGACTTATCTTTGAATTGCGTCATGCGCGTCAGCTCGCCCATTTGCGCATAACAGTTCAATGCCCATCCCAGTTGCGCATGCTCAGGTACGTGCGACTGCACAAATATTGTGCTTTTTTCTGGATCGAGTCCACATGCCAAATACATGGCAAGACCGTCATACACGCGCTCTTTGAGTAACTCTGGATCTTGACGAACCGTAATGGCATGTAAGTCTGCCAGCATAAAATGGCAGTCAAATTCTTGCTGCATCTTTAGCCACTCATTGATGGCTCCAACATAATTGCCGAGGGTAAAATTACCGGAAGGTTGGATGCCACTCAGGACAATGGGCTTAGTCATTCGTCATTCACCTAGATTGTTTCAGTTGCCGGTATCAACACCGGCAGTAATTCGATTAGCGAGTCTGCGGTCATATCCGGAGCACTCAGGCTGATATGTTCCCCGTAGTTGTAGCCATAGGTCAAGCCCAGTGTCGGACAACCGGCATTTTTTCCTGCTTCAATGTCGTTTTTTGAGTCTCCCACCATCAATAGCTGGTGCGGCTCAACATCGAAGGCTTCGCATACATGCAACAAGGGTAACGGGTGAGGTTTCTTCTCTAACAGAGAATCACCGCCAAGCACAACTTCAAACATCTCGTCCATATGATAGGCGCGGAGAATATCCGGCAAATAGCATGACGCTTTATTGGTAATTAAAGCTAATCGATACCCTGCCTTATATAATGCCGTCAAAGACTCCATGACTCCGTTATACACTACGGTATTGATACTGAGATGTTGAGCATACGCTGCACTGAATAGCGCCAATGCATGTTGAATAGCTGATTCAGAAGCATCTGCCGCGTGATGAACCAAAGACCGTGTGACTAACATTTTCATGCCATTGCCAACCCAACCGCGCACCTCGGCCATGCCCACGCTGGGCAAATTGAGCTGTGTTAGCATTTGATTTAAAGCTGCACCTAAATCTGGCGCGCTGTCGATAAGCGTGCCATCTAAATCAAATGCAATCGCGCGAACGGTTTGAGGTTTTATTGTGTTCATCGGTTGCCCTACGACGTTGCTTTGGCAATTTGCTCTCGCATCTGCGCAATAATGGATGGGTAATCGTCTTGACCAAAAATAGCCGAGCCCGCAACAAATGTATCCACGCCCGCCGCTGCAATCTCACCAATGTTGTCGATTTTAACGCCGCCATCAATTTCTAAGCGAATATCCCGACCTGACGCATTAATTAGAGTTCGCGCTTGTTTAATTTTGTCTAACGTTTGCGGAATAAATGACTGCCCACCAAATCCTGGGTTTACCGACATGAGTAAGATTAAATCCACTTCGTCGATCAAACACTCGATGGTAGAAAGCGGCGTTCCAGGATTTAACACTACTCCAGATTGACAGCCACCTGCTTGAATCGCCTGCAGCGTTCGATGCGGATGACGAGATGCTTCAGGGTGAAAACTAATTAAACTTGCACCGGCATCAATAAACTGAGGCACCAAACCGTCCACCGGTTCAACCATTAAATGCACATCAATAGGAGCAGTCACACCATGCTTTCTCAAGGCCGAACAAATGGCTGGACCAAAGGTCAAGTTCGGTACGTAATGATTGTCCATCACATCAAAATGGACCCAGTCGGCCCCCGCTTCTAGCACTGCATCAACGTCATCACCTAACCGTGCAAGATTAGCGGATAGGATCGACGGAGCAATAATTGGAGTTTTCATAGTTTGTCACTCAAAAAGGCTTACAGGAGGTTTCTACGCGCTAGTTTACCGAATACGCCATAGCAAATCGAAACTTAGTCGTTGCACAATCTTCGAGCAGCTAAAAACAATGCGCACCAGAATAGTGAAGCGCATTGCAACAGTGCTACATAAAAGTGCACAAGTTGTTATATTAAATTTAATTAAACTATAGAACAAATTGTAAAACACTGATATAAATCACTTTACTGATTTTGGCACAGGTAGTGCTTAGTACTTGGCCAGCTATCAGCTAAAAACTATAAAAAAGATTTTATAACTCATATTCCAGGAGTACACACTTATGAAAGCAACTAAAACTTTAATCGCATCTGCGATTCTTGCTGCATCAATCGCAGCTCCAGCGGCCGCTGTTGAAGGTCTTTCTGCAAACGCTGCAGTTGCAAGCGACTACGTATGGCGTGGTCTGACTCAAACTGATAACGGTCCAGCAATCTCTGGTGGCATTGACTACGATGCAGGCAACGGCATCTACGTTGGTACTTGGGCATCTAACGTTGACTTCGGTGACGACGACGCAACTTACGAGTGGGATTTCTACGCGGGCTATGCTGGCGAAATTGAAGGTTTCAGCTATGACGTAGGCGCGATCTACTACGCATACCCAGACGCTGACGAAGATACAGACTTCAGTGAGTTGTATGTGTCTGGTGGTTACAGCTTCTTGACTGTTGGTGTTGCAACGTTGATCGACAGCGACGCTGGCGGTGACTTCGCTGATGATTTCTACTACAACGCTGATGCAACTTTCGAAGTTGCTGAAGGTTTGGAATTAGGCCTTCACGTAGGTTACTACGACGTAGACGGTGCTGATGACGAAGTAATCGATTACAGCGCTTCTTTGAGCAAAGACGGTTTCACTTTCTGGGTTGGCAGCACTGACATCGATGATGACGCTGACGAAACGAAAGATGACGAAGTACGCGCAGTTGTTTCTTACTCTGTCGATTTCGACCTGTAAGACACGCTCGAATACTTAAAAATATAAAGAAAAACAATGCGATTTCAAAAACACCGCCCAATGGCGGTGTTTTTTTATGTCAAAATGTTTGGCCTCACAGAATTTCGATTGTATACTCAGTGAGCGATTTTGTGTAATTACACTATCCACTCACGACTGTTTAAATATTGGTTCAACGGATGAGCAAGTTAAAAACTACATCGTTATTACTGACTGGCGTATGTGCTGTTGCTGGCGTAACACTAGCAATGCAAGATACTCGGGGTATTTCGGTCGCGAATTTATCATGTGACTGCGAAGCAAATATTCAATACAACACGTCACTGCCCAAAAGCCATCCGGCAAATCAGTGTGCAATCGCTGAGACTCAACAATCCACAACGTGGTTTGGCTGGGCAACCGGCAATAGCCGCTCAATCAGTTTTCACTTTTTAGACTTACTTGAACTGATCTCAAAAACAGACAACAAGCAGATCGACGCAAATAAAAAACAACGCCCCGTAAGAGACGCCGCTTAATTGTCGTTTTGGCAATATTTTAAAAGTGCAGCAGGTGCATTGTTTGGCGTGCAGTCAGAACAAACAAGACAACGCGATTTCCAACAAAATAGCATTGTGCCGTATCTGATAAGTGGCGTTGTGCTCATTATTTTGTTGATTGCTGGATTACTAGTGATTGTGAATTGGGTCATTGATTAACGCTGCTTTAGCGTCGATTATTCAACTGATACAACGCTAAGAGTTCACTCACCTTTCCACGCCCTTTACCATTTCTGCTAATAGTACGGCGCACATCTAACTGAGTAACATCGGCTCTGCGATACCATTCCCGCGTGGACTCTAAATCATGGTTACTGATCAACACAGGTACTGCGTCTTCCGCGCACATGGCAGCTTGCTCAGCAAGCTTCTGCTGCTCTACCAGACCAAAGCCATTGCCTGCATATGCGGTGAAGCTTGCAGTGGCGCTCAACGGCGCATAGGGAGGATCACAATAAACAACATCGCCCTGTTCAACCGTGGCAAATACTTGCTCAAAAGGCAGAGAGGTGAATGTGGCGCGAGTCGCTTTCTGGGCAAAAGCAAACAATTCATTTCGTGGGAAATAGGGCCGTTTGTATCGGCCAAAGGGTACATTAAAACCACCTTTTTTATTGTAACGACACAGGCCGTTATAGCCATGGCGATTCATGTATAAAAATAAGGTTGCTCTGCGTAAGCCTGGCACCGTGCAATTAAATTCTTCTCGATATTGATAGTAGCGTTCAGCGTCATTATTGGCAGGTATAAACAGCCCCGCTGCGGCTTCAATATAAGTTGCTGGGTCGCGCTGCAGCCAAAGATAGACATCAATCAGGTCTTGGTTGATGTCGTTCAGCCAATAATGCTCAAACTCTGTATTTAGAAATACACTGCCTGCGCCCACAAATGGCTCCACCAAGCGTTTCCCTTTTGGCAAACGCTTTTGGATTGGTTCGATTAAGCCATACTTTCCACCCGCCCACTTCAAGAACGCTCGTTGCTTCACATTACTCAAGGATCACCGCTTCTTTTTGGATGGAAGCAATTGACCGGGGCCAAGGTTTCAGCTGCTGTACATTGCTGGCAAAGCTTTTCAGTGCCGAGCGTGCTGCATCCGAGCTTGCATACTCTCCATAGACTCCAATGTAAACCAAGCTACCTTTTCTTCGAGCAGTGTACACTTTAAATCGCTCATCATTGCCGAGCCCATAACGAGCTGCAAATTTGTCGATACTCTGTGGGGAACTCATCACCACCATTTGCAACACGTATTGTGATGCTGGGGCTTGCTGCCACCACACTTTCGTCATAGGTACTGGCGCGGTTTCAGGTTGTGCCACCGATTTTGAAGCTTGCGTCTTAGGCGCTTCGTTTTGAGCAGGTTCGCTTTTTGGCTTCGGCTCAATAACAGGAACCTCTTGTACAGCAGTTTTCTCACCCGCAAGAGCCGCTTCAGCTTGCTCAATGCGTGCGAGGGTTTCCTCGTCTACTTCAATCCGTGCTTTGTTACTTTCATCATCGACGTCGGTCGTCATGGTGTCTTGTGGTAATCGCTCAGGCAGAACTTCGACCGCTTGCTCCTGCGCATCGGACAATACTTGTTCTAGCAGCTCACCCTCGTCTCGCATACTGTCGCGACTCGGTTCGACTATTTCAAGTGCCGACAATTGCTCTTGCATCTCTGGTGATGGTGTTTTGGCCGATGAGTTATCTTCATCGCCAGAAAGCGCCCACATTAAGATGAGCGCCATCAATATCAAGCCCGCAATAGCAGCTATCCAAAGGATAGGTAGCGGTTTTACCGGCGCTTTGTGTTCATCGGTATCAGTCAAATTTACAGGTGTTTGAACCCCTGCCAGCAGTGCAACCACTTCACCGGGTAAGCCTTCTTGATCATTCAGCTCACGTTCGTTTAAGTCCACATCAAGTTCATCCCCGTCCAATCGACTTTGAAGACTTACAAACAGGGACTTACGCTCATCGAGCGTCAGCGGTGGAATTTGAAGTAGTGCCTGATCTTGGCCGGTAATTGAGTTCATCTCTTTGGAGATGCGGTTCGCCCAAGCTGGCTCTGAGAATAATAATACGCTCGAATGCTGAAGTTCTGGACCCGCTTTACGGCTCGCTTCGACTAAGCCCCACAATTCAACCAGTAACTGATTGCTCAATTGCTCGGCTTGATTGATGACGATCATCCAGCGGCATGCCGAGTTCATTTGAAGGTGACTCAAACTCGCTTGCAACGACTCGGATTCATTGAATGTTTGGTCGGGAAAGAGTTGAGTTAGGATTTGCTTGCGAATGCTAGCCGGCGTCGATTTCTCGTGACAGATCACCCAAGCTACATCAAAGTCGTCACCGTATTGCTCGAGTAAAGCCCCGGCAATGGTGTATTTACCTGCACCAGCACGGCCGGTCACCATCACGAGGTTTGAGTCGAGTCCAGCAAGGTGTTGGATTCTCAACAATAACTGCTGTTGAGAAGGAAGCAACGACTGACTAACTTGAGGCTCAGGCACTTTTTAAGTCCTACAGTTGACTAAGAATCAATCACCCGAGAAAGAACAGACTCAGAAACTGACTGGTAAATGCCCGCGCGTCCGATACCCTCAGGTAGTATTAAACGCAAGTTACCATGTTGAACTTTTTTGTCACGCATCATGTGCTTCATGAAGGCATCAAAGTCCATATCTTCAGGTTTAGTCGTAGGTAGCGAAGCCGCTTCGATTAAATCAACCATGCGTTGATAATCTTGCTCGCTAATCATCGCTTCTAACAACGATGTTTTGGCAGCCATCACCATGCCAGCCCCTACGGCTTCTCCATGGAGCCAGTTGCCATAACCTTGCTCTGCCTCAATGGCATGACCAAAAGTATGCCCCAGATTCAATAGCGCACGCTTACCGTGCTCTTTTTCGTCTGCGGCGACAACGTCGGCTTTGATTTGACAACACGTCTTTACGGCTTCAGCCATGAGCTGAAGATCGAGCGTCATCAATGGCTCAATATGCGCCTCAAGCCAAACGAAAAATGCTTCATCTTCAATGATTCCGTACTTGATGACTTCAGCCATACCTGCGGCCAGCTCTCGCTGAGGTAAAGTGTTCAAACACAAAGTGTCGATCACCACCGCCTGCGGCTGATAAAAAGCACCAATCATATTTTTGCCCATAGGGTGATTCACTGCGGTTTTACCACCCACAGATGAATCAACCTGAGCAAGCAAGGTCGTTGGAATCTGAATAAAGTCCACGCCACGTTGATAACACGCAGCAGCAAAGCCGGTCATATCACCGACTACACCACCACCGAGAGCAATCAAGGTCGTGTCGCGTCCATGACGCTTTTCAAGCAACACAGAAAAAATACTGTTGAGATGCTCAAGCGTCTTGAACTGCTCTCCGTCAGGCAAAATCACGTCATCGACTTGATAGTCAGACAACGTGGTTTTTAGCGACTCTAGGTAGAGCGGAGCAATGGTCTCGTTGGTCACAATTAAAATTCGCTGACCTCGAATGTGAGGTGCGAAATATTTAATATCGCCCAGCAGACCTTCTCCAATCGAAATTGGATAGCTTCTGTCGGCTAAGTCAACTGTGACTTGCTCCATAAGTCGCTCCCTGCGCTTTAGAGGTTAAGTTGTCTAATAATCTGGCTTGCTACGACTTTCGCACTTTGGTCGTCAGTCTTCACGACCACGTCTGCGATTTCGGAGTAAAGCTCATTGCGTTCATCAGCCAATTGTTCAAGAACATCACGTGGATCATCAGCGTTTGCTAACAATGGACGACGCTTATCGCGTTGCGTACGGGCAAATTGTTTATCAATGGAAGTTTCCAAATAAACAACAATGCCACGCGCAGACAAACGATTACGGTTTTCGCGGCTCTTAATTGAGCCTCCGCCAGTCGCCAGAACAATGCCTTGCATATCAGTCAAATCATTGATGACCTGTTCTTCACGTGTTCGAAAGCCGTCTTCGCCTTCTATATCAAAAACCCACGAGATATCCGCACCTGTGCGGCGCTCGATTTCTTGATCAGAATCGAAAAACTCAAGATGTAACTCTTGAGCCAATTGACGACCAATTGTACTTTTGCCAGCTCCCATAGGGCCAACAAGAAAAATGTTACGTTTTTCAGCCATTGCGTTTTTACGGGTAATACCAGGAAGCAACAGAAAGCTTCTTCCGCTAACGTCTTTAAGAAATTAGAGACTCGAATATGCAATATTAGTCCCGTTTTGGGGGCTAATATTTTCAATCAAATTTGCGCTAGTTGTAGCTAGCAGCAAATCCGACCGATGTTTATATGTTTTTTTTGCCCGAAAGTAAAGAATCAGAGACCATCAGTTATGATTCTTGGTGTCACAAAGATAAGCAATTCACGCTTTTCGTTCGAATCTTTAGTGTTTCTAAACATCCAACCGATTGCTGGCAAGTCCCCTAGAATAGGGACTTTGCTGACAGAATGGGTGATCGATTGTTGGTAAATTCCACCTAAAACTACCGTCTCACCATTATCCACAAGAACTTGAGTACCAATTTCTTGTTTATCGATAGCAACCGCTCGACCGCCTGCTGAGGTGGGTACTTCTTCACCTTGGCTATCTTGCGTAATCACCAAATCTAAAATGATGCGATTGTCTGGCGTAATATGAGGCGTCACGCGTAGACTCAACACCGCTTTTTTAAACTCGATGTTGGTTGCACCACTGGATGTTGATTCCTCATAAGGGATTTCAACCCCCTGTTCAATGTATGCCGGTTTTTGGTTCGCAGTGGTAATCCGAGGACTTGCAACCACCTCGCCTTTGTTCTCGATTTCCAAGGCCGACAATTCGAGGTCGATAATTGTGCCATCGGCCAATTTAGCCACCTGAAAAGCAATCGACCCTGCGGCATTGGCCACGGGTAGATCAACATTCAATCGGTCACCCACAGACGGAACTTGCCCCTGATTGGCAGATTCTGCACCTTCGAGACTGCCCGATGTCGAACCATCATTAAAGGTATTGGTAACGCCCCAGCGAATACCCAGTTCTTCAGACACGTTATCTCGCACATTCACCACACGCGACTCAATCAATACTTGCTTTACCGGTCTGTCGAGCACAGCAACCAGTCTACGCACCTCTTCAAGCTGCACTGCAGTATCTCGCACCAATATCGTGTTGGTGCGCTCATCTACGGTGACAGAGCCACGCTCAGACAACATGTTCGCTTCTTCATTTTTAAGCAAAGAGGCAATGGTGTCAGCTTTGGCATAATTAATTTGCACGTATTCAGCAAACAGCGGCGCAAGTTTTTCAACTTCTTGCTGCGCTCGTAACTCTTGCGCTTCTCGAATGGCCAGCTCTTCAGCGGGGGCAACCAATAAGATATTGCCTTCCATTCGTTTACCCAACCCTCTGATTTTTAGGATCATATCTAACGCTTGATCCCACGGAACACCGTCTAACCGAAGCGTAATATTGCCATTGACCGAATCCGTCGTCACCAAGTTAAAACCGTTATAGTCAGCAATGATTTGCAGCACTGTACGTACAGGAATATCTTGGAAGTTAAGCGAGATTGCTTTGCCTGTGTATTGTTGCTCTAGTGCTATTTGTTGGCCAGATTTAGGCACTACTTTTAACGAAAATAAATTATCAATCTGTTCATGAGTGAAGCTAAACGAATCATTCATTGCAAGGTTCATCATGACACGACGTTTGTCGCGCGTAACATCAACCGATTGCACCAAAGTGCCAAAATCGCTCACGTCCAGTAAGGCAATCATGGCATCACCAATGGCGACGTCAAAAAATGACAGCGTAATGCGATTACCATCTTGTCCCACATCAGCCGCCATGGCGCTATTATCCATGAAGACCAATAGCTCGCCCCCTTCATCTCCTGCGCGACGAAAATCGATTGAGCTAATACGATTTAAATAGGCTCCGCTGTCTTTCTTGGTATTGGATTCGGCTGCACCCAAGGTAAGAATATAGCTATTCCCTTGAAGCGAACCTTGATAAGGACGGAGGCGATCGACCAACGTATGCACAGCAAGTCCTTCATTGGTTTGGAACAAATTAACGCGTTGCACGCCTGAGCTAGACACAGGAATGCTACTTAACGCCATGGCCGAGTTCGCTTCAGGAAACTTGAGAATCACTTGCTCTGGTAAGTTCGCCACTGTTGTCGATGGCGGCAAGAAGGGTTGGTCAAAAACCAACTCTAAGGCAAATTGTTGATCGTCTAAGCTGTTATAGCGCACGTCTATCAACTGCGGATTAGCCATTGCAATAAGCGGCAACCAGCACAATTGAACCAGCAAAGTGCGCCATCTCCATTTCATCAACACGTGCTACTACTCCCTTCCCAAATGAGGTTTAACCTGTTTTTAATTCAAGGTTACTGATACGTTCAGACCAACACCCATCACCCTCCGGCACCAATTCCACTAAGGTAATTTGGCGGGGCGAAATATGAGTGATTCGGCCATGAAATAAGCCAAGGTAATCGCCTACGTTGACGCGATACAACTTTCCAACTTGAGCTTCAATGAGCGCATATAATTCGTTTTCTTGCCCGAGTGTACCGCGCATCGTCAAGTCATCAATTGCATACGACTCAAGAGGATGTCTTGCGCGTTTAGCTTGTGGTGTGAGGCAATCTTTGCGCTCAGCTACCTGCACCTCAATCAACTGTGCATCAGGTTCAGCAAATGGACTTCTAACGGCCTTCGCTACGTAAGGCACGTGACTAAAAGCGGGAATTTCAGGCAGTGGTTCAGGCCGAGGGCGTCGAGAGTCTTGAACTTGCTGAACAAATGACTTCACCTCTGCTAAGTCATCACCGCAGCCAAATAACATGCATACACTTAGCACGACGACCAAAAGTCTTATCACTTTTCAGACTCCTTGTAGCGGTAAGTGCGCGCCTGAACATGCATCGACAGCATGTCCTCTTCATCTTCAACTGCCTTGAGTTGAAAGTCATGTAAACTAATAATTCGAGATAGACCCGCCACATCGCTCACGAACTGGCCAAGCTGATGATATTGCCCTACCACTTCGAGTTCCATGGGTAACTCAATATAGATTTCTTGCTCGCGTTCGGGTTGCCATTCAAGCTTATCAAACCGCAAACCATTGGCAGTTCCAATGAATGTCATGTCATCTAGCAAAGCGGCCGTTTCGTGCCGCGTGGGCAACTGCTTAAGCATTGACTGGAATTGTTGTTCAATGGCCTTAAGTTGTTCGCGATACACTTCTACATTGACCGCAATACCAAACTTCACTTCATAGGCTTGGCGAAGCTCTACTTCTGTATTGCGCTCGGCTTCAAGTTCGGTCAGCTGATCGCTAATCACAAAGTAATACACAAGAAAAGCAGCAAACGCCGCGACCATGCTCGCAAAGGCCGCTTTGACGAGTCTTGGCCAAGACCCCATGTTGTCGAGGTCTAAGTCAACTTGCTTGAGCTGCTCTAATTCTGCTTTCCAATCAATTTGCATTTGCCATTCCTTGCACACTCTCAGAGCTTTCCAATGGCGCTTCAACGATTTGTACCGTCATCACAAACCGGCTTAATAATTTGGGACGAATATCATCCATGGTGATGGTTTGAATACTCGGTTCATCGAGCCAATCCACCCCATCAATATTTCGAACTAACGCTGCTAAGCGGTTGTTCGATTCGCTGACCCCTTCAATTTTAAGCTCTCGGTCGGATTTCTCGATATGAGTTAAATACACGCCTGGTGGCACAATTTCTGCCATCACATTGTAAAGTTGAGTCACTAAATTACGGCTTTGCTGAAGCTCTTGTACCAACTGCAGGCGCTGCTCCAAGTCTTGCTTTTGACGCTTTAGGTCGTTTAATTGTTGGATTTTCTGGTCGAGGATAGCGCTTTCTTGGCGCAGGTATGTATTACGGTCTTGCTGAGTTTGAATCTTACTGCCGTAAAACGATGACACCGCTAACATCAATAACACCGCAGCCACCGAGGCTACTAGTAAAATAGAAAGGTATTCTTGGCGTTGCTTTTGCCGAAACTCTTCACGCCAAGGCAGTAGGTTAATTGAGGTCATAACGCACTCTCACTTCGCAACGCCAAACCACATGCTAATGCATACTGCTGAGCCGCGTCTTTGAGTTTATCAGCGTCTACCTCTGATCCAAACTGCATGTCGACAAATGGGTTCGCTAAAATTGCGTGAACTGAAAGTTCTTCCCGAAGAATTTCTATCGTGCCAGGCAGCGCTGCGCAGCCGCCAGATAACAACAGGTAATCAATTTGATTAAAGCCACTAGAAGTGGAAAAAATTTGCAAGTTTCTACGTACCTGTTGCACCAACTGCGTTTGAAAGGGAGCTAACACTTCAAAATCATAATTGGCGGGCAATGTATTGTTTAACTTAGCCTGCTCAACGGTTTCGCCATCCATGCCGTAGTAACTCGTCACGGCTTGGTTAAATTGCTCACCACCAAAAGGTTGTTCGCGGTTGTAGATCGTTTCGCCATTGCGCACAATTGTAACCAGCATCATGTTCGCGCCAATATCAACCATTGCAACGATTTTGTCTTCTAACGCTTCGGGTAATTGGTTTTGCATGAGCGATAGCGAACGTGTTAACGCAAACGCTTCAATATCCATCACCTTGGGTGTGTAGCCTGCGGTTTCTAAGGCCGCGATTCTCGACTCCACGTGCTCACTTCTGCAAGCACTGAGTAAAATATCAGTCCGTGTTGGATCTGTGGCATTGGGGCCCATGACTTCAAAATCGAGACTGACCTCTTCTAAGGGAAATGGAATCAGGTGATCGGCTTCAATTTGGATTTGTGCTTCGAGATCTGCATCGCTGCCACCGGCATCGACGAAGATGATTTTGGTGATCACTGACGAACCAGCAACTGCGGCGGCCACCAAGTTATTCTTTTTGCCAAATTTCAGCAACAAGGGTTTGAGCGCGTTACCCACGGCTTCAAAATCATGAATTTCGTGTTCAATAACCGCACCGACAGGAATAGGCACTGTTGCCACAGCATCAACAACGAGCGTTTGACCGTCACGGTGAAGTATGACTGCCTTGGCTGAATGAGAGCCGATATCAAGCCCTATCAGCGGGGGAGTCATCCGTTTCCACAATCGATCGAGCATAAGTGCTACTACTTCCAATGTTACCAATACGTTATTGGTCGATTATAATGTGATACTACCGCTAAAAAACAAGGACTTTTGCGGCAAGTTCTAATCTGCCTCGCTATTTTGTGTAATTTATCGCTTAAGTTCATTATACTCAGCGTCTCATTCAGCATGGCTTTTGCCTTACCGTAAGCGATTCAAAACTGTGAAATTTGTTCGTTGGCTTATCACTATTTCTTTAACCCTTGGCGTACTCGGCACTATGTTTGTTGCTGGCGTTGCGGTGTTTTTCAGTCGAGATCTTCCTGATGTAACGACCCTCAAGGACGTTCAACTTCAAACGCCAATGCTCGTCTACAGCCGCGACGGTAAGCTGATGTCGCAATTTGGTGAGAAGCGTCGAATCCCCTTAGCAATTGAGCAAGTGCCTCAACAAATGGTTGATGCCTTCCTTGCCGTCGAAGACGCTCGATTTTATGAACACCCAGGCATCGACGTGATTGGCGTTGCGCGTGCATTTGTATCGCTCGTCACCACCGGAGAGCGCAGACAGGGTGCAAGTACGATTACCATGCAGGTGGCACGTAACTTTTACCTTACCCGAGATAAAACTTTCCGCCGCAAGATACGCGAAATTTTACTTGCTTGGCGTATCGAGCAGTTACTTACTAAAGATCAAATTCTAGAGTTATACGTCAACAAAATCCCCTTGGGATACCGCGCTCATGGTGTGGGGGCAGCTGCCGAAGTCTATTTCGGGAAAACAGTGGATGAACTCACCTTGCCTGAAATAGCCGTGATCGCTGGCTTACCTAAAGCGCCGTCAGTACTGAATCCTATTCACTCTATCGAACGCGCAACTGAGCGTCGCAATGTTGTTTTGTCACGGATGCTTGCTGTCAATGCAATCACTCAAGCGCAATTTGATGAAGCCTCCGTTGCTCCGTTGCAAGGCAAGTATCATGGCCCTGCGGTTGAAATGAACGCGCCTTACGTGGCCGAAATGGTGCGCCAATTCATGGTTGAAAAATACGGAGAAGAGGCCGCTTATACACAAGGATATAGGGTTCACACCACGGTCGATTCCACACTTCAGCAAGCCGCTATTCACGCAGTTGTGCAAAATTTGTTGGATTACGATCAACGCCACGGCTATCGAGGAGCCATTGCCAACCCTTGGTTGATGGGTGAAGAAGACAATGTCACTTTACAAATGCCGTCGCCACCTTGGGATACGGCTCAAACCAAAAAATATCTCAAAAAATTTAAGTCATACCAATCTCTGAGCCCTGCAATGGTTCAGGAAGTCGGCGAACAGAGCGCCACCATCGCATTGAAAACCGGGCAACTTTCGTCCATCAATTGGGATGGCATGAAATGGGCACGCGCTTTTATTAGTGACGACAAGCAAGGCCCAGCCCCTAAAACTGCTGGTGAAATACTTCAACCCGGTGATGTGGTAATGGTTCAGCCTGCTCCCGAATCAGGTGAATACTTGTTGTCCCAGCTTCCAGAAGCCTCGGCAGCACTGATCGCAATGGATCCTAAAGACGGTGCAATTCAGGCGTTAGTCGGTGGTTTTAGTTTTAATCTAAGCCAGTTTAACCGTGCGTTCCAAGCCAAACGCCAAATGGGTTCGAATATTAAGCCATTCATTTATTCCTCCGCATTTGCTCAAAATTACACGCTGGCCAGTCTCATTGCTGACGCTCCTATCAGTCATTGGGACGCTTCTGCGGGTGTCACCTGGCGCCCTAAAAATTCTCCCAACACCTATGATGGTGACACGCGTTTACGTTTGGGCTTAGCCCAATCGAAAAATGTCATGTCTGTGCGGTTGCTTCGCAGTGTGGGTATTGAGAAGGTCCGCCAGCATTTGGCGAAATTTGGATTTCCATTGAGTGATATTCCTCCCAATGAATCACTGGCATTGGGTTCTGCAAGCTTTACTCCAATGGAAGTAGTAAACGCCTTTTCGATGATTGCCAACGGTGGTTACCAAGTAAAAAATCATCTGATCGAAGAAGTGGAAGATCAGCACGGTAATCGAATCTTCCATCACCAACCTCTTGTGGCTTGCCCTGAGTGCGAAAAAATCGATGAAGAACGAGTTTCTGCTCAAGAAGAGTTGGATGCACTCGTTGATGAGCCCGCCGACTTGTTCGCGCTTTGCCCTGCATACCCTGTGGATGAAGCCAATCGAGCACCTCATGTCATTCCAACACCGAACACATTTTTGGTGACTCAGGCCATGAACAGCGCGATCTGGGGTGGTGGTAACTGGTCCGCAGGTACAGGCTGGAATGGCACCGGCTGGCGTGCTGCTCGTGCTTTGAAGCGCCATGATATAGCAGGAAAAACAGGCACAACAAATGACGCCAAAGACGCTTGGTTTAGTGGTTTCCAGCCCTCAATTGTTGCGACTTCATGGATTGGGTTTGATGACCATAAGCGCAAGTTGGGCTCAACAAAGTACAACAACAACCTAAATAAAGAACAGATCATCGGTACCGAGTTCGGAGCCAAAACAGCTTTGCCTGCTTGGATCAAATTTATGGAAGTTGCATTGAAGGATATTCCTGTTCAGCCCTTTACAGCGCCAGACAATATTGTCAGTGTACGCATAGATCGTTCGAGTGGAAAATTATCTCAACAGATCGGCAACAACTCTCGATTTGAGTTTTTTGTCGCAGGCACAGAGCCAACCCAATATTCTGAACCCCCTCGCACAACAGTCGATCCATTTACTGATGCAAACGCAGATACGCCAGTAACCGATGATGATGAGCTGTTTTAACCGGCAACTTTTATGTAAGCGAGCAGAACCACACTAATTGCGTATGATAAAAACAATATCCATTTCAGAATTAGAAGTTGGCATGTACATTACCGAAATTGTGGAATGTACAGACAATTTCAAGCTGAAAAAACCAGGATGGGCAAGTTCGGAATCGAGCATACAACAGCTCACCGAGCGCGGCGTTCTTCGGTTGAATATTGATACAGAAAGAACCATCACCTCAAAGCCAGAAGCACCGCAGTTGCGTGCGTATCAGCAGCAAACGCGCTACGACCAGATCAACCCCGTATCAGTGGCTCAAGAAATAGACAAAGCCAAGGTACTTTATTCACAGGCAAAACAGCTTCAAAAGCGCTCATTCGACGATTTGGAGCAAGGTCATAACCTTGATGTGTCTGCATTTAAGGAACTCAGTGAAGGCTTAATTGACTCGGTTTTTCGCAATCCACAAGCGTTAACCATGATGACCCGTATTCGTCAGAAAGATGAATACTTGTTAGAGCACAGTTTAAATGTAGGGATCTTACTAGGTGTATTTGGACGTTTTCTACGCCTAGATGAAAGCACAATTAGCGATTTGGTATTGGGCGGGTTATTGCACGACATTGGCAAAATACGCATCCCCGAAGCAATACTCAACAAACCTGCACGGCTAACCTCTGAAGAATTTCAAGTCATCAAGCAGCATGTACTGCACGGCCAATCAATTATTACTGAAAGTGATGTGAAGCTACCAGATATCACAGTGCAAGTGATGATACAGCATCATGAACAACTCAATGGTGCAGGCTATCCTCACCATTTAACCAGCGCTGACATCAGCCCTTACGGAAGAATGGCAAGTATTGTTGATATTTTTGATGCACTGACCGGAGAGCGGGTTTATAAAAAGGCAATGCTTCCAACCGCGGCACTGAGCATTATCAGAAGCATGACGCCAGAAAAGCTCGACAGCGATCTGGTGGACTCATTTATTCGATGTGTGCACGTTTATCCAATGGGGACGTTGGTGCAATTGAAAAGTGGCCGTCTAGGCATTGTTTCAGAACTCAACGAAAAGATGCCAACCAAACCTATCGTGAAACTAATCTACAGCGCAAAGCACAACCGCCACATAAAAGTGGAGTTTCTGAATCTCGCACACGCCACTGCCAATGACTCAATTATTAGTGCGGAGAAAGCCGAGACCTTTGGCCTCGACCTCTCCAATTATATTTAGCGCGCTAAATGTAGTTGGTGATCACTAACCCAATTTCATACATATCTGTGTCATTCGCTTCAACTCGCTGCACAGTCGCGCTTGCTTCTAATGGTCGCACGCCTTCACTGGTCGACGCAATAAACAGCTCCACGGATTCACCCACCGAGAGTCTTTCGGTGACTTCGGCCAGCAAGCCTGTTGCACTTAAATTAATACAGCGTCCCACTAAAAGGCCGCTGCCATTCAAACGTTTTATTGTTACTTCGGCATCAACTGCCATGCGGATAAAGTTGCGCTTTTCACCCTGAGTAATCATAGCGTTTCCTCGCTTTCAGTACCCTACTTGTATCGCCTGACTTCGCTCACATTGCAAGTAAGGAGCAATCAAGCTGTCGGCATGGTCACACTTTGCTTAATGACATTAGCAATTGCCTGAAGTGTTCTTATCCGGCTCGTACCTCTGCGATACACCAAAGCAATCTCGCGAGCCGGCTGAGGATCACTGAACGGCCTATAAGACAACATGTCACTGGCTTGCGTGTTTTGTTCTATCGCTAAATATGGCATCAAGGTGACACCTCGTCCAGTTGCAACCATATGGCGCAAGGTTTCAAGACTCGTTGCGCGGAAGGTTCCGTCTTCTTTCGCCCCTGCACTAAAGCAATAACCCATGGCCTGATCACGAAGGCAGTGACCATCCTCAAGCATTAGCACCATTTGTCCATCAAGTTCGTCTAATTCAACGCAATCGCGAGACATCAACTCATGACCTGAAGCCGAGGCTAGGTACAAAGGCTCATCATACAAAGAGATATGACCAAGGCCCTCCATTTCAGGCAGCCAGGCTAAAATAAGCGCATCAATTTGTCCTTCTTTAAGTTGATTGAGTAGCACATTAGTTTGCTGCTCTTCGAGCTGCCATTTGATATTGGGGCATTCACTAAATAGCGCAGGCATCATTTTTGGTAGTAAGTACGGAGCAACGGTTGGGATCAGCCCCACACGCAAATCTCCCGACATCGGATCCCGAAATGACTGCGCCGTATCTTTAAGGGACTTTACTTCATCGAGCACTCGCCGAGCGCGATTAACAATCGATTCGCCTGCACTGGTAAACATGACATTACGGGTATCTCTCTCAATGAGGGTTATATTTAATTCATCTTCCAATTTACGAATCTGGCCACTCAATGTGGGCTGACTCACAAAGCAGCGCTCAGCCGCTTTTCGAAAGTGGCGCTCGTCATACAACGCACTTAAATATTCTAAATCTCTTAAATTCATACTCATCAACCATACCGATTATTATCAGTACTTTTTTAACATATTAACTATTAAAAATCTTGTCATCGTGCAGATTAAGAAAAAGCTGAATATATATGCAGTTTCTGCTTTCGAGAAGCCGCCTCTTAATGGTATAAATCGGTTGTTTTATTAACGCCCTGATGTCACCCCTTCCCTTACTCAAAAGGAGTAATAAACCGCTATGTTTGAATCGGTCCCCCTTGCCCCCGCAGACCCAATTTTAGGTCTTACAGATGCATTTTCTGCAGACGCGCGCAGCACCAAAATTAATTTAGGTGTTGGCGTTTATAAAGATGAAGCAGGAACAACACCTATTCTTGCATCGGTAAAACGTGCCGAGGCTCTGTTGCTCGAAAGCGAAAAAACAAAGTCTTACCTTGGTATTCAAGGTTTGCCAGAATATGGCGCGCACGTACAAAAGTTATTATTCGGTGCAGATAGTGCAATTATTGCCAACAACCGTGCACGTACAGCGCAAGCGCCGGGTGGAACAGGCGCTCTTCGTATTGCAGCCGACTTTGCAGTGTCTCATCTGAATCGCACTAAGATTTGGGTCAGCAACCCAACGTGGGCGAACCACGGCGCTGTATTCAAAGCGGCAGGCTTAGAAGTGGCCCAGTACACTTATTACAATGCTGAAACCAAAGATTTAGACTTTGATGCAATGGTTGAATCACTCAAGTCCGCTGAAGCAGGCGACTTGGTGTTATTCCACGGCTGCTGCCACAACCCAACGGGCATTGACCCAACAAGCGAACAGTGGAAGATTTTGGCTGACATGTCTGCCACTCAAGGTTGGTTGCCGTTGTTCGACTTTGCATACCAAGGCTTTGCTGTAGGCATTGAAGAAGATGCCCAAGGCCTTCGCACCTTCTTGCAAAATCACGACGAATTACTGATTGCATCTTCGTTCTCTAAAAACTTTGGTTTGTATAATGAACGTACGGGTGCATTTACCTTGGTTGCAAAATCAAGTGACGTAGCCGATAGCGCATTCAGTCAAGTTAAAGTCGGCATTCGCAGCATGTATTCAAACCCGCCAGCTCACGGTGCTAAAGTGGTCAGCACTATTTTGGGCAACGATGACCTGTACACCCAATGGGTTGCTGAAGTGGCAGAAATGCGAGTTCGCATCCACAAGATGCGTGGCCTGTTCGTCGCCACATTGGCAGACAAAGGTGTCGAAGGTGACTTTAGCTTCATTGAACGCCAAAACGGTATGTTTTCGTTCTCAGGTTTAACGCCTGATCAAGTGACTAAATTGCGTGAAGACTACGCAGTTTATATTGTAGGTTCTGGTCGTATTAGTGTCGCCGGCATGACATTAGCCAATATGGATGCTCTCTGTACTGGAATTGCAGGCGTGTTGAAGTAACATAGGCTGTATCAGAACTAAAAAAGGCGGCTATAGCCGCCTTTTTTGTTTCCCCTTTGATCGCCGCTATGTGTTGTCCTGACGGTCTAAAAAGTGCTTACACTCTGTTTCATAGAGGTGAAATAGCACCAAGGTGATGGCGAAAATAAGCGGCCCGTACAACAACCCCATCAAGCCGAAGACATGCAGCCCGCCCAGTAACGAGAAGAAAATCACAACGGTATTCATTGAGCCTGCGCCTTGCATGAACATAGGACGCACAAAGTTGTCGATGCTTCCTACTACAACAACGCCCCAAACAATGAGAAAGATGCCCCAGCCGGTATCACCGTCGATGAGTAAGAATATAGCGGCAGGCAACCATATAAGCGCAGTGCCCACCACAGGGATCAACGAAGCGAATGCCATCATCGTCCCCCAGAACAGGCCGGGAAAGCCTGCCAGCCACATAGCAAATCCCCCAATTGCGCCCTGCGTTAAAGCCGTCAGCACTGTGCCTAACAGTGCAGATTTAGAAACCGCTTGAATCTCATCAATCAAAGCATCTTCTTGAGATCGAGAGAGCGGTAAAGCATGCCGAACAAAGTCCACCAATTTGTCGTGATCACGAAGCACAAAAAACAGCACGAACAACATCAATAACATCTGAACCACAAAGTGAGTAATGCTGCCCAACACGCCGGTAGATACGCCAACAAAGCCTTTTCCAGCGTTGGTTGCAACAGACATAATTTGCGTGCGGATATTGTCATTCTCAAGTAAATCATCCGGCAGGATCACGGCCAATTTAGCTTTGATAATACTCACCCAAGGATGACTCAGAACTGTTTCAATCCCCCCGCTATCAACCCAACTTTTCAGATCAATGGTGTATGAAATGCCTTGTTGAATGATCGCAGCAACCACGCCAAAGGCTGGGAGTAATATGACAAATGTAACGATGATGCAGCTCAGAACCGCAGCCAGGTTAGGGCTATCGCCAAGTTTACGGGTTAACCAAACGTTCATCGGAACCATCATTAAGCCAAAAAGAATAGCTAATATAATGGGCTCTAAATAAGGAGTCACCAGCACGTAACAGGCATAAACTGCCAGCAATAACATGCCGACAAGCCACCACACGCGGGGTTTATTAAAAGGAGATTCTTTCACTCAAGCGTCCTTGCATTATTTACCTTAAACAGACTCTTATGAGCCTAGCATGCGAATTTAGTCAATGACATTAAAGTGCGCGACATCTTTAAGCGCATCGGCCAGCAGCGGCTCAATTTTTTCGGCGTAATGTGGTACCAACATCATGTCCACAATGACAGACCAAGGTAGAACAAAAAGGCCAAACCAAGTGACAAAATTCAGCGCTGATAGGGTTGTTAATACCGAGCATAGCATGAGCATCACCAGACCAGAGACGAACCAATGACCTGCGATGTAGGGATCTTTCCAGTACACGATGCGAGAGGCCGCCAAGCGAATCACACGCCGACGGATTGTGGGATCAACACCGCTCAATACAGGGAATGGCTGGTTTATGATCTTACGCATTCGATACACCGATTAGGTTGGGGTATGAAGATGGTATGAAATTTTGAAGGAAGAGTCAGCAGGCTAATAACTTTAGCCTGCTAGGAAGGTCATATTTACAGGAAGTATTCCATAGCGACTTCATCGCAGGCATGCTTCTTCGGACAAATATCGCAGTCCTTCATGACTTTTTCAGGTAGTTGGTCTTTGCTGGTGTATCCAAACCCAAGCTTCTCAAAAAAGTCTGGTACACGTGTCAGAACAATCAAGCGCTTCAGCTCAAGCTCTTTGGCGCGTTGCAACATAAATTGCACCAATGCTTTTCCCTGGCCTTGGCCATGCTTGTCGTGATTCACGCCTAAACTACGGATTTCGGCAAGGCCGGTTCCATAGATATACAGCGAAGCACAACCCACCACGTCATTGTCAATTTCTGCGACCGCAAAATCTAAGATACTGCGAAGCAAATCATCGCGGCTACGCGGTAAAGTTTCGCCCTCACGGGCCCAGTGAGTCACGATGGCATCAATGTCATCCATGTCTGACAAACGAGCCGAACGTACACTTAAAACTTCCGCTTTTTGAGCATTCAAACGCTGTTGCACTTGGCCTAACGCGTACCCCACTTGCCCCACCGAAGTACCACCTAGGGCCTGGCCTTGTTGAATCTCATATTCTGACTTGCCATTTAAGGCTGATTCAACACTCGCTCTGGAGGTGCCACCTAGAACTTCACGTTTGGCCAAACACGCTTCGATTGTAAGGTGTTCAAACACATCTTGTTCAATCAACGGGCTATATTTTTGTAAATCAGCAAGTTCAAACTCTTCAAGGGCACGCTTTTGCGCAATCGCATTGACCACTACTTCACCCACCACATGATGAGCTTCACGGAACGGTAACCCTTTGGCAACCAAGTAATCAGCAAGCTCTGTCGCATTTGAGTAACCTTGCTTGGCAGCTTCTAACGTTGCGTCTTGGTTTACCTTCAGATCTTTTAGGCAAAGTGCCGCCATGTCTAAACATGCCAACCACGTATCAACAGCGTCGAATAAGCCTTCTTTATCTTCTTGCATATCTTTGTTGTAAGCCATTGGCAGTGCCTTGATGGTAACCATCAAGCCTGTCAATGAGGCCACAACACGCCCTGTTTTACCGCGAATGAGTTCAAGTGCGTCTGGGTTCTTTTTCTGAGGCATCAGAGAAGAACCAGAAGTCACAGCATCATCCAATTCGATAAAGCCAGCTTCTCCGGAGTTGTAGAAGATCAAATCTTCAGCCATGCGGCTTAAGTGCAACATCGAAGTACTTGCAGCAAAAATCATTTCTAACACGTGGTCGCGATCAGACACCGCATCGAGACTGTTGAGCGTCGCCGCTCGAAATCCCAGTGATGTGGCTAATTCGTTACGGTCGATTGGATACGCTGTTCCCGCCAATGCCCCTGAACCTAACGGACACGTATCAAGGCGATGCATCGCATCTTTGATACGTCCAATATCACGATCAAACATCTCGACATAGGCCAAACACCAATGACCAAATGTCAGAGGCTGAGCGCGCTGTAAATGCGTGTAGCCCGGCAAAACGGTACTTTGCTCGCGGCCTGCCAGTGTCACTAATGCTTCTTGCAACTTAACCAGCGCTGCGTAGATTTCTTCGCCTTGCTCTTTACACCACAATTTCAGGTCAGTGGCGACTTGGTCGTTACGGCTCCGGCCAGTGTGCAATTTTTTACCTAAATCACCCACTTTTCCAATCAGTTTACCTTCCACCCAAGAGTGAATATCTTCCGCATCCGATTGTAGAATTTGGTCTGGATCTTGTTGTACTTCAACCAGCAATTCTTCCAATGCTGCTTGAAGTTGTTGCTGTTCTACTTGTGTCAGAACACCGGTACGATGCAGCGCCATCGACCACGCGACGGACCCTACAATATCTTGTTCTGCCAAACG